>NZ_JBEXPR010000004.1:48134-348882 GCF_040612135.1 Streptomyces sp. NPDC006458 | reverse complement strand
CGCCGTGCGGGACTGGACGAGGGCGTCGGAGGTGCGGCGGCCGCAGCCGCACGAAGGCACCGGCCAGGTGGCCCCGCGGCGCTTCCTCGTGGCCACCGGCCAGGTGGCGCGCCGGACGAACGGCCTCGGCGCCGGCGCACCCGAAGGCGTGAGGGGTGACCCCCTGGTTACCCGGTGACCATGGACGGACTGCACCTTCCAGGCAGACACCGCGACCACGACGAGGCCCGGGCGCCGGAGAGCGGCCCCGCCCCGGAGGTCGAGCGCCGGGCACCGGACGCGCCGACCGAACTGCCCGGACAGGCGTGGGGCAGGGCGTTCAAGGGCGCGGTGCGCACATCGACTTCCTGGTGTGGCTGTGGATCACGAACCTGGCGATCCTGCTCGGCCTGGAGTTCGACGCGGAGACCGTGCGGCAACGGGCCATCGCCGGCGGACTCCCTCCGCGGGCCGAGCCGTACACGCAGCCGCGCGACACCCGTACCTGGGACGAGGAGGACCGGCGACGCCTCCAGGAGGGCGCCTGACACTGCGGCGGACCGTACTGTCCCGCACCATCGAACCGAGACCGTCGACGCAGGGAGGTGGAACGCGATGGACTGGGCTCGGTTCGCGCAGCAGATGGCGTCGATGGCCCGGGACCTGCTGGCGCAGACCTCGGTCGACGCCACGCTGGAACGGATCACCGGCTCCGCCACCGAGCTGGTGGAGGGCTGCGACGCCGCCGGCATTCTGATGCTGCACGGCACGACGGTGCAGTCGCTCGCGCCCTCGGACAAACTGGTCGTCGACAGCGATCAGCTTCAGGGGCGGCTGGGCGAGGGGCCCTGCTTCGACGCAGTCCGTACCGGGCAGGGCGAGCGGGTGTTCCGTATCAAGGACTTCACCAAGGGGGAGCCGTCCTGGCCCTCCTTCACCCCTCAGGCCCGCGAGCTCGGCATCGGCAGCATGATGGGCTTCCTGCTGTACACCGAGGACGAAGAACTGGGCGCGTTGAACCTCTACTCGCGCAAGCCCGGGGCGTTCACCGAGGTCAGCGAGCTGACGGGCTGGCTGCTCGCCTCCCACGCCGCCGTCTCCTTCTCCGCCGCCCGCACCCACGCCCAGCTGGAACACGCCCTCTCCACCCGCCACACGATCGGCGAGGCCATGGGCATCCTGATGGGCAGCCACGACCTCACCGAGGAACAGGCCTTCGACGTGCTGCGCCGCTACTCCCAGGAGCGGAACATCAAGCTCCGCGAGGTCGCCCGCCTGATCTGCGAGCAGGGCGGCCTGTCCTGAGCGTGCCGCAGGTGCAGGTGCAGGTGCAGGTGCAGGTGCGGGTGCGGGTGCGGGTGCGGGTGCGGGTGCGGGTGCGAATGCGGGCCGGTGCCCTTGCCCGAAAGGGCGAGCGCCGGGCGGTGTCGCCATGACGTCTGGTGATGCCATGTGGTGCCATGTGGCGCCACTTGGTGTTGCGTGGTGCCACATGGCGCCACGCTGGGTCCTCGGGGAGGTCGTGAACGCGCGCGGTGCCACCCGGGCGTCGATCCGTTTCCCGCCGTTTCCGCAGGTGGAAGGCGCTGTCATCGTGCTCGTGCCATCCATGGCATCACGAGTGCTTGCGAATAGCGCCATAGTGGTGCCACTATTGCGTCATGGACCTCACCCCGTATGTCGACACCCTCCGTCGCGAACTCGCGGTGGCCGCCGAGGCCGGCGGCGAAGACGCCCGTGAGCTGGCAGAGCGGCTCACCGCTCCGCTGGAGTCGGCGACCCGGCTGACCATGCTGCATGTGCTCTCCGCCGCGATGGATGAGATCACCCGCGAGCTCGCCCCGGGCTCGGTCGACGTACGGCTGCGCGGGCTGGACCCCGACTTCGTGGTGACGCTGCCGCCCGCGGGCGACGCTCCCGCGGAGCCGGCCGCGCCCGCCGAACCTCCTCGGGCGCAGGCCCTCGCGGAGGGGGACGAGAGCGGCACCGCCCGGGTCAATCTGCGGCTGCCGGCCCACCTCAAGGCCCGCGCCGAGGAGGCCGCGAACCGCGAGGGCCTGTCGGTCAACGCGTGGCTCGTGCGGGCGGTGTCGGCCGCGGTCGACGGCGGCACCCGGCCGCGTACGACGGAGAGGTCCCAGAGCGTCGGGCAGAGCTTCACGGGCTGGGTGCGCTGACCGCACCCCCGCCCGCACCACGCCCGCGCACCGGTTCACCCGGACCGCCACACCCGCACCACTTCACCCACATCACGTCCCACCAGCAGGGACGGCCCAAGGACTCAAGAGGACGGGACAGTCATGCCTTCTTTCGAAACCCCCGAAGCGATCTCGGTCACCGCACGCGTGGAGGCCGGTTCCCTCCAGTTCACCGCGGGCGACCGCCCCGACACGGTCGTCGAGGTGCGGCCCCGTGACCCGAAGAAGGACCTGGACGTGCGGGCGGCCGGCCAGACCGAGGTCACGTACTCGGGCGGCGTCCTGAACATCAGGACGCCCAAGTCCAACCTGTTCGGCCGCACCGGCGTCGTCGATGTGACGGTCGACCTGCCGACCGGCTCCCGGATCGACACGACCGGAGCCTGGACCCAGGTCCTCGGCGAGGGCCGGCTCGGCGAGGTCCGCGTGAAGACCTCGTCCGGCGACGTCCGTCTCGACGCGACCGGCCCGCTGCGACTGACCGCTTCGCACGGCTCGATCACCGTCGACCGGGTCGAGGGCAAGGCCGAGATCACCACCAGCTCCGGCAGTCTGCGCGTCGGCCTCCTCGACGGCCCGGCCGTGCTGAAGAACTCGCACGGCAGCACGACCGTCGGCGCCGCGACCGGCGAACTGAGGGTCAGCGGCGCCAACGGCGACATCGACATCACCCGCGCCGAGGACTCGGTCACCGCCACCACCGCCCACGGCGCCCTCCGGGTGGGTGAAGTGGTTCGTGGAACTGTGCAGTTGGAGACCTCCTACGGTGCCATCGAGGTCGGCGTCCGCGAGGGCACCGCCGCCTGGCTCGACGTCAGCGCGGGCTCCGGCCAGGTGCGCAACGCGCTCACCGCGTCCGAGACCCCGCAGGAGACCGAGGACACCGTCAAGGTCCACGCCCGCACCCGGTACGGCAACATCGACGTCCGCCGCGCCCGCGCCTGAGCGCCGCCCCGCGGACCGTTCCCAGCCCCAGCCCCAGCCCCACCCCTTCCACCTCCATCGGAGGGCTCCATGTCTTCTTCTGTCATGCCCACGTCCAGGCGAGGTGACGGTCTCCAGTCACCGGCCGCACTCTCCGCCGTCGGTCTGCGCAAGTCCTACGGCGACAAGACCGTCCTCGACGGCATCGATCTGCACATCCCGGCCGGGTCCGTGTTCGCGCTGCTCGGCCCGAACGGCGCGGGCAAGACCACGACCGTGCAGATCCTCTCCACCCTCGTCAGCGCCGACGGCGGACGGGCCCGGGTCGCGGGCCACGACCTGACCACCGCGCCACAGGCGGTACGCGCGGCGATCGGCGTCACCGGACAGTTCTCCGCGGTCGACGGCCTGATCACCGGCGAGGAGAACATGCTCCTGATGGCGGACCTGCACCACCTCTCCAAGGGCGAGGGACGCCAGGTCACCGCCGGCCTGCTGGACCGATTCGACCTCACCGAGGCGGCGCGGAAGCCGGCCTCCGCCTACTCCGGCGGCATGAAGCGCCGCCTGGACATCGCGATGACCCTGGTCGGCAGCCCGCGGATCATCTTCCTCGACGAGCCCACCACCGGCCTCGACCCGCGCAGCCGCCACAACATGTGGCAGATCATCCGCGAACTGGTCTCCGACGGCGTCACCGTGTTCCTCACCACCCAGTACCTGGAAGAGGCGGACGAACTCGCAGACCGCATCGCGGTCCTCGACAACGGAAAGATCGCCGCCGAGGGCACCGCCGAGGAACTCAAGCGCCTCGTCCCCGGCGGACACGTCCGGCTCCGCTTCACCGACCCGGCCGCGTACCGGTCGGCCGCCGCCGCCCTGCGCGAGACCACGCGGGACGACGAGTCCCTCGCCCTGCACATCCCCAGCGACGGCAGCCAGCGCGAGCTGCGCGCCATCCTCGACTGGCTGGACGCGGCCGGCGTCGAGGCCGACGAACTGACCGTGCACACCCCCGACCTCGACGACGTGTTCTTCGCCCTGACCGGCGGAGCCGTGCCGGGACGACCCCACCAGCCCAAGGAAGACGCCCGATGAGCTCCCCCCTGGCTCCCGCCCGCCCGGCCCGGCTCTCCCTGGCCGTCCGCGACTCGACAACCATGCTGCGCCGCAACCTCCTGCACGCCCGGCGCTACCCGTCCCTCACGCTGAACCTGCTGTTCACGCCCGTGATGCTGCTCCTGCTGTTCGTCTACATCTTCGGAGACGTGATGAGTGCCGGGATCGCGGACGGTGGTCCGGACCGCTCCGAGTACCTCGCCTACATCGTTCCCGGCATCCTGATGCTGACCATCGGCGGCACGACGATCGGCACGGCGGTCTCCGTCTCCAACGACATGACCGAGGGCATCATCGCCCGCTTCCGCACGATGGCGATCCACCGCGGCTCGGTGCTCGTCGGGCATGTCGTCGGCAGTGTGGTGCAGTGCGTGACGAGTGTGGTCCTCGTCGGTGCCGTGGGCGTGGCCATCGGGTTCCGGGCCGAGGGCGCCACCGCCGTGGAGTGGCTCCTGGCGCTGGGGCTGCTGACCCTTGTCGCCCTGGCACTCACCTGGATCGCGGTCGGCATGGGCCTGGTCAGCCCCAACGCCGAGGCGGCCGGCAACAACGCGATGCCGCTGATGGTCCTGCCGCTCCTGTCGAGCGCGTTCGTGCCGGTCGAAGCGATGCCGGGCTGGTTCCGGCCGGTCGCCGAGTACCAGCCCTTCACTCCGGCCATCGAAACCCTGCGCGGACTGCTCCTCGGCACCGGGATCGGCCACAACGGCTGGCTCGCCGTCGCCTGGTGCCTGGGGCTCACGGCCCTCGGGTACTTCTGGTCGACCTCGAAGTTCAACGCCGACCCGAAGTAGCCTCCGTGTCCTTCTCGCAGGCCACGGCCGACGCCGAAACGAGCGTCGCGGCGGTGAGGCTGCCCCACAGAGCGGCCGGGCCGTGCGGCGCGAGCGCGGTGATGACCGCCGGGGACACCGCGAGGCCGAAGCCCGTGGACAGTTCGAAGCGGGCGAGGGTACGTCCCAGGAGCCGGGCCGGGGCGAGCGCGGTGACGAGCGCGGTGGCGCTTCCGGCGTAGACGATCTCGCCGAGGGTGCAGACCACGGACACCGCGGCGACGGCCGGGGCGGCCCAGCCGTGTCCCAGCGAGGTGGCCGCGAGGAACCCCGCGTAGGACACGGCGAGCACGACACCGGCGAGAGCCAGCACGGTCCGCCGGGAGAAGCGGGACAGCGCGACGGTGACCGGGACCTGGAGAGTGACCACGAGCACCGTGTTGGCCACGAAGACGGCCGCCGACCACACCGGGGACGCGTGCAACTGCGTGACCAGGACCAGGGGAAGCGCGATCTCGGGGACGTTGCGGCAGAAGACGTACGCGACGTTCGCCGCGAGCAGGGCCCGCATCCGGGGTGCGGGCGCGTCGCCGCCGGTCTCTTCGGGATGGGCGTCCGGACGGGCACGCAGCCGGACCGACCCGGCCAGGGCCGCGGCGGAGAGATAGGCGAGGCCGGTGACGACCGCGAGCGCCCGCAGGGCGGTGGTGCCGCCCGCCAGGCACACGGTCGCGAGCAGCGCGCCCACGCCCAGGCCCGCGTTGCGCAGGGCCCGGCCCGCCGCGAGAGCGGTGTCGCGTTCCCGGCCGTGGGAGACGGTGGCCACGAGCGCCGCGTGGGCGGCCGGCCAGGCCTGGTTGCCGATGCCGAGAAAGAGCGCCGCCGTGGCGAACTGCCCGACACGGCCCGCCGGAGTGGCCAGCAGCAGGGCCACGCCCAGCACACGGACCAGCATCGACGCGGCAACGACCGTGCTGCGCGCGCCCCGGTCCAGCCAGCGGCCCACCGCGGGCATGCACACCAGCCCCGCGACCACCCCGGCCGTCATGGCGAGGCCCGTGACCGGCGCGGACAGCCTCAGCACCGTCACGCCGTAGAGCAACAGGAAGGGCCGCAGCAGGCCGGTGCCGAGGGCGTCCACGGCCAGGGCGACGGCGTAACGGGGGCCGCCGGTGGCGCGGACGAGGGCGCGGAGGCGGGGACTTGGACGGGTCCTGGTCAGGGTTGTCATGGCGTCACACGGTGCGGGGGGCCGCCGGGCCGGGCACGTCGGTTGACGGAGACCGTCAATCGACGACGTCACCGGCCGTCCGGGACGTGATGATCGGAGGATGACGTTGAGGATCGACATCGGCGGACTGCCGTCCGAGCGGCTGCGGTTCGCCGCGTCCCCGCTGGCGGAGCTCACCGCGATGCTGCATGTGCTGGCCGAACCCGGGCATCATCCGCAGCTCGCCGACTGGGCCGGGGACGTGTGGGCCGGGCTGCGGCCGGAACTGGCCGAGCGGTTGCGCGAGGCCGAGTTCCTCTGGCGTTCCTCACAGGCGGACTTCCTGATCCCCGCCCGGCCCCGCGCGACCCTCGCGGAGGAACTGGACGACGTGGACCTGATCGACGACGAGCGGTATGCGACCGCCGCGCTGGTCATCACCTGCGGCGGCAGTCGGGTGCACCTCGCCGTTCCGTCCCCGCTCACCGACACCACCGCCCGCGAGCGGGCTCTGGATCTGGCCCAGGCCCGCGGCGCGCGTCAGGAGGCCTTCGCGGAGCGGCTGCTCGCCGACCCGGCGGCCGTGCGGGCACGGGTGCGGGACACCCTCGAACAGTGCGCCGAGGCGTTCTTCGACGCCGCCTGGGCGGGCGTAGCCGTGCAACTCGCCACCGATCTGCGTCTGAAGAACGACCTGCTCAGGCACCAGGGCATCGCGGCGGCCCTCGCATCGGTGTCGGGCGCGGTCACCCTGGCGCCGGACGGCGACTGCATCGTCGTGGACAAGCTCCAGGACAAGGCGACCTCCGCCCACGGCACCGCGGTCACCTTCATCCCCAGCGTCTTCGGCCGGCCGCATCTGGCGGTGGTGCACGCGCCCGGATGGCAGCCCGTGGTGCAGTACCCCGTGGCGGAGCCGAGCCCGTCGGAGCCCGTGCCGCTGGAGACGGTCACCCTGCGGCTGGAGGCACTCGCCCATCCGGTACGTCTGCGGCTGCTGCGCACCCTGGCCCGCGGCACCCACACCACCGGCGAACTGGCCCACGCCTGGGAACTCTCACCCCCGGAGGTCTCCCGCCACCTCGCCGTACTGCGCCGCGCGGGCCTGCTCACCGCCCGACGGCACGGTCGCTACGTCCGCTACACCGTCAACCTGCCCGACCTGACGGCCCTGGGCACGGACCTGCTGGCGGCCGTACTGCGCTGAGCTGTCGCGACCGCTCCGCCCCACGGTCGGCCGTTGGCCGGCACCGAGCTGATTGATTGTCAGTGGCGACCATCGGTGTCGGTCAATCCGGAGTTTGGCTGAAATATCACACAAGACAGCGCGGGGCGCCTTGCGGGTGCTCCGCGCCGTGTCATCACCAGCCCCCGGGACCGCCGACGCACGGCCGGTCCGGGAGAACTCCGAATCGAGGACGAGAACAGTGAGTGTGACGCAGGCGGTACAGAAAACAGAACGCGCCACGGGAGTCTTCGCCGTGGTCCGCGCCACGCCGGTCCCAGTGAGGTATCTGCTGGGCGGCGTGCTCGTCAACCAGATGGGCGCCTTCGTACAGACCTTCCTGGTGCTGTATCTGACGGCACGCGGCATGACCCTCGGGCACGCGGGCTTCGCGCTCACCGCCTACAGCGCGGGCGCGGTGCTCGGCACCCTGCTCGGCGGCGAGCTGATCCACCGCATCGGGGCCCGCGCCACCATCGTCACGGCGATGACTTCCTCGGCGTCCGTCCTTGCCCTCATACCCTGGCTGAGCAGACCCTCGCACTTCGCCTGGCTGCTGGTCGCGGTCACCGCGGCGGGCCTGGTCACCCAGTCCTACCGGCCGGCGGCGGCGCTGATGCTGAGCGAGCTGATGCCCTCGGAGCACCGGGTGATGGCCTTCTCGATGCTGCGCATCGCGATGAACGCCGGTGCGGCCGTCAGCCCGCTGATCGCGGCCGGTCTGATCCTCGTCGACTGGAACCTGCTGTTCTGGCTGGACGCCCTCACCGCGCTGGCCTGCGCCGTCGTCTCCTTCATCCTGCTGCCGAACCTGCCCGCCGAGAGACCCCCGGCGGCTGCCGCGGGCGACGCGGAACCCGCCGCGCACCGGCGTTCCGCATACGCCGTGCTGCTGCGCGACACCAAGTACCTGCTCTTCCTGGCCTCGGTCCTGCTCGGCTCACTGATCTACGTCCAGTACACGGTCGCCCTGCCGCTGAAGATCACCTCGGACGGGCGGCCCGCCGGTCTCTACAGCGCGGTGCTCACCGCCTCCTCGGTGATCCTCATCCTCTGCGAACTGAAGATCACCACCTACGTCAAGCGCCGGCCGCCCCACCTGGCCGGTGCCGTCGGCACCGCGCTGATGGCGCTGGGCGTGGCCGGATACATCATGGAACCCGCCGTGCTGCTCATCCTCAGCACGGCCGTCTTCGTCTCCGGCGTGATGATCAGCGGCCCGACCATGTTCGCCCACCCGTCCACCTACCCGACACCGGTCAAGGCCCGCTACATCGCCGCTCACCAGGCCACGTTCGGCCTCGGCATGGCACTCGGACCCACCCTCGGCGTCCTCGCCTGGGCCACTCTCGGCAACGCCATCTGGCTGCTGTGCGGAGCCGTCGGCGCCGTCGCCGCGCTCTGCGCACACCTCGGCATGCGCGACCACCTGCCGACCAGGGACTGAGCCCACGGCCCGCCGCAGCGCCCCGCCGCCGTACCCGGCCCGGGGCGCTCCGGCGGCACGTCGGGACAGATGCCGAGCGTGCCGCACGCAGGGGACCGGCGCGGGCCATCCGGGCGGGATGCCCGGCCCCTGCGGCATGGCGCCCCGGGGCCGCGGCGCGGCACGCGGGAGGCTGATGCCTCCCACCCGCAGGAGAGGTCCGTGACTGCTCCCAGTCCCCGAGTGACCCAGAGGCCGCTGTCCGCCGCGGCGGGTGACGACACCCCCGCTCCCGGTGTCATCGGCATCGGACTCGCCGCGGTGCTGACCTTCGCCCTCGCCCAGGGCTCCTGGCAGTGGTTCGCCACGTTCATCGGGGTGACGCTCCTCGCGGTGATGTCCGCCTTCCAGCGACGGGCGCAGTGGGCGCCCAGCCTCCGCTCGCCGTACATGCGCGGCCTGATCGCGTACTCGCTGGTCGTCGGCCTGTGCGTGGCGATCGCCCTGGCCCCGCTGCTGCAACGCCACGCCTGGCTGTTCCCCAGGCCCCAGACCCGCACCGACTGCCGACTGCTGGGCCGGTACCAGGCACTTGAGGCACAGTCCGCGCTGGGGGACCTGGCCCGCCAGGACGACGCCGCCCTGGCGTTCGCGCAGCGGGACCGGTCGCGCGAGGCCGTCGCCGACTGCCTCGCGTCCACGACGACCCTGTGGCTGCCGATCTACGGGACGGGGGTGGCGGTGTTCGTGGGCACGGCTGCCTGGTTCCGCGACCGCGCCCGGTCGCGCGACCGGACGGGCCCCGTCGGATAGATCCTCGGCTGCCACCCGGCAGCGCAGGCTCACCCGGCGGCGCTGGGGCGGGCCGGGACAGCGGCCGTCAGGGCCGTCGCCTCTCGGTCGGATCGAGGCCGCACGTTCCCGACCTCGATACGCCGTCCAGTCCGTCGAGCCGGACAGTGCCCCGGCTGCCGACGTCCTCGCTGTAGGCGATCGTGCAGATCAGCTGACGCAGGGCCGTTCCGTCCAGTCCGCGCACCGCGATCGGCAGGCCGACCGTGACCGTCCCGTCGTGCGAGACCCCGATCCGGATCGTTCCCTCGGGGGCGGACGCGGGAAGCGAGGTGCCGAGTCCCGCGGCCCGGTCCTCCTCGCCTGGACCGCGGAGCAACGCGAAGATCACCTTCTCCGTCGGCACCGGTCCGTCGGCCGTACCGTCGGAGTCCTGGCTGCCCGCCCCCGACTGGAGGCCGCCCTCCGGACCGAAGGCGACCGTGGACCCGGTCGTCCGGATCACCGGGTTCAGCCCGCCGTCGGGGGCGCGGAAGAAGAGCAGCATGTCGGAGTCACGGTCGACGAAGGCCTGGACGCTGGCCGGAGCGCCCGCCTCGATGACGTCGGTCCCTTGGATGCCGCAGCCGCCCAGCGGCAGCACAGCCGTCACGACGGCGACCGCCCCCCTGCGCGTGCGCGCACGCCTCATTCCCCCGCCTCCTCCGCGAACAGCGGTATCTCGACGGTGAAGACGGCCCCACCCCCCGGCAGGTTCCCGGCACGGATCGTCCCGCCGTGCAGCCGCACGTTCTCCAGGGTGATCGCCAGTCCCAGGCCGCTGCCCGCCGACCGGGTACGTGCCGCGTCGGCCTTGTAGAAGCGGTCGAAGACATGCGGCAGCACCTCGGGCCGGATACCGGGTCCGCTGTCGACCACCTCCGTGATCAGCACGGGTGTGCCCGGGGCACGGGCCTCACCGCGCAGGCGCACGGTGACGGGCGCGCCCCCGTGCCGCAGGGCGTTGCCGACGAGGTTGGCGATCACGATGTCGAAGCGGCGCGGGTCGAGCCGGGCGCGGATGCCGTCGGGCAGCTCGGTGCGGACCCGGCCGTCGGTCCAGTGCCGGTTGTGCAGCGTCTTGGCGATGGTTTCCGCGACATCGACCTCGTCGGCGTTGAGTTCGGCCGCGCGGGCGTCGAAGCGGGAGATCTCCATCAGGTCCTCGACGAGCACGGCGAGCTTCCCGGTCTCGGCGCTGACCAGCCGGACCGCGCGGGCGGTGTCGGCGTCCAGCCGGTCCGCGTCCTCGTCGAGGACCTCGGAGACGGCGAGCATGCCGGCGAGGGGGGTGCGCAGCTCGTGCGAGACGTCGGAGGCGAAGCGGCGGGCGCGCGCTTCGGCCTCGCGCAGCTCCCGCACCGAGAGTTCGAGCTTGCCCGCGGTCTCGTTGAAGGTGCGGGCCAGTTCGGCCAGTTCGTCACTGCCTCGCACGGGAATCCGGGTGTCGAGCTGTCCGCTGCCCATGCTCTGGGCGGCGCGGCGCAGTTCCCGCACCGGACGCAGCACACTGCGCGCGGCGATCAGGCCGGGTATCAGCGCGATGACGAGTCCGGGCAGGGCGCCGTCCCGGGCGGCCATCAGCAGCGCGTCGACGTTGATCTGCTCGTCGGTCATCCGCATGACGGCGTACAGGACGAGGCCGCTGGGGAGCAGGCCCTCGGGGCTCGGCCTGAAGACGGTGGGCATCGCGATGGTCAGGTAGGGCACGCCGTCCTTGACGACCCGCTCGAAGCTGCCGTTGGGGTTGGCCCGCCCGGCGCGGCGCAGTTCGGGCGTGATGACGGTCGAGACGGGGTTCTCGCCGGAGGAGACGCGCACCGAACCGTACTCCGCGAACACCACCCAGGGGTGCGGCTTTCCCTTGCGGGCGATGTCGCGGAGGATCTCCTCCATGCCCTCGCCCTCCACGGGCAGCCGCCAGCCCGTCTGCTGGACCTGGTCACGGAACGACGAGACGGCGGTGTCCTGGGCCGTCTCCAGCAGCGCGTTGCGGGCCTCGCGGTAGGTCAGCGCGGCCGTGGTGCCCGCGCTGACGGCGGCGACCAGCAGGAAGGCGAGCACCAGCCGGGTGCGCAGCCCGAACGCCCTGGCCCGCATCCGCGTCGACATCCCCCTTCCCTCGGCCGTCGGGGGCCGGCCGCGGCGCCGCACGACCGGGCCGGGGCCGCCGGTCACAGCGGTCCGAAGCGGTAGCCGAAGCCCCGCAGAGTCTGGACGTAACGAGGGCTGCCCGCCTCGTCCTCGATCTTGCCGCGCAGCCGTGCGACGCACGCGTCGACCAGTCGCGCGTCGGCGTGGTAGTTGTGCTCCCACACGTGCTCCAGCAACTGCTGCCTGCTGAACACCTGCTCCGGCGCGGAGGACAGGTGCAGCAGCAGCTTGAGCTCGGAGGGCGCGAGCGTGAGCCGCTTGCCCGCCTTGGTGACGGTCAGTCCGACACGGTCGATGGCGAGTTCGCCGTAGAACTCGACGGCCGGCCGGCCCGGGTCGGTGTCCTCGATGCGACGCAGCACGGCGCGGATCCGGGCCTCGATCACCTCGGTCCGGGCGGGCTTGACGATGTAGTCGTCGGCACCGGCCTCCAGGCCGATCACCACGTCGAAGTCGTCGCCGCGCGCGGTGAGCATGATGATCGGCAGCTGGCTCCGCTCACGGACCCGCCGGCAGACCTGGACGCCGTTCATGCCGGGCAGCATCAGGTCCAGCAGCAGCAGATCGGGCCGGAACTCGGCCAGCGCGGCGAGTCCCGCCTCACCGGTCGCGGCCGTCCGTACCTCGTGGCCACGGCGGCGCAGACCGAGTTCGACCCCCTCGCGTACGGAAGGGTCGTCCTCGACGAGGAGCACGCGGGGCATGGATGGTTCTCCCTCGGTGGTGGTCAGGTCCGGGCCGCTCTCCGGCGTACACCGGAGATCAGCGCGTCGAGTTCGTTCAGTCGCAGGGGGCGGGCGAGCAGGGCGAAGGTGACCACGACGACAGCCGCCCCCGCGGTTGCGGCGGCCAGGGCGCCCGCCCGAGCGGCAGCCAGGGCCGCCACGTGGCCCAGCACGGTTGCGGGTACGGCGGCGAGGAGCAGCCGGGCGTGCGCGCCGGCGGCGGCCGACCGCAGCGGACGGGCGACGGCGAGGCGGCGGCCGAGCACCCGCGCCGTCACCGCCCAGCCCACGCACAGGGCCAGCGAGTACGCCGCCGCCATCCCCGTCACGGCCCAGCGGGCGGGCAGCAGATGGGCGGCCGCCACGGACAGTCCCGCGTTGAGGGCGACGATCACCAGGTTGAGCAGGAACGGAGTGCGGGTGTCGGAGAGCGCGTAGAAGGTCCGGGACAGGACGTACTGGCCCGACATGGCGACGAGTCCGGGCGCGAAGGCCATCAGGATCCCGGCCATGGCCGCCGTGTCGCCGTCGCTGGTCCTGCCGTACCCGAAGACCAGGGCCATCACCGGCTGCGCGAGGGCGAACAGCAGGCAGGCGGCGGGCACGACCGCGGACGCGCAGGTGCGCAGGGCGTGGGAGACGTCGCGCCGCAGGGCCTCGGTGTCCCCGTCGGCGGCGGCCGCGCTCATCCGGGGCATCAGCGCGGTCACCAGGGAGACCGTGATGATGCCGTGCGGTACGGCCCACAGGGCATAGGCGTTGTTGTACGCGCTGTATCCGGGCCCGCCGTCCAGGCCCGCGGTGGTGGCCAGCCGGGTGGTGACCCAGTAGGCGGCCTGGTTGGCCAGGACCATCAGCACCAGCCAGCAGGCCGACCGCAGCGGGCGGGTCAGTCCGCTGCCGCGCCAGTCGAACCGGGGCCGCCAGCGGAACCGGGCCGCGCGCAGCGCGGGGACCAGGGCGAGAGCCTGCACGGCGATTCCGGCGGTGGTGCCCCACCCGAGCACGGCGGTCTCGCCGGCGGTGAGTGTGCCCCCGCCGCCCACGGACAGGGCCAGATACAGCCCGAACACCGTCATGACGACAAGGTTGTTCAGGACCGGCGCCCACATCATCGCGCCGAACCGGCCGCGCGCGTTGAGGACTTGGCCGAGCAGGGTGAACAGCCCGAGGAAGAAGATCTGCGGCAGGCAGTAACGGGCGAACGCGGTGGTCATGGCCGCCTGTTCGCCGGTGTAGTCGGTGTACCCGTCGACGATGAGGGGCGCCGCCCACACCGCCGCCGCGGTGATCGCCAGCAGGGCGACGACGCACACCGTGACGAGCCGGTCGGTGTACGCGACACCCCCGTCGGCGTGCTCCTTGGCCGCCTTGACCAGCTCGGGCACGAAGACGGCGTTGAGCGCGCCGCCCAGGAGCAGCATGTAGACGATGGTGGGCAGCGAGTTGCCGACCGCGTATCCGTCGGCGGTCGGTCCGATGGTGCCCAGCGCCGCCGCCACGACGGCGGACCGCACGAAACCGGTGGCGCGCGAGACGATGGATCCGGCGGCCATCACGGCACTGCTGCGTGCCGCGGAGGCCGGCTTCACCGCGGCGTGCTTCGCCCGGGGACGGACGACGGTGCCCGCGGGGACCGTAGCGGAGGGAGCGCTCTGCGTGCCGGTGCCCGTGGTCGGCTTCATCGGCTTCACCGGCGGTTCAGGTACGCCCGAAAGGCGCGGTAAAGCGCCTGGTTGGCGGTGCCGCCCAACGGTCTCTCCCATTCGCCCAGCGTCTCGACGACCTGTCCGCCGGTTCCGAGCTTCCACCGCAGCAGTCCGTACGCACGTTCGTCGGGGTCGAGAGTGGAGGGTACCCCGCGCATGTCGTAGACGTCGGCGCCGAGGGCGTGGGCGTCCAGCAGCATGCGCCACTGCAGGGCGTTGGAGGGCCGTACCTCACGGCGGTGGTCGGCCGAGGCGCCGGTCTGGTACCAGACCCGGCCGCCCACCGTGATCATCGTGTGCGCGGCCAGGATCTCGCCGTGGTGACGGGCGAGGTACAGCTTCATCCGGCCCGGCTCCTCGGTGTTGAGCGCCGCGTACTGACGCTCGTAGTAGGCGAGGGAGCGACCGAGCCGGAAGCCGTCGCGCTGCTCGGTGATACGCAACAGCCGGTAGAACTCGGGGAGTTCGGCGGCGCTGCCCACCACCACCTCCACGCCCTCCTTCCGGGCGCGGCGGATGTTGCGGCGCCACTCCTGGTTGAGCCCGGACCACAGGTCCTCGGTGGTGCGTCCGGCGAGCGGCACCTGGAAGACGTGCCGGGGCTGCGCGTCCCCGTCGTCCCCGGTGCCGTCACCGCCGCAGCGGCGCCAGCCCCGCGCCCGCAGCCGCTCGGCCACCGCGGTGCCGAGCGGGTCGACCTCGCTGGCCAGGACATCGGCCGGCCGACGCCCCGGCCCGGTGCGCGACTTGAGCAGCGCGGCGTCCCAGCGGCGGTACGCGGGGGAGGGGCCCATACGGACGGCGAAGGCGCCCGTGCGGCGCAGCTGGTCCAGCAACGGGGTGAGCCAGCCGTCGACGTCGGGATCGCTCCAGTCGGCGACCGGGCCCTCGGGGAGGTAGGCGAAGTACTTGCGGGTGCCCGGGAACTGCCGCAGCAGCACCAGCGCCACGCCCGTCAGCCGTCCCGCCGCCGGATCCGGTCCCCAGCCGAGCAGTTGGGCACGCCACCCCTCCTTGACCTCGGCCCAGGACGGGCACTGGAGAAAGCCGGGCCCCAGCGACGCGCCGGCGGGGGATGCGAGGAAGGCACGGTAGGCCTCGGCGGTGACGGGTCCCAGGACGAGGTCCGCGTTCCCCGCTCGGGGGACGCGGCCGGGTGGTACGAGCAGCGCTGACACGGTCTGAGCCCTCTCCTTCTCCCCGGCTCCGTCGCGGGGACGCAGAGGATGCTCACAGCGGCCCATGACCGCTCCGCGCGGCGAATGTGATGGGAGCATGACCGTTCCTCACCAATGGCCGTCACACTGCTCCGTAGCCGATGACCTGGTGTTTTCCGGGCCTACAGTCACGAACGTCCCTCGATTCAACGCGTTGTCGTTCGTCACGGAGGTCCCGTTGCACCGCAGATCTGTGTTCGCCCACGCCCCGGTACGCGCTGCCGTCGCGGCAGCCCTGCTGGCGCCGCTCGCCGCCTGCTCCTCGGGCGGCACTTCCACCGACTCGGACGCCAAGGGCGCCGGGAACGCCGAGAATCGCCCCGTCACGGTCACCGTCACCCCGCGGGGACGCGACGCCGCGCCGGGCGAGCCCGTGACGGTCAGAGCCGCGGGCGGCCGTCTCACGTCGGTGACCGTCACCGACGCCGAGGGCCACCGGCTCGCCGGGAAGGTCGCGGCCGACGGCGGATCGTGGGTCTCGGACCGCAAGGCCGCCCCGGGCACGGCCTACACGGTCGCGGCCGCGACCCGCACCGAGGGCGGCACCGCGGGCAGCGCGAAGGCCGCCTTCACCACGGCCCCGGCGGACAAGGTCAACAAGGTCGACTGGCGACCGGGCACCGGCACCACCGTCGGCGTGGCCCAGCCGGTCTCCCTGGTCTTCGACAACCCCGTCAAGAACCGGGCCGAGGTCGAGAAGCAGCTCAAGGTCACCACCTCCGACGGCACCGAGGGCTCCTGGGGCTGGATACGCGACTGGTCGGGCCGCGACCGGGTCGACTGGCGTCCGCGCACGTACTGGAAGTCCGGGACGAAGGTCACGCTGAACGCCGAACTGAACGGCACCGACTCGGGCTCCGACGGCGGCTGGTTCGTGCGCGACTACACCACCACCTTCACTGTCGGCGCGCGGCAGGTCGTCAAGGTCGACCTGGACAGCCACCGGCTCACGCTCGTCCGCGACGGGCGGACCGTGCGGAGCATCCCGGTCTCCGGCGGTACGCCCGGCGGCGACAAGCGCTCCTGGCGAGGAACGGCGGTGCTGATGGCGAAGGAGGGCACGGTCAACATGAACTCCGAGACGGTGGGCCTCGGCGACGCCTACGACAAGATGGTCGACTACTCGATGCGGCTGACCTGGTCGGGCATGTACGCGCACGCGGCCCCGTGGAACGCCCGCTGGTTCGGCAACGCCAACCGCAGTTCGGGCTGCATAGGCATGAGCGACGCCGACGCGGCCTGGTTCTACGAGCAGGTGCGGCCGGGCGACCCGTTCGAGATCACCGGCGCCGACACCAAGGGCGTGGTGGAGCCGGGCAACGGCTTCGGCGAGTGGAACCTGTCGTGGACCGACTGGCAGGGCAGGAGCGCGCTGCGGTGAGCGCCGGCCGCGTCGGCGAGCGGAGAGTCCCGGCCGTCGGCGCCGCGGATTCCGCCGCTCGCGCGGGAAGCGGAACTCCGTGCGGCGACGGCCCCTCGTGGCGGGGCGCAGCAAGGCACTGGGAAACGCGGCCGGGGAATAGCCGGGCCCGACCCTGTCTCCTCCAGCCACACCGGGGGAGACGCCGCCGCCTCCCGGAGCGCCGGGGGCGTCGGACACGGCGGGCGCGAGAGGTGGGCCCGCGGGGAGTGCCCGCGCACCACTCCCGGAGCGCCGGGGGCGTCGGACACGGCGGGCGCGAGAAGTGGGCCCGCGGGGAGTGCCCGCGCACCGCCCTCGACGGCGAGGAAGGACGGACAGCGCTCCGCGCGAGCCCCCTCCGGCCGTGCGGAGGACAATGGGATCAAGCCCTCCGGCGGGAAAGGCGGGAATCCGCATGGACTACGACACCGTCGTCCGTGACCTGTACGGGCTGCGGCCGGAGGACTTCACCACCGCCCGCGACGCCCACGCGGGGGACGCCCGGCGCGCCGGTGACCGGCCGCTGGCACAGAGGATCGGCCAACTGCGTCGCCCCAGCCTCTCGGCCTGGGCGAGCAATCTCCTCGTCCGCCAGGAGCCCGAGCAGGTGGAACGGCTGCTGAGGCTGGGGGAGGGGCTGCGCGAGGCCCATCGCACGCTCGACGGCGGGCGGCTGCGTGAGCTCAGCCGCCGCCAGTACACCCTGATCGGGGCGCTGGCCGGCCAGGCGCGCAGGCTGGCGGCCCAGGCAGGTCACCCGATCAGCGAGGACGCCCAGCGGGAGATCGAGAACACGCTGCGCGCGGTGCTCGCCGACCCCGAGGCCGCCGACCAGTGGGCCGCCGGCAGCCTGGTCAAGCCGCTCCTGCCCACCGGTCACCTGCCGACCCCGGCGCCCGGCGCCGCGCGCACCCCGGCCGCGTCCCCCGCACGCCCCGCGCAAGCGGCCTCGCGCAAGGACCCGACGGCCGGACGGGGCTCGAAAGCCGAAGCCGGCCCGAAGTCCGGTCCGAGCCACGCGGCTGATCAGGACCGGAAGGCCGACGCGGAGCGCCGCCGCGACCTGGCTCGCGCGCGCCGAGAGGCCGAGGCCGCCGCAGACGCCCTGCGAGGGCTCGAAGAGGAGGCGTCACGGGCCACCGACGAGGCACGCGAAGCCGGCCGACGCGCCGAGCTGCTCAGGCACCGCGGCCGTGAGCTGGAGGACGAGCTGCGGCGTGTCGAGGGGGAGCAACGGCAGGCAAGGACGGCCGAGCGGCGGGCGCGGGAGCAGGCGAAGGCCCTGGCGCCCCGGGTCCGCAAGGCCCGGGAGCGCGCAGACGCGGCGACCGGCGAGATCGCCCGCCTGGCCACGCCGAACCGCGGTCCCGCGTCCCGGCGCAGGGCAGGGCCGTAGATCAGCGCGTCTGGGAGTCCGATAGCGGCCCCGGGGCCGCCGCCCCCAGCCCGAGAGCCGCGGAGCCGCACGACCGTGTCCCGTCCGCCTGCGGCAGGGCCCGTTTCCCGCCGACGCCGCTGGTCGAGGTCGGTGAGTTCGCGGCCCTCGTTGTCCTTTTCGCTGGCGGGCGCGGTGTGGTGTGGGTGCCCGAGTGCGGCGTTTCCGTAAGACGTGTCCGTGCGTGTGCGGTCGGGTCCGTGAGTTCGCGGCCCTCGTTGTCCTTTTCGCTGCCGGACGCGGCGTGGCGCTGGTGCCCGAGTGCGTCCAGAGCCTGCGGGACGACGGGGTGGTCTGCTGGCCGCTCACCGAGCCGGAGAGCATCGACCTGATCACGGGTCGGCGGGCGCACGGCGGCACACCGGCCGCGCAGGAGGCGGCCTCGGCCGTCGGCGAGTGCGTACGGGGGCTGAAGCGGGACCGGCGGCCGACGGGGTGGCGCCCCACACCCCTCGTATCCTGGCCCGGTGCACCCACTCACCGTCGCTCTCGCCCACCGGCCGTGACCGCCGGACGACCCGAGCGCGCCCTCGGCGCCGGGGTGCCGTCGGGCACGACCCTGCGCGAGGTCCTGGCCCAGGACGAGGACGGCGTCCTACGGCTCCTCCTCGCCCCGGCCGGGCAGGACGACGTCGTCGTCAAGGGCGTGATCATCGGGGTGGAGGACGCGGCGGGGCCGTACGACGGGCACCTGGTGCTCGCCGTGGGGGCGCGGCCGGACGACGTGAGCGCCCCGGACGTCGTACGGGAGGCGGCGCGGCGGGGTGCCGTCGCGGTCGTGCTGCGCGACGGCGGCGAGGACGGCGTCCCCGGCCCCGTGCTCGACGCCGCGCGGCGGGCCGGCATCGCCCTGCTGTCGCGCGCCGAGTGGGCCGAGTGGGGCGACACACTGGAACTGGTGCGGTTCGCGCTCGCCCTCGGCGCGGTCGGCAGCCAGGACAGCCTGGCCCAGGGCGCCGCAGGCGGCGGCCTCGGCATGCTCGCTGCGGTGGTCGCCCGCTACTGCCGGGCGTCGATCACCGTGGAGGACACCCAGTTCCGCGTGCTCGCCCACTCCGCCACCAGCGCCGACGCCGACGGGCTGCGCCTGTCGACGATCCTGGGCGGCCGGGTCCCCGAGTGGCGGGTCGCCGAACTGCGCCGCAGCGGACTGCTGCGCACGCTGTGGACGTCCCGAGACGTCATCCACCGCCCCGCCGACGAGAACGACCCCGAGCGGCTGATCGTCGCCATCCGCAGCGGCGGCGAGGTGCTCGGCTCCATCTGGGCCGCGGCGGACGGCGACCGGTTGTCCCCGGACGCGGCACAGGCGCTGCGGCGGGCGGCGGAGGTCGCGGTTCCCTACCTGCTCCAGCACCGGCTGCGCGGGAGCACCAGCCGACGGCGTCAGGCCCACGCCCTGCGCGGTCTGCTGCTCGGCGAGGGCGACCACGACTCCCACATGTGGTCGCTGGAACTGTCCCCGGACATGCCCTGTGCCGTCGTAGTGGCCGAACGGGACCGTGCCTCGGGGCCCACCGCGGAACGCAGTCTGCAGGCCCTCGCGCTCCAGGCGGCCGCGTACCGCCCCACCGCGCGCGTCTGGCGCGAGAGCGACCGGCTGACCGTGCTGCTGCCGGTCCCGGACGCCGACGAACGTGACGCGCCGAACCTCGCGCGCGAACTCGCCTCCCTCGCCGCCGCCATGCCCGACGCCCCGGCCGTCTGGGTCGGTGCCGGGGCTCCGGCCACCGCGCCCTCCGGCGCCGCCGACTCCTACGACGAGGCCCTGCTGATCGTCCGGGCCCTGCGCGAACGAGAGGCCCGCGCCGCCGGTCCCGGCCACTCCGGTCCCATCCACCTCCGTCCCGGCCACTCCGGCCCCGGCCACTCCGGCCCCGGCCACTTTGGGGCCGCGCCGGCAGCAGCCGACCGGCACGAACCCCTCCGCCACGCAGGACCGGGAGACCTGACCTCCACCGTGGCCGTCCTGCGCGTGCTCGACGCGATCCGACCGCTCTGGGAGCGCCACGGCGGCCCCGTGCACGACATGATCGCCGCCGACCTCGCCGCCGGAGGCGATCTGGTGCGCTCGCTCACCGCGTACCTCGACGCGGCGGGCGACATGTCCCGCGCCGCCCGGCGTCTCGTCCTGCACCCCAACACCCTGCGCTACCGGCTGCGCCGGGTCCGCGAGCGCTTCGGCATCGACCTCGACGACCCCGACACACGGCTCGTCGTCACCCTCGCCGTGCGCCTGGCGGAGACCGGTCCACCCCATCGCGAGGGGCGGGAGCGGTTCTGAGTGGGCGGTGACTCGTCCGACGGGTTTCTGACGTCTTGTCACGGTATTCGGAGCGGCGGACAAACAATGCCCGATCCTTTGTCCGGACCCACGAAGACGGGCGCGGGCCCCGGAGAAGACCCTCGTGTCACTCGCTCGACCCTGACGAAGGGCCACCCGTGACTCCGCACTCCGCCGCCGCGCGCCTCAGCCCGCAGTCCGCCGCCCACACCGCCGACCGTGTCGGCCCCGTCCTGCGCCACGCCCTGGACCAGGGCCTGCTCGGCCCGGCCCAGCCCATCGCCGGTTTCCTCGACATCGACGGGATCGAGGCGTCGGTGGCCTCCCTGCACGCCGCCTTCGACACCGTCCCCGAAGTGCTGCACACCTTCGCCGCCAAGGCTGCCTCCCTCGTCCCGGTGCTGCGACTCCTCGCCGGCCTGGGCATGGGCTGCGAAGTGGCCAGCCCCGGCGAGTTGCGGCTGGCCCGCGAGGCCGGGATCTCGCCGTCCCGCATCGTCCTGGACTCACCCGCCAAGACCCACGAGGAGATCGCCGAGGCGCTCACCCTGGGTGTCGCCCTCAACGCCGACAGCCTCGACGAACTCACCCGCATCGACGCGCTGCGGCCCGCCGACTGCCGGTCCGTCATCGGACTGCGCGTCAACCCGCAGGTCGGCGGCGGCACCATCGGCGCGATGAGCACCGCTACCGCGACCTCCAAGTTCGGTGTGGCCCTGCGTGACCCGGGCGGCAGCGAACGCGTCGTCGACGCCTTCGTCCGGCGCCCCTGGCTGACCCGGCTGCACGCCCACGTCGGCTCCCAGGGCTGCCCGCTCGACCTCATCGCGGAGGGCATCGCGCGGACGTACCGCCTGGCGGAGGAGATCAACGCCGCGGTCGGGCGTCGGCAGATCACCAGCCTCGACATCGGCGGCGGACTGCCCGTCAACTTCGGCGACGACGAGGTGCGTCCCACCTTCGACGACTACACCCGCGCCCTGCGCGCCGCCGAGCCCGGCCTGTTCGCGGGACGCTACGCGCTGGTGACCGAGTTCGGCCGGTCGCTGCTGGCCAAGAACGGGTTCATCGCGGCCCGCGTCGAGTACGCCAAGCAGGCCGGGGGACGCCGGATCGCCGTCACCCACGCGGGAGCGCAGACCGCGACCCGTACCGTCCTGATGCCCGGCGCCTGGCCGCTGCGGGTCGGCGCCTTCGACGCGCGAGGGTGGCCCCGGACCGGCCCCGCCGAGGCCCAGGACGTCGCCGGACCCTGCTGCTTCGCGGGCGACATGGTGGCCGAGGGCCGCGAACTGCCCCTGCTGGCCGAGGGCGACTGGGTCGTCCTCCACGACACGGGCGCGTACTACTTCTCCACGCACTGGGCCTACAACAGCCTGCCCCGCCCCGCCGTGCACGGCTACAGCCTGCGCGGCGACGCCGTACGCCTGGCTCCCGTACGCGACGCCCAGACGCTCGACGAGATCGCCGCCGAGAGCGGTGCCCGGCACGTGGACCGGCTCCTCGCGCTCGCCCGCCCCACCCACTGAGCCAGGTGCCGCCGTCCCCCTCCGACGATGTGGCCCAAGGGGCGGTGCACACCTGGCTACTTGCCAGTAGGATTCGGCCCGCTGTCAGGGAGCAGGGCCGTACGGGACTCCAGGAGGATGCGTGGCCGACGACGCGCTGGCGGATTTCACCAGGGAACGATTCACGCACGAGGACCGCTCGCACATGGTGCTGCGCTCCGGGGACGGCCCGGCCGTGATCGTCATGGCCGAGATCCCGGGCATCACCCCGAAGGTGGCCCGGTTCGCCCGCGAGGTCCGCGACGTGGGGTGCACGGTGGTCCTGCCGGACCTGTTCGGCGTCGCCGGACGGGACCCCGATCCCGCGGCGCACGGCTGGGCGGGCACGGCGGCTACGGGACTGCGCGCCGTCGGCAAGGTATGCGTCAGCCGGGAGTTCACCTTGCTCGCAGCGGGCCGCACCTCTCCCGTCGTCACCTGGCTGCGCGCCCTCGCGGTGCAGGAGCACAAGCGCTGCGGCGGGCCGGGCGTCGGCGCCGTCGGCATGTGCTTCACCGGCGGCTACGCCCTCGCCATGGCCACCGACGAACGCCTGCTCGCGCCGGTGCTCTGCCAGCCGTCCCTGCCGCTCGCCGTGACGGCCCGCAACCGCCGCTCCCTCGACATCTCGGACGCCGACCTGCGCACGGTACGGCAGCGCTGCGAGGCGGGTGACCTGACCGTGCTCGGTCTGCGCTTCCGGGGCGACCGGCTGGCCCCCGGCGAGCGGTTCGCCATGCTGCGGGAGATGCTGGGCGAGGCGTTCGTCGGGATCGAACTCGACGACAGCACCGCGAACCCCGACGGGCTGATGCCCCCGCACTCCGTGCTGACCGAGCATCTCGTCGACGAGCCCGGCCAGCCCACCCGCAAAGCCCTCGACCACGTGCTGGACCACCTCCGGACCCGACTGCTCGCATCCCGGTAGGCGAGGGGCACGCCCCCGCGAGGCTTGTCACCTCGCGAGGGCGTGGGCAAGCGGTGCAGGCCGGTGGAGTAGGGCGCGGTGAAGTCCCGCCGCACATCGGCCGGGGCGCCGCCGGCCAGGAGGCGGTCGGCCAGCTCTCCTTGTGCCCCCGGTGTGGCGGCTCCGGGTAGAACCTGGCCGAACGCGATCACACTGCACTATCGGGGAGTAACTCAGCGGTAGATCCGCAGAGTTGAACTCCGGACAGAGGAGTGCGCAACGGGGCGGGGAAACCGACCGGGCGAGCGAGCGCGTCGTCATGTGGGGACGGCCGACAGGCACCATGCCTGTGCGAGGCCGAGTCGAACCACATGAACGGGGACTGACGTGAGCGAGGTGCTGTACGGCGAGCGGTCATGGAATCCGCTGGCGCGGACCGTGGAGCTGACCGAGGACGGGCTGCGCAAGGGCGGGCGGACCACACCGCTGACCGAGCTGAACCTGGCGGCCCTGGCCGACGCCTACCAGCGTGGCCAGTGGCTCGGCGGAGGCGGGGCCGAACGGCCGCTGGAGCGGCTGCCGGACGGACCGGGAGCCGTCCCGGTGACCCGCGCCACGGGAACCTCCAGGCCGGTTAGGGTGCGCCAGGCCGCCGAATTCGCACGGGAGCTGGGGGAGTTGGCAGTGCGCCGGTGCGGCGGTCCTGAGCAGGTGGCCGCCCTGGCGGCCCGCGCCCGGACCGAGGGCGTGCCGCTGTGGATCGCTCGACGGTTCGCGCCTGGCCCCGCAGGGCCGGTGGCCGTCGCGGTGGACCGGCATCTGGTGCGGGTCGACGTATGGGGACCGCAGGCGCCCGTCGTACGGATCCGGGCGCCCTACGGCTTCCACGCGGCGGGCTCCGACCCGGCTCAGGGGCTGCGGGTCACCGTCGGCGAGGTCACGGCGGAGCTCACCCTGAGGAGGAAGCTGCGCAGGTCCAGGAGCAGCGTGGAGATACGACTGTCGGGACAGCGCTGGGTGCTGCGCAGGGAGAACGCGAAGAGCTCGTGGCTGCTGCGCGACGAACGTAGGGTCGCCCTGCTGGCCCGTCCGCCGCGCAGGCAGAGGGCCGAACCGGGCACGGTCCTGCTGCCGCTGGCCCCGGTCCGGTACGAGAGTTCCGATCCGATGGACGCCGTCATGGCGCAGGTGTTCGCGGTCGCCTTCGGGATCGGGGACACCACGGGCGCGGCACGCTTCCGTGTGGAGCGGCGCCGGTCGCAGCCGGGCGAGCCGATCGCGGTCGACGACTGGTGGGACCGGACCTGGTTCAGCAATCTCGGCAGCGGCAGCGATGACAACGAGTCCGGCGGTGGCGACGGCTGGGGCTCGGACGGCGGTGACGGCGGTGACTCCGGTGGAGGTGACGGCGGTGGAGGTGACGGCGGAGGCGATGACGACGGAGGCGGAGGTGGCGACTGAACGGCCCGTTCCCCGTGGGGAGCGGTCGATGACCATCGTGCCCCGCGGGATCCGGTCCCCAGTGACCTGCCCGGCAGGGAGACGGACATGACCGACGTCGGGGCCCGCAGCACCTGGCCGACCAATGCATGGTGAAGTGGGCGGATACGGAGCCGGACGCCACCGAACACCGCGCGGCCACCGCGCGGTTGTGGGCCGCGGACGGCAGGCGTGTCCTTCAGCCAGGTTCACGTTCCGGGCCTGCCCCGGACGCCGTACGGCTGGACGGCGTGGTGAAGTTCCGCTGGGAGACGGTGTCCACCGACACGGGCGATGTCGTCGGCGGGAGCCTGGAGCTGCTCGTGCTCGAGGACGACGGCCGGATCGGGAGCGACTACCGGTGCCCGGGGCCTGATCCATGGCCCTCGCGATCGCATCCCGCCCGGTCCGGTCCGGCCCGTCGTGGCGCGGTGGGCCGGACCGGCGGGCCGGGCCACGGACCTGCCCACCGCGCGGGTGCGCTCACTCGGTCGACCCGACGTCGACATCGGCGTAGGCGCGGGCCAGGTGATCGTCGAAGAACGGCGTTGCCCCGGCGACGGCCCGAAGCCGGCGCCGAGCCGTCGTGGCACGGTCGGATCGCGCAGGGAGAACACCAACCCGGATGCCCCCGAAGCCGGATGAGCCCTGTCATCGGGCGGAGCCGGTTCCCGCCGCCGAGTGGGAACGCCCTCGCAGAGCACCTCGTCACAAATTCTCTGAGCTGCGGTGATGTCCCACAAACCGGAGCCGGTGGCGGTCCACCGCCTGGCTCGCGGCCCGGAATCGCGGTTGCCGACCAGATCACTCCGTTACGGGCAGGCACTCGGCGAGCAGGTCGATGACGTCGTGCCAGGCGCGCTGCGCGTGCTGTGGGTGGTAGCCGACGCCGGGGACCACGGGGTGGTCGACCGGCGGGTGGTGGAAGGCGTGCAAGGCGCCGCCGTAGACCACGAGGCGCCAGTCGACGCCCGCGGCCTGCATCTCGGCGGTGAACGCGTCCCGTTGCGCGGGCGGCATGATCGGGTCTTCCGACCCGACCCCGGCCCACACCGGGCAGCGAATGCGCGCCGCCTCGCCCGGTCGGCCCGTGGTAGTTGCGTTGACAGTCCCGATCGCGCGCAGGTTGACGCCATCGCGCCCGAGTTCCAGCCCGACGGCGCCCCCGGTGCCGTAGCCGACGGCGGCGATCCGGTCGGGGTCGGTCCGCGGTTCGGCGCGCAACACGTCGAGCGCCGCATGGCCGATGCCCCGCATCCGGTCGGGGTCGGCGAGCAGCGGCATGCAACGGGCCAGCATCTCCTCGGGGTCACCCAAATAGCGCCCGCCGTGAAGGTCGAAGGCCAGCGCTACGTATCCCAGCTCGGCGAGCGCATCGGCCCGGCGGCGCTCGACGTCGCTGAGCCCCATGCCCTCTGGTCCGAGCAGCACCGCGGGCCGGCGGTCGACACCGGCCGGGAGCGCGAGGTGCCCAATCATCGTCAGACCGTCGGCCGGGTACTCGACCGTGCGCGTTGTAACCGTCGTCATGAGACTGGACCGTAGTGATCGTCGAGCCCGGTCGGGCCGGTGTTCACCGCTGGCAGAACAACGCGGGTGTCCCTCTGAAATGCGGCGATAGCTCACAAGATCCGTCACAAACCCCGTTCCCGCGAGGGCATCGACGCCCAGCAACGTGCCTAACTTCCCTTAACAATTAACAGGAGCCTGAACTGCACCAAGACTTGACAGCACTAGCCTCCGCGTTTCACTTTCAGTGGCGTCCGGATCTTGAGCGGAAGCACGAAAGTGCCTTCTGAGCTGGGATGATGAGACTTGTCTAGGGCTTCTGTCACCACAGCAGGAAGGCACTTTCTGCGTGCACACTACCGGGTCGCGTCCCAAGCTCGTCGTATCAGCCGACGGTCGCGGGGTGGTCAGTCATGCCGGGTCCCGTCTTCTGGCCGATCTCGCCGATGCCACTGGCCTGACCACGGCCTTCACCGACGCGCTGCGCCAACTGCGACCACGCGGCACCGGTCACGCCCCTGGCCGGATCGCAGCGGACTTGGCAGTGATGCTGGCCGACGGCGGGGAGACGATCGCTGACCTGACCCTGCTGAGGGACCAGGCCGAGGTGTTCGGTCCGGTCGCATCCAGTCCCACCGCATGGCGACTGCTGGCGGGCATCGATCCGGCCGCACTCGACGCTCTGCGCGCCGCCCGTGCCACCGCCCGCGAGATCGCCTGGCTGCAAGCCGACGAGAGCCGGGAGGCAATACCGGCCTCTCGCGCAGGCGGACGCGAACTGCCAGGCCTGGTCCTGGACATCGACGCCACCTTGGTGACCTGCCACTCCGGGAAGGAGAACGCGGCGCCGACCTACAAACACGGCTTCGGCTACCACCCGCTGCTGTGCTTCCCCGACAACACCGGCGAGGCCCTGGCCGGCCTGCTGCGGCCCGGCAACGCCGCGGCCAACACCGCCGAGAACCACATCACCGTGCTCGACGCCGCGCTCGCCCAGCTCCCTGACGTCCACCGCCACGGCACCGACATCCTCATCCGCGCGGACAGCGCCGGATCCGCCAAAGTGTTCCCGGCCCACATCCGCAGCCTCCGCTCGCGCGGGATCCACACATCCTTCTCCGTCGGATGGTCCATCACCGAACCGGTCCGCCGAGCGATACGCCAGCTGCCCGACCGGGTCTGGCACCATGCCTTCGAACAGGACGGCACCCTACGACCAGGCGCCCAAGTCGCCGAGCTCACCGGCCTGGTCGACCTGCCGGGCCTACCCGAGGACACTCGGATCATCGTCCGCCGCGAGCGCCCGCATCCCGGCGCCCAGCTGTCCCTGTTCGATCTCGACGAAGGCATGCGCCACCAGGTCTTCCTCACCGACACCCCCTACAGCGAAGGTTCCTTGCAGCACTTGGAAGTCCGCCACCGCGCCCACGCCCGCGTCGAGGACCGCATCCGCTGCGGCAAGACACCCAGCGCATTCGCCCGCCTAGCGGCACTGCCACGGCCAGCCACCTGAACCTCGGCCCCGTCCCTGCACACCCACGACCGAGGAACCCTGGAGAACCCGACCCGCGCGTCGGGCCTCGACCATGCCCGCCCGGCAGCCAACAACCAGAACCCCCACTACACGGCCATCACACCAGCTCAGCCACCCGAAGCGAAACGGGGAGGCTAGATAAAGACAGTGCCGCGAACCTGCTACGACTTCCACCTGGACAGCAACTCCAGCTCACTGCTGATCAATCCATTCCCCCTGGACCGCTCCAGGAGGAGGGGCCGGGCGAACGCTCATCACAACCCGATGAGCGAGTTCAGGAACGAACGTGAGGGCCGCTACCGGCCTACCGTCCCAGAACGCGTGCCGCGCAGGATCCCGGACGACAAGTACACCGAGGTATTTGCCTACGACGCTGCCGGCCGCCGGCGCCACCCATGGCATCCGGACTCACCGATGCGTCGGGCCGACCGCTCACCTTCGCACCCCACGACTTCCGAAGAATCTTCATCACGGACGCCATCATGAACGGCCTGCCTCCTCATATCGCGCAAGTCATCGCTGGTCACGGCAACATCAACACCACGATGGGCTATGCGGCTATCTATCCGACGGACGCTATCGAGGCTCACCAGGCATTCATTGCTCGCCGTCGAGCGGTTCGGCCTGCCGAGGAGTACCGAGCTGTCACGGCGGAGGAGTGGGAGGAGTTCCTCGGCCACTTCGAGCGCCGCAAGCTCGCTCTCGGCGACTGCGGACGCGCCTACGGCACCGACTGCGTCCATGAGCACGCATGCTTCTCTGAACTAAAGGAAGAGGCTGACCTCAATCTTCTTTGTGCTTCGGTGGCTCTTCAGCATCTGTCATTACCAAATCTCTCTGCATCGCCCCCAATGGCGAATCACCTACTGAACCGCCGAGGGCCAGTGTCAGCGCCGTACTGAGTTCCAAGGCCTTTTCGAGATGGGCCCTCTCCTGGGCTAGTCGTTCAAACGCGACATCCCTCTCTCGCAGCTTCGCCTCCCGCTCGTCTTTCTTCTGTTTTTGCGGGTTCCACGTCTTAATGAAGTCACGGCTTTCCGTAGGAACCGGTTCGCCGCGCTGCCAGGCTCCGATGCAGTCGACCGAGTGCGTGATGAGAGAACGAGCAGTCCACTTGGCCATGTAAGGCGTGTCACTGTCCAAGTCCCTCCAGGCTTCCAAAACTTCCAATGTCTGGAGTAGCCGCGTGCGCAATTGATCGTCGCGAATGGCTTGTGCCGCTACCGTCGCAGGTCCTAGATGATCATCAAGGGAATCGTGCCAGGCACGCACTGCAGCCCATTGCTCTGCAGACGCCTCAGAACCTTCGGCGGGAACCTCAGGCATATTGCGCAAGTGTCCCTTGATCCGCAGAAACTCTTCCGCGAGTGCGGCGACTGCAGCATCCTGTTTCGCCTGCAGGCGCCCCCGCTCAGCGTGACTCGCCTGCCAGCGCTGTCCGAAGTAGCCAGCGACACCGGAGACGAGAGCACCCAGCAGCACAGGAATGATCGATGCCCATTCCATACCTCCAGTGTGCACTACCACTACCTACTTGGCCTGGCAGCCAACATCGGACTTGGTGAAGTTGAGGCTTATACAACATCAGGAAATTGGGGCATTCCAAGGTGGACCGCAGTGGCCTGACGCTGGAGTATTGCATCGAGTTGGGTGAGTTTCTGTTCGGCTCCGGCGAGGCTGACCCGGAGTCCTTCGACCTCGCCGAGCCAGCCTTCGCGGCGCCGTCGGCCGACGCAGCACCTCATCCGCCTTTCAGGGCGTGGCGAGCATCGGCGGCAGCCGCGGGATGCTCTCCTGCCAGCCGACGGCGAGCACGGGTGCCACGTCGTACACGGTGTGGGGCCCGACGTCGGCCTCCTCGCCCGACCTCGACCAGATCGGCGGCTCGGGAGTGCTCGGCGCGGCCTGGGCCAGCGGCAGCGTGATGCGGATCGGCGGCACGTACGAGGTGGCCTGAAACCACTACGCCGATTCCGGTCCCAGGCGGGTGTGTGAGGTACTGTGCCGAGCAGTTATCGCTCGCACGTTCGAATACGGAGCGACACGGGAGGGTGGGGGTCGTGACGGCGGAAGACGGGACGTTGTGGGGCGAGGCCGAGGCCATGGCGGCGGGCCAGGAACTTCAGCACGCCCTGGCCGTGCGCTTCAAGGGCCGGCCCCTGCCGCCCGACCTGGTGATCACCACCAGGTCGGAGATCGAGAAGCGGGAGTTCACCGCGTACGCACACGGCTGGCAGGACCGCGGCGAACACGACGAACGTCGCAGGGCGGAAGCCGGGGCGGGGTTCACGCACACAGGCGCGGCCCCAGCCCCACCAGCCCGCCGCGGCGAACGCCCTCCCTTTCCCCCACCCGTCCGGCACGCCCTCGGCCCGCCCGCACCCGGAGGACGAACGGCCTTGACGGGCCGGCCTCAGGGACCGGGGGTGCCGGGTCGGCTACGAGGCCGCCCCATCTCGCGCCGATGCAGCGCCAGCGGGAGAGGGCCTATTAGCACACCGCAGAAGAAAGTTGCTGTAAGTGCACCTTTCGAGCCTCCGCGTCCGATGTCTCGACAGGAAACGTCCCCAGCACAGTCGCCCTGCGTGCGATGTTTGATCCGTCCCGCTTTCGAACGGATAACGCCAGGAGCCGGGAGCATCACTCGGGCTGGGCTCCGGCCGCCCTCCAACACTCAGCTACCGCAAGCAGGGCAAATCGCCTTTCCGGGCACGTAATCTGCTTTTCTCGGGAGAAATACCCTCAGGCTCATTAGCCGGAGAGAACCGCACCGGCATAAGCAGCCGCGGCTCCTGGATCGGCGTAACAGGGAGCCGCTAACGTTCGCCATTAGGCTCGAGCCATGGACTTCATCCACACGTTGGGCGCCTGGGTCACTTTCGCAGTCGCTGTCGGCGTTGCCGCAGCCTGTGCACGTAAAGCCTGGCAAACGGCATGCCTCGCCATGTGCGGCAAGAAGGCATCTGGCACCGTCGTCAGGATCCGAAGAGACACCGACGGTGATGGGGATCTGATCACGATTCCCGTGGTGACGTTCGCCCTGCCGGACGGCACCTGGGTGGAAGCCGAGGCTTCCATGGCACAGTGGAGAGCGGGGCGGCTTTGGGAGGGCGCGCCAATAAAGCTGCTCTACAACCCCTCCAAACCCACCCAAATCTTCATCAAGGGTCATGACTCGACGCTCGCAGTCTTCGTACTGGGCGGCGCCGCGGTGCTTCTTCTGAACGTTGCCCTGCGCATGCTCTCAATACTTCTCACTTGAAAAGAACAGCCAAGGGGAAAAATGGCTCGCAACCTTTCCCGGATCGACAAGGAACCTTTCCCGGGCGGAAAATGACATCTCCTCTTTGAAGGTGGACACTCAATCCATCCAGGCCAAAATAGGGGGATTCAGTAAAAATTCAAAACTATTGACACAAGATGCAGCGACATCGCCGCTGACATCGAGAAAATGAACCAGAAGGTCAAAGAGGTCCGATGACTGCTGCTGGGCGCGAACCGGGCGCGGATCCTGACCGCCCTCGCCGCCACCCGCACCACCGGCGACGTGGCGGCACGGCTCACCCTGCCGCCCTCGTCGGTCAGCGGCCACCTGACCGTCCTCAGGAATGCCGGCCTCGTCACGAGCGAGCGCGCGGGGCTGCACGTGATCCACAGACTGACGCCGCGGGGGCGGCATCTGCTGGACGGATGAGGCGGCACGCGCAGTGCAGTGGCGTCGACCGGCGCGGCCGCACTCAGAGAGCGCGCAGGCCCCGGTCGGTGAAGGCGATCAGCCACTCGAAGCTCTCGTCGATGTCGACGCTCCACTGAAAGGCGTTGGCCGCCTCCAGCGTGGCGAACCCGTGGCAGAGGCTGCGGAGCATACGCAGGGCGTGGTTCACGTCGGCCGCTTCGATCTCATAGCCGCGCAGGGCAGCCATGAACGCGTGCAGGAGTTTCTCGCTCGCTACGGCCAGCGGATCGTCCGGGCCGGACGGCTCCACGCCGATCGTCGCGGCGTACCGGCCCGGGTGCGCGACGACGAAGGCCCGGAAGGCGCGCGTCGCGGCCGCCAGGGCGTCCCGGCCCGCGTACCCCTGGACGGCACGACCGACGGCGTCGGCGACCTCGTCCAACGCCAGCGCCGCGATGCGCCGACTGAGGTCTTCCTGCCCGGCCACGTGCTTGTACAGGGACGGGGTCCGCACACCCAGCCGCCCGGCCAGCAGCCCCATGGTCAGGTTGCCGAGCCCCACCTCGTCGGCGAGAGCGGCACCGGCCGCGACCACGGCCGCGGGGTCCAGGCCGGCCCTAGGCACGGGCGGCGTCCGGGCGGAGGAAGGCGAGCAGGAGCGAGACGACCTCGTCGGGGAACTGGTCGTGCGGGTAGTGCCCGGCGCCCTCGATCATGTCGAGGCGGCCGAGGCCGGACGGCAGGGCGTCGACGATCGCCGTTCCCTCCGCGTGCGGGTCGGCCCAGTCGGGGTCCTGCGTGCCCATCACCACCAGCACCGGGCAGCGGACGTCGCCGAGCCGCGCGCCGGCGTCGGTCGGGGCGCTGCGGCCCATTGCCTGCAGGGCCTTCATCCGGGCCGGCTCGCGCAGCCGGGAGTCGATGAGGTCGAGCCGCTCGGCCCAGTGGGCCGGCTTCGCGCCGGGGTAGGCCAGGTCCAGGTACGAGCGCCAGAGCGGCACGCTGCCGAACACGCCCGCGCCGAGCAGCCGCAGCATGCCCTGCCGGAACCGCTTCACACGCAGGTCGCCGAGGCGGATCGACTGCTTGCGGGTGAACGGGGTCAGCTCGACGACCGCGGTGACCAGCGAGGGCTCCTGCGCGGCGGCGATGGTGGCCGCGCCGCCGGAGACCGAGTGTCCGACGAGGACGGCAGGCCCGCCGAGGTGACGGATCACGGCGAGCAGGTCGCCCGCGATGGCGGTGCGGCTCCAGGACGGCCAGTCGGTGCTGGACTCGCCGCAGCCGCGAAGATCCACCGCGGCGACCCGGTGGCCCGCCGCCACCAGTGCCGGGATCATGTGGCGGTACGCCTCACGGCTGTCGCCCATGCCGTGCGCGAGAACGACCAGCGGGCCGGACCCGGTCACCTCGTAGGCGATCGTGCCGTTGTCGACGTCAAGGTACTCGGTCATCGCATCCCCCAAATGGCTAACTCTGTTAGCTAAAAGCTAATGGCATTAGCCGCCGATGTCAACGCCGAATCACCGCGCATGCTCGTCGCGCCGTACTGTCCCGCGCTGGTGCTCGCCGACCAGGCGGCCACCCTGGAACGTTGTGTCCGGAGGGCGGCTGATCCTCGGGGTGGGGACCGGGTGGAACCCGGACGAGTTCGCCGCCGTCGGCGTACCCGCCCGTGAACCCGGAGCGCGCACCGACGACCACCTCGCCGCCGCCAGGGCCCTGTGGAGCCTGCCCGCGGACTTCGAGGAACCGTGCGGTGTCCGACCAGGGCAACGGCCACGTCAAGCTGATCAACCGCAACAGCGGCAAATGCCTGGACGTCGCGGACGGCTCGACCGCCGACGGAGCCGCGGTCGTCCAGTGGACCTGCGGCAGCCAGCTCAACCAGCAGTGGAAACTGACCGACCTCGGCGGCGGCTACCGGCAGGTGGTCTCCCGCAGCAGCGGGAAGTGCCTGGACATCTACGGCGGCTCCACCGACGACGGGGCTCCGCTCGTCCAGTGGACGTGCGGCGGCCAGTCCAACCAGCAATGGACCCTGCGCGCCGCGACCTGATCCGGTTCCCGCCCGGCCGCCGGTCCGCTCCGGCCGGGCGGGGCCGCGGACACATGCGGATACTGGAGATGACGGCCGTTGCCACGGTGAGCGGAAGTTCGCGCGATGGACAAGAGGGCACTCGATCTGACCAACGGGGCCGCGGGGAACGCGGGCGGCTGGCTCGGAGCGCTGCTGGTGGCCGCCGTGGCCACGGACCAGTCCGGGGTGATCGTGCGCTGGGACCGGGCGGCGCAGGAACTGCTCGGATACCCCTCCCGGGACGTGGTGGGCCGGCACATCTCCGACCTGCTGCACCCCGGGGCGGATCGCAGCCTCGGCCGCTCGCTGTGGGAGCGCGCGGTCACCGGCCGGGGTGTGACGGGCGCCGTGACCGCCTGGCATCAGGACGGACACCCCGTCGAGCTGGAGATCTGGGCGACCCCCGTGCCCGAAAGGACACGGGGCGGCACCACGGTGCTCGTCTTCGTGGCCGATGCCCCCTCGGCCCGCGCGATCCGCGGCTCGTCCGCCGTCTGGGACGGACTGTTCGCCCGCTCACCGGTCGGGATCGCCGTCTTCGACACCGAGCTGCGGTTTCTGCGGGTCAATCCCGCCCTCGAAGCCATGAACGGTCTCGCCGAGGCCGCTCATGTGGGCCGGCGCCTGGTGGAGGTCCTGCCCGATGTGAACGCCGCCGACATGGAAGTCGCGATGCGGCAGGTCCTGGACACCGGTGAACCGATCCTGGACTTCCGCCGTGTCGGCCGCACTCCCGCCGACCCCGACCACGATCACGTGTGGTCCTGCTCGTACGTGCGCCTGGAGGACCCCGACGGCCGGCCCATCGGGGTGACCGCGACACTGATCGACATCACCACACAGCAGGAGGCCGAGATCGAGGCAGAGGCCGGCCGGCGCCGGCTGGCACTCATCAACGAAGCCACCTCCAGGATCGGCACCAGCCTGGACCTGGAACGCACCGCGCAGGAACTCGCCGACGCCGCCGTCCCCGACCTCGCCGACGCCGTCACCGTCGACGTCCTGGACTGCCTCGCCGCCAGCGGTGACCTCGGCCCGGGGCTCGTCGGCGGCACCGTTCTGCGCCGGGTGGGCCGGGCACCGCTGACCGGCTCGGCCATCACCACCACCCTCGCACCGCTCGGCCGCACCCTCGGCTTCCCCGCCGCCGCCCCCTACACCCAGGCCCTGGCACAGCGCCGCCCCTACCTCGTGGCACACATGGACGAGGAGGCCATCGCGCCCGCGGCTCGCCACTCCGCCGCCCCCGCGCAGCTCCTGGAGCTCGGCGTGCACTCGTTCATGATGGTGCCGCTGCTGGCCCGTGGTGTCGTGCTGGGGCTGGCCACCTTCTACCGCAGTCGCCCGCTCGGCCCGTTCACCGAGGGCGACAGCGCGCTGGCCTGCGAACTCGCCGCACGTGCCGCCGTGTGCGTGGACAATGCCCGCCTCTACCACCGGGAGCACGACACCGCCCTCGTCCTCCAGCGCAGCATGCTGCCCCAGCACATCACCCCGCCCCCCGGCCTCCAGGTCGCCCACCGCTACCTGCCCGCCAGTGACGTCAACGAGGTGGGCGGCGACTGGTACGACGTCATCCGCCTCACCGACGGCAAAGCCGCGCTCGCCATCGGCGACGTCATGGGCCACGGCACCTCCGCCGCCGCCGTCATGGGGCGCCTGTCCGCCGCCGTCCGTGCCCTGGCCCGGCTCGACCTCGAACCGGAGGAACTCCTGCGACAGCTGGAAGCCGCCCTGCTCGACCTGGCCGAGCCCATGCTCGCCACCTTCTGCTACGCCGTGCTCGACCCCGCCGACGGCCACTGCCGTATCACCCGCGCCGGCCACCCGCCCCCGGTGCTCGTCCCGCCGGGGGGCACCGCTCGCCTCCTGGACCTTCCCGCCGGTGTGCCCCTCGGCGTCGGCGGCACCCCTTTCACCACCACCGACCTCACCCTGCGGCCAGGGAGCCTTCTGCTGCTGTACACCGACGGACTGGTCGAGGCCCGAGGCAGCGACATCGACGACCGCCTCAACGAACTCACCCACCTCCTGTCCCGGCCCAGCCCGTCACTCGACCGGCTGTGCGACACTCTCGTCACGCACCTGGTGCCCGCTTCCGCGGACGACGACATCGCTCTCCTCGCCGCCAAGACTGAGCCCTGAGCGGCCCCGCGCAGACACCGCGGCCCTGAACGCCACGCGGGCCGTGGGCCGTGCCGGGCAGCGGACGTGCCCGGCACCGTGCCGTTTCAGGGCTGGGGCGCCCGGTCCGTCTCGCGCAGCGTGAACGCCGCCTCCGTCGTCCGGCACAACGCCTGCACCGCATGACGCAGCGAGCGCCAGGAGGCCAGACCGAGGAGGACACCGAAGGGGGCCGTGGGCCACCACCAGGCGCCCAGGACCGTGAACGCCGCGCTCCAGACGAGGGCCTCGCACGCCGCGTCGTAGGCGTCGCGGGCCTCGGCGAGCGCGGCGCGGGGCTGGTCGGCCGCACCGAGCAGGAGGGTGGTCCAGCCCCTGACGACGTCGCCGCCGGTGTCCCGTCCGACGTTCTCCTCGGTGAGGCGCAGGCGGTCGCCGGACCAGGTCGGTGACCGCGGCCGCCCGCCGGTCCTGGCCCGGGCGGCAAGCGCGTCGAGCCGGTCGGCGCGCAGCGCGTGGCCGTCGGCGCGGGCCCGTACGGACCGCCGGGCCAGCACGTCCGGCTCGACCCAGCGCCGTACCCGCCACGCGGTCACCCGCCGGCCGACCGGCATCAGCCACCACGGCCAGGCCCCGGACGCCAGCGAGCCGATCGCGGCCGCCGCGTAGGGCACCGTGAACGCGGCCCCCACCACCGGCACCGCGACGAGCACGAGCGAGGCCACGGCGTCCGCGGACAGACCGCCGCCCGTCCGCAGCGCGTCGGCGATCCGCTCGCGAGCGAGAGCCGTGTCGTTCCAGTGGGCATGGCCCAGTTCCCCGCCGCCGACGACCGCGACGACGACGAACAGCGCTGCGGGCAGCAGCCGCCGCAGGAACCAGCCGTCGGGTATCCGCTTCTGCAGCTCGATGAGCAGGCCCACCGCGGTCAGCCGTCCACCAGGCGCATGGGCCCCGCCGCCAGCTCACAGGCCGGCGCGGCGGTCGCCGGCCCGTCGCGCAGTTCGACCCGGGCGCAGCGGCTCGTGGGGCAGACCCAGCCCACCGACCGGGGGGTGGGCGCGCCGGGCCAGTCGCCGACACCCATCGTGGCGGGCAGTCCGAGCCCGTTCGGGACACCGGCCGACTCGACCGCGTCGTTCAGCGCGCGTACGGCGCCCCGCCACTCGGCACCGGCCGGATCGGCGTCCCGTACGACCGGGAAGGCCGACTCCCAGACCGCGCGGGAGACGAGCGGGCGCAGCTCCTCGACGTTGCGGCACAGGTATTCCACGGCGTCCTCGTACACACCGCGCGCCTTCGCCCCGTCGCCCACCTCGGCCTCCCTCGAAGTCCTGATAGCCACTGCTTCCTGACCGCCGGTCAGACTAATGTAGGCGGCGATGTCCGAGCTTCGGGAACGAGTGGTCGAACGTCTGGCCACGGCGCACAGCACCGGCGATCCCGCACCCCTGCGCGACCCGACGGCGGTGGTCGACGCACTGGCGCTGCTGCGGGAGGCGGCCCCCTCGCCCGAGGGTCCGATCGACCTCGAAGCGGTCGCCGCGGTGTTCTGGACGTTCTGGTTCCGTCACCAGGGCCCCGAGGACCCGGAGGCCGCACAGAACATGGGCGTCGGGGTGGCCGCCTTCGGCTTCCTGTGCCCGCGCCTCCCACAGGAGGCCGGACTCCCCGAGTCCCTGAAGGAGAACTTCGACCCCTCCGACCCGTCCCACGAGGCGCGGTTCGCGCATCTGGTGTGCTCGGTGCACGCCGAGGTCGCGGTGAACGGAGCACCCGGGGAGCGGGCGGCGGCGCTCGACCGCGCGCTCGCCTGGTCGGACACCGCCCTTGAGTCCGTACGTCCCGACGACCCCGTGGGCTTCGTCGAACTGGCCATCTACGCACACGACTTGTGGATGAGCCGATTCCAGACGGAGGCCGACCCGGACGGGCTGGTCGCCGCCGCCCGCTACGGACGGGAGGTGTGCACGCGGGTGGCCGCCGAGCCGGGCCTGTTCGACACCGACGGGGCGCGGGCCGCCGGCGCGGCCTGTCTGCGCACGGTGGTGGACTCCGCCCGGCTGCTCGGCACCCCCCGGCTCGCACATGTCGAGCGGCTGGTCGCGGCCGTACCGGACGGCTTCCTCACCCCCGAGACCGCGGAAGCGCTGCGGTTCCTGCGCAGGCTGGACGCCCAGCCCGTCACCTGGCCCGGTGAACGCGACATGCGCGTCGGCGCGGTGATCGCCGACGCGGGCGTCGCCGAGCAGGACGCCGGCCGGGTCGCCTGCGGCGTACGACGGCTGCGCGCGGCCCTCGCCGAGACCCCGGCCGCTCACCCCGAGCACACCGCGGTCACCGTCGCCCTCGGCCGGGCGCTCGCCGCGCTCGCGCGGGTGTGCGACGACGCCGACGCGGCCCTGGAGGCCACCGAACTGCTCGCCTCGGCAGGGACCTTGAGCGACGAACAGAGTGAAATGCTCGCCGTCTACCGAGAGTTCGAGCAGCTCAGCGAGAGCGACGACCCGGACGCCCTGGGACGGGCCGCACCGCTGATCGGACGTCTCGCCGCCCGGGACAGGGAGCGCGCCGCCCGCGAGGGCCGGCAGATCGACCTCGACCTCGAAGTCCTCTCCCTGAGCTCCGGATTCGAGCCCGACGACAGCGCCGACGAACGCATCGGCCGCTACCGCACCGCCCTCGCCGTCCTCCCCGCCGACCGGCCGAACCGGCATGCCTACGTCGCCGTCCTGGCCGCCCTCACCGGGCTGAGGGCCGAGGCCCTGCGCGACACGGCGCCCGCCCGCGCCGGACTGCTGGACGTCGAGTGCCGTGAACTGACCGAAGAGACGCTCACCACCGCCCCGCCCGGCTTCCCGGCGACGGACCTGCTGCGCCGCGGACTGTTCGCGGCCGCGCTGCCCGTCGCCGCCCTCGCCATCACGGCGGACGTCACGCGGGACGAGGACATGCCCGACGAACTGCGGCGCACACTCGCCCAGTTGTCCCGGATGGCCGACGTCCGCCTCGACAGTCCCGAACACCTCGACTCCGACATCGCGATCATCCGGGAACTCCTCGACGGCACGGACGAGGACGATCCCCAGCTGCGCCAGGACCTGGCGGGCGCCCTCGGCAGCGCCATGCTGGCCCGCGTCACGGAACGGCGCGATCCCGCCACCCTCGAAGAGGCCGTTCGACTGCTGCGCTACGCCCGCGCCGACTCCGGTGAGGCGCCCGGCAGGTTCGACCGGACGCTCGCCGACGCCCTCACCGTCCTGTCGGCGGGCAACTTCGACGCGGAAGGCGCACGCGAGGCGGCGGCCCTGCTCGCCTCGACGCCCGACCCCGGCCCGCTCACCCCCGAGGAAGCGGCCCCGTACGACGGTACGGCGCTGACCCCGACCGACCGGGAGATCCTGGCAGCACGCACCGAGTTCCACAACGCCCTGCAGAACTACATCCTGGGCCATGAGCCCGCCCAGTTGGAGCGGGCCAGGCGGATCGCCCACCGGATGCGGGAGATCACCCGCACCGGGCCCACCGACGGGCAGGAGCCTCCCTGGTACGACATGCTGGGCGACGCCTACGTCGACCTGGTCGAGACCGTGGGCCCGGGCGGCCCGCGACCCGACCTCGACGACACGGTCGTCGAACAGTGCCGCAGGACGTTCGAGGCATGCCCCGCCGGACACCCGATGCGGCTCATGGTGGCGATGACGCTCGCCCGCGTCCTGATGCAGCGTGCCGCCACCCTGCGCACCACCGAACCGGAGCGGTCGCAGGCGCTGCTCACCGAGGCGCAGGGCCTGAGCGGTGCCCTGAAGGAGGCGACGCCGGACTGGTCGCCGATCGACGCGGCCGGCGTGATCACCACGGCCGCCGACCTCATCGGCCGGGACCGCCTCCCGGAAGTGTCCACCACGGCCGCCCCCGGCCCCGCACACCACCCGGACGTCTCCGGCACCGACGACGCCACCGAACCTGCACCGGCGGACAGTGGCCCGTTCGGGCCGCTCGCGGCTGTCCTCGACCCCCTCCGGTCCCGCCTCGCCGGCCGCGCGGTCCCCGACGGCTGGAGCGACCCCGCCATCCCCGTCTGGATGCGCGCTCACGGTGAGATCGGCGCGGCAGCCGGAGCGCTCGGCCGGCGGCAGCCGCGGATCGACCTGGCCCTTACACATCTCGAAGCGGCCGTCGAGGCGATGGCCGGCATCACCGACCGGGGCAGCGACCAGACGTCCGCCGAGCACGGTCTGTCGACCTTCGAGGGCGACATCCGGTCGATCGTCGAGCTGATCCTTTCCGCCCTCGAACTGCGTGAGTCCGCCGAGCGGGTCACCGAGCGGGTGCGGATCCTGGAACAGGGTGTGCGCGCGCTGGAGGCGGGACAGATGCCCGATCTCGACGGCCTCCCCGCCCTCGGCCGCACGGTCCGGGGCCCCGACGTCGACCGCACCGCCGAACTGCTGGAACGCGGCCGGGGTCTGCTGCTGGCCCGCCGCATCGAGGCCCGCGCCGACATCGGTGACCTGCACAACGCACACCCCGAACTGGCGGCGGAGTTCGAGCGGTTGACCGAACGCATCGACGCACGTCCCGAATCGCCCGCCACGGGGTCCGCGGTGGGGGCCGCCGAGTGGGCCAGGCTCGCAGGCCTGCGCGCCTCCAACGAACTGGACGACCTCGTACGGCGCATCCGCACGCGGCCGGGCTTCGAAGGCTTCCTGCGGCCACTGACCGCCGGGGAGTCCAAGGCACTCGCTGCCGAAGGTCCCGTCGTCCTCCTCAACCACGGCAAACGCTACTGCCACGCCCTCGTCATCACCCCGGAGTCGGTCACCGCCCTGCGCCTCGACCCCGGGGCCGACGAGATCACCGGCGCGGCCCGCCGGCTGCGCGAGGCCGTCGACGCCATCAACGCCCAGGGCACGGCCCGCCCCTCCCCGCTCCAGCTCGTCGCCGCGGGGAAGGAGGTCCGCGCGACGCTGGCGTGGACCTGGCACAGGATCGTCCGCCCGGTCCTGGAGTGCGTCGGCGCGGCGGAACCCGTCCGGCAGCCCGGCGAGTGGCCGCGCGTCTGGTGGGTGCCGACGGGCTCGTTCAGCGCCCTGCCGCTGCACGCGGCCGAGTGCACGACAACCGACTGCGCCGAGGACGGCTGCGGTGCCGCCCTCGACGCCGTGGTGTCGTCGTACGCGCCCGGCGTGCAGACTCTGGCGTACGCGCGAGCACGCGGCCGACAGCGCGACACCGCCGACCACGGCGGCGCCCTGCTGGTCGCGGCGCCCGAGGACGACCTCCCCGGTGTCGCGGCGGCAGCCACCTACGCGGCCGAACTCCTCGGCGCGCAGCAGCCGTTGATCGGCCCCGCCGCCACCCGCGCGTCGGTGCTCGCCGCGCTGCACGACGCCTCGTGGGCCCACTTCGGCTGCCATGCGGCGACGGACCCGGCAGAGCCATCCGGCGCCCTGCTGCATCTGCCCAGCGGTGAGCCGGTCTCGGTCCTGGAGATCTGCCGGGTCCGCCCCCGTGCGGCGCGGCTCGCCTTCCTCGCGGCCTGCGGCACCGCCCGCACTGCCGAACGCCTCGTGGACGAGGCCATCCACATCACGAGCTCGTTCCTGCTGGCGGGCTTCCCGGCGGCGGTCGGCACCCTTTGGAAGATCGACAGCACCCACGCGGACCACATGACGCGGGACTTCTATCGCCGTACCACCGCTCCCGACAGCCCCGGTGCCGCGCACTCCCTGCACGACACCGTCCGCCAGTTGCGGCGCCGTATCCCCGACAGGCCGCACATCTGGGCGGCGTACGTCCACGCGGGGGCGTAGAGCGGGCGGGGACCGCACGGCGGGCCGCCGTCGGGTGACGCGGTGGATTCCGCCGGGCGAGGGGCACTCCAGGAGTACTTCCGCGAGCGGTACATCGCCCAGCCAGATCGCCGCCGTCGCCACCATCGCCTCCGTCGGCGGTGACAGCCACTGCTCTCTCTGAGCCGGGCGCCTGACCCGGCCCCCGGGGCCGGTCGTCCACGGTGGTGGGCGGGCTGGTCAGGGCAGGGGAGTTCGGTGCAGATTGACGAGCAGCCGCCAGACGCGTAGCGCGATCGCGTCGGGGGCGGCCTGGATCAGGCCGTGCAGCCAGTCGGCGACCACGCCGGCGAAGGTCGCGGCCACGGCCGAGGCGACCAGGCCGGGCTCCGGCGCGCCGGCCAGGGTGCGCTCGGTGAGGCTGCGCGCCCGCAGGTCCTGGTGGAGAACGCGGCCGAGCGGGCCGCCGCCCCCCGGGCTCAGCAGTTCCCGGTAGAGCCCGGCGTGCGGGGCGAGGCGGTCGAAGAAGCCCTCCAGGGCGGGCGGCGGGACCGCGGGATCGGGGGTCCCGCGCCATGCGTGCAGCGCATCGACGGCCTCGCGGACGACATCGGCGCAGGCGTCGACGGCGAGCGCCTCCAGGTCGGCGTAGTGGACGTAGAACGTGGCGCGGCCGACGCCCGCCCGGCGTACCAGGGCGGCGACGCTGACCTCCGCGAGCGGCCGGTCGGCGCACTCCTCCAGCAGTGCCTGGCGCAGTCTGGCCCGGGTTCGTGCCGCGCGGGGGTCCGCCTGCACGCCGGTCACCCGGCCAGCAGAACGGCGGCCAGCGCCAGGGCACCGGGCAGGGCCTGGGCGACGAAGATACGCCGGTTGGCGGTGAACCCGCCGTACAGCCCGGCGACCAGCACGCAGGACAGGAAGAAGACCTGGACGCGGTGGCCGGTCGGATCCTCCGCGACCAGACCCCATACCAGGCCGGCGGCCAGGAACCCGTTGTAGAGACCCTGATTCGCGGCGAGCGGCGCGGTGGCACGGGCCATGTCCGCGTCGAAGCCGGACAGTTCGCGGCCCGGCTTCCGCTCCCACAGGAACATCTCCAGAACCAGGATGTACGCGTGCAGCGCCGCTACCAGCCCGACCAGGACATGGGCGGTTGTCGTCATGGGGATCACCCTTCGAAGTTCATGGACAGGTGTCCATCATACCTGGACAGTCGTCCATAAAGTCCGCCGCGATGATTTCCGGCCGGGGAGCGAGTCTGTCCTTGTGACCCGCGACACCACGGAGGACACCATGCCGACCACACCGAGTGACCCGACTCCGGCGCTGCCCGGCCGCCCGCCCGTCGTCGACCTGGCCACCTGGCAGGCCGCCCGTGACGAGCTGCTGGTCCGGGAGAAGGCCCACACCCGCGAGGGCGACGCGCTCGCCGCGGCCCGCCGCCGGTTGCCGATGGTGGAGTTCGACGGGACGGTCGAGATCGTCGGCCCCGACGGCCCGGTGCCGTTCCTGGACCTGTTCCAGGGCCGCGACGAACTCGTGGTCTACAAGCACATGTGGTACGACGGCGCCCCGCACCAGGGCCAGTGCGAGGGCTGCACCACCACGGCCTGGCACCTTCAGGACGCCGCCTACCTCAACGCCCGCGGCGTGTCCTTCGCCGTCCTGACCACGGGCCGCTGGGACGAGGTGGCCTCCTACGTCGAGTTCATGGGCTACACCCAGCCCTGGTACTCGGTGCGCGACGTGGACGGGCCGGCCGGCGGCGACATGGGCTACCTGGCCTGCTACCTGCGCGACGGCGACCGCGTGTTCCTCACCTACTCCACGACGGGCCGCGGCAACGAGCGGGTCAACGGGTCCCTCGGTCTGCTCGACATGACGCCGTACGGCCGCGGCGAGGCGTGGGAGGACAACCCCGAGGGCTGGCCGGAGGGGCTCGGCCCGTGCTGGTCCTGGCGTTCGGACACGGAAGGGAACGCCACCTGGGGACCGACCAGCCGCCCCGTGCCGCAGTGGACCCGCCCCGGCGCGACCCCCGTGGAAACGCTCGGGCGGCAGGATCACCGCTCTCAGGGCCTCGACCGATAGGCGCGGCGTCAGCGGGGGGAGCACCAGGTCGATGTGCTGCGCCGCCAACTCCCGGATCACATAAGGTTCGCAGGGAGGGAAGGGGATTCGTGGGCCGAATGCGGGTTCTGCTGCTGGATGCGGCTCCTGGGCTCCGACAGCGGCATCGCCCTCTGACCTCACCCGAGGGCAGGGCGGTGGCCGGGCTCCTCCCGGACGCCGGCCCCGCACTCGGCCCCCGAAGGCCTCAGCCCCCGAACGCCCCGAGGATGCGCTCCGCCGCCAGCGTGGGCGTCAACCGCCCCTCTCTGACCTGCCGTTCGACCTCCGGCGTGAGCTCCCGGACGGCGGGGCTGGAGTGCAACCGGGTGAGGAGCTCGTCGCGGACCATCGTCCAGGCCCAGTCGACCTGCTGCTCGCGGCGCCGGGCGTCGAGACGGCCGGTCGCGTCGAGGAGCGAGCGATGCTTCTCCAGGCGTTCCCACACCTCGTCCAGGCCGGTGGACTCGCGGGCGCTGCAACTGAGCACCGGCGGCGTCCAGACGACCTCGCGGCCGTGCATCAGCCGTAGCGCGCCCGCGAGTTCGCGGGCGGCCGCGCGGGCGTCGGTCGCGTGCGGGCCGTCCGCCTTGTTCACCGCCACGACGTCCGCGAGCTCCAGGACGCCCTTCTTGATGCCCTGCAGTTGGTCGCCCGTCCGCGCCAGGGTGAGCAGGAGGAAGGAGTCGACCATGTTGGCCACGGCCGTCTCCGACTGGCCGACGCCGACCGTCTCCACCAGGACGACGTCGTAGCCCGCCGCCTCCATCACCACCATCGACTCGCGGGTCGCCTTGGCGACACCGCCGAGCGTGCCTGCGCTGGGGGAGGGCCGCACGAACGCCGCCGGGTCGACCGCCAGCCGTTCCATACGGGTCTTGTCGCCGAGGATCGAGCCCCCGGTACGGGTGGAGGACGGGTCGACGGCGAGCACCGCCACCCGGTGCCCCAGCCCGGTGAGCATCGTGCCGAAGGCGTCGATGAACGTGGACTTGCCCACGCCCGGCACCCCGCTGATGCCGATCCGCCGGGCCCGGCCGCTGTGCGGCAGCAGCCGGGTCAACAACTCCTGGGCGAGGGCGCGGTGGGCCGGGCGGGTGGACTCCACCAGGGTGATGGAGCGCGCCACGAGGGCGCGCCTGCCGTCCCGTACGCCCTTCTCGTACGCGTCGATGTCGATGGCCATGGGACTACTGGCCGTGTCCCAGGTCGGCCGCGAGGCGGCGCACCAGATCGGCAGCCGCGTCCGGGATCACCGTGCCGGGCGGGAAGACGGCCGTGGCGCCCATCTCCAGCAGGGTGGGGACGTCCTGGGGCGGGATGACCCCGCCGACCACGATCATGATGTCCTCCCGGCCCTCCGCGGCGAGCTCGTCCCGCAGGGCGGGGACGAGCGTGAGGTGGCCTGCCGCCAGCGACGAGACGCCCACGATGTGCACGTCCGCCTCGACGGCCTGCCGGGCCACCTCGCCCGGGGTCTGGAACAGCGGGCCGACGTCGACGTCGAAGCCCAGGTCGGCGAAGGCGGTCGCGATCACCTTCTGGCCGCGGTCGTGACCGTCCTGGCCCATCTTGGCGACCAGGATGCGCGGACGACGGCCCTCGGCCTCGTCGAACTCGTCCACGAGCGCCCGGGTGGACGTCACCGACTGGGACTCACCTGCTTCGTTGCGGTACACACCGGAGATCGTACGGATCTGCCCCGCGTGGCGTCCGTACACCTTCTCCAGGGCGTCCGAGATCTCACCGACGGTGGCCTTCGCGCGGGCGGCCCGCACGGCGAGTTCGAGGAGGTTGCCCTCACCGCCCGCGGCCCGCGTGAGGTCTTCGAGAGCGTCCTGGCAGACCCGCTCGTCCCGCTCCTCGCGCAGCCGCCGCAGCTTGTCGATCTGCTGGGCGCGCACCGAGGAGTTGTCGACCTTCAGCACCTCGATCTGCTCGTCGCCGTCCACACGGTACTTGTTGACGCCGATGACAGGCTGCCGGCCCGAGTCGATCCGCGCCTGCGTACGGGCCGCGGCCTCCTCGACGCGCAGCTTGGGGATGCCCGCGTCGATGGCCTGCGCCATGCCGCCGGCCGCCTCGACCTCCTGGATGTGCTGCCAGGCCCGGCGTGCCAGATCGTACGTCAGCCGTTCCACGTACGCGCTGCCGCCCCACGGGTCGATGACCCGGGTGGTGCCCGACTCCTGCTGGATCAGCAGCTGCGTGTTGCGGGCGATGCGCGCCGAGAAGTCGGTCGGCAGCGCGAGCGCCTCGTCGAGGGCGTTGGTGTGCAGCGACTGGGTGTGGCCCTGGGTGGCCGCCATCGCCTCCACACATGTACGCGTGACGTTGTTGAAGACGTCCTGCGCGGTCAGCGACCAGCCGGAGGTCTGCGAATGGGTGCGCAGCGACAGCGACTTGGAGTTCTTCGGGTCGAACTGCCTGACCAGCTTGGCCCACAGCAGCCGCGCCGCGCGCAGCTTGGCGATTTCCATGAAGAAGTTCATGCCGATCGCCCAGAAGAACGACAGGCGGGGCGCGAACGCGTCGACGTCCAGGCCCGCTTCCCGCCCGGCGCGGATGTACTCGACGCCGTCGGCGAGCGTGTACGCCAGCTCCAGGTCGGCCGTCGCGCCGGCCTCCTGGATGTGGTAGCCGGAGATGGAGATCGAGTTGTAGCGGGGCATGTTCCGCGAGGTGAAGGCGAAGATGTCGGAGATGATCCGCATCGACGGCTTCGGCGGGTAGATGTAGGTGTTGCGGACCATGAACTCCTTGAGGATGTCGTTCTGGATGGTCCCGGCGAGCTTGTCGGCGGACACGCCCTGCTCCTCGGCCGCCACGATGTAGAGCGCGAGGACGGGCAGCACGGCGCCGTTCATCGTCATCGACACCGACATCTTGTCCAGCGGGATGCCGTCGAACAGCTGGCGCATGTCGTAGATCGAGTCGATCGCCACGCCCGCCATGCCGACATCGCCCGTGACGCGCGGGTGGTCGCTGTCGTAGCCGCGGTGCGTGGGCAGGTCGAAGGCGACCGACAGGCCCTTCTGACCGGCCGCGAGGTTGCGGCGGTAGAAGGCGTTGGACTCCTCCGCGGTGGAGAAGCCCGCGTACTGGCGGATCGTCCATGGCTGGTTCACGTACATCGTCGGGTACGGGCCGCGCAGGAACGGCGCGATACCCGGGTACGTGCCGAGGAAGTCCACGTCCTCCAGGTCACGGCCGGTGTACAGCGGCTTGACCGCGATGCCCTCCGGCGTCTCCCAGAGCAGGTCCTCCCCGCCGGACGTCCGCTCGACGGCGGCCTGCCACTCCTCGGCGCTGCCCGCCGGGGACGGGGATCCCAGATCGATCCCTGTGAAGTCGGGGATTCCCATTACGACACTCCCATGCGGTCGAGGGTGGCGGAGAGCACGGCGACCGCGTCGCACCCCGCGAAGACGTAGGAGTCGACGCCCGCGTACGAGCCGGGCCGGCCGGCCAGGGCCACGTGCTCGGCGCCGGCGGCGGCCAGAGCGGCGGCCTCGGCCTCGGCCCGCTCCTCGTACAGCGCGTCGCTGGAGCACAGGCAGGCCTCGGTGGCGGCGCTGTCGGCGAAGGAGCCCTCCGTGACGGGCTCGATGCCACCCGCCTGGAAGAGGTTGGCGGCGAAGGTGAGCCGTGCCGTGTGCGCGGCGGCGGGCCCGAGCGCGGCCAGGTAGACACGCGGCCGGGCACCGGTCGCCGCGAGGTGGGCGTCGGAACGGGCGCGCAGCGCCTCGAACGCCTCGTCGCGGCGGACCCGCGGCAGCCCGCCACCGGGCTGGACCGCAGCGGGCTCGCGGACGACCGGCTTCTCACCGAGGTGCGGGAACTCACTGACACCGGTGACGGGTTCGCGCCGCTTGGCGAGGGCCGTCGACCGCTCGGCCCACGTCGCCGCGAGCCGCTGCTCGGTCCAGCCGGAGCGCAGCGCCGCCGACTGACCGCCCTCCCGCTCGGTCTCCTGGAAGAACTCCCAACCCGCACGGGCGAGTTCGTCCGTCAGCGACTCCACGTACCAGGAGCCGCCGGCCGGGTCGATGACCCGCGCCATGTGCGACTCCTCGATGAGGATCGTGGAGGTGTTGCGGGCGATCCGCCGCGCGAAGGCGTCGGGCAGGCCCAGCGCGTGGTCGAAGGGGTGCACGGTCACGCTCTCGGCGCCACCCACACCGGCCGCGAGGGTCGCGACCGTGGCGCGCAGCATGTTCACCCAAGGGTCGCGGGCGGTCGTCATCACCGACGAGGTGACCGCGTGCTGGACCTGCGCTCCGGCGGCGGGGGCCCCGCACGCCTGCGCGATGCGGGACCACAGTCGGCGAGCGGCTCGCAGCTTGGCGATGGTCAGGAACTGGTCCGCGGTGGCCGCGTACCGGAACTCCAGCTGCCCCAGGGCCTGTTCGACGCTCAGACCGCCGTCGGTGAGCGCCCGCAGATAGGCCACGCCGGTGGCGAGGGAAGCACCCAGCTCCTGCGCGGCCGAGCCACCTGCCTCGTGGTACGGCAGGGCGTCCACGGTCATGACCCGCAGCCCCGGGTACGTCTCGGCGCAGCGCCGGGCGAGACCGACGGCGACGGGGAAACCGTCCTCGTCGTAGGTGGTTCCGGTGCGCGCCCGCGTACCGAGCGGGTCGGCGCCGAGGTTGCCGCGCACCGCCTCGGGGGCGACGCCCCGGTCGCCGTACAGCGCGAGGAGTTCCTCCGCCGCGGCCGCGGTCTCGTGGCCGGCGTCCAGGACGACCGGGGCCAGGTCCAGGTACACGCCCTTGAGGAGACGGGCCAGCTCACCCGTCGGGATGCCGCCCGGCCCCATGGCCAGCCACAGCGAGGTGACGCCGTTCTCCAGGTCCGTGAGGACCGCCTCGGGGTCCGGCGCCGAGTGCCGCTGTCGCACGTCCCAGCCGCCCGAGGTGTTGCCCTCGGCACGCCCGGAGCGTACGAACGGGGCGAAGCCGGGCAGGCCGGGATCGGGCACACCGTCGGTGGCCGTGTAGAGCGGACGGGCAAGCAGCCCGTCCTCCAGAGCCGTGGACAGCTTCTGCTCGGCTTCGGTCTCGGGTACGTCCTTGCCCGACCTGCTCAGTACGCCCGCCACGAGGCGCTGCCACTGCGCATGGGTCGCTGCAGGGAACTCGGCGGCCAGAGAGAGGCCGTCGTCAGGCAGCACAGTCATGATCGGATGCTAGCCAGATGCTCATCGGAGCAGCAGCTGGATCCTCTGTGACATATCCCTCTCCGTGCGGTATAACGCCTCCGCTCCTGTTCCGGCCGGCCGTCGTGCCGCCGGGATTCTCTCCGGAGGCACGCGAGTGAGACGTCCCTCGGACGCCGCCGCCCCGCGTGCCGGGGACGGTGCCGCGCACGGCCCGCCCCCGGCAGGGCCTCGGATCAGGGCGCCGACAGGTCGCCGCGGACCGTGCGGGCCGCCGCCACGAGGTTCTCCAGGCAGGCGCGGGTCTCCGGCCAGCCGCGGGTCTTCAGGCCGCAGTCCGGGTTGACCCAGAGCCGTTCGGCGGGAATCGCCTTCAGCCCGGTCCGCAGCAGGCCCGCCGCCTCCTCGGCGGAGGGCACCCGCGGGGAGTGGATGTCCCAGACCCCGGGGCCCGCCTCACGCGGGTAGCCGTGCGCGGCGAGCTCGCGGGCGACCTGCATATGGGAACGGGCGGCCTCCAGACTGATGACGTCGGCGTCCAGGTCGTCGATGGCGCGGACGATGTCACCGAACTCGGCGTAGCACATGTGGGTGTGGATCTGGGTGTCCGGCCGCACCCCGCCGGTCGTGAGACGGAACGCCTCCGTCGCCCACGCCAGGTACTCCGGACGGCCGGCGGCGCGCAGCGGCAGGGTCTCGCGCAGCGCGGGCTCGTCCACCTGGATCACGGCCGTGCCCGCGGCCTCCAGGTCGGCGACCTCGTCCCGGAGGGCGAGCGCGACCTGCCGGGCGGTGTCGGCGAGGGGCTGGTCGTCGCGGACGAAGGACCAGGCGAGCATGGTGACCGGCCCGGTGAGCATGCCCTTCACGGGCCTGCCGGTGAGCGACTGGGCGTGGGCGGTCCACCGGACGGACATCGGCTTCGGCCGGGAGATGTCCCCGGCGAGGACCGGCGGGCGGACGTACCGCGTGCCGTAGGACTGGACCCAGCCGTGCCGTGTGGCGAGGTAACCGGTCAGCTGCTCGGCGAAGTACTGCACCATGTCGTTGCGTTCCGGCTCGCCGTGCACCAGGACGTCGATGCCCGTCTTCTCCTGGAAGGCGATCACCTCCTGGATCTCGCTCCTGATCCGCTCCTCATAGCCGTCCGCGCCGATCCGGCCCGCGCGCAGATCGGCGCGGGCCGCGCGCAGCTCGGCGGTCTGCGGGAAGGAACCGATGGTGGTGGTCGGCAGCAGGGGCAGGCCGAGGCGGGTGCGCTGCGCGGCGGCCCGTTCGGCGTACGGCTGGGAACGGCGGCTGTCGGCCGGGGTGACCGCGGCGGCACGAGCCCGCACCTGCGGGTCCCGGGTGACGGGGGAGTGCCTGCGTGAGGCCAACACGGCGCGGTTCTGGGCGAGTTCGCCCGCCACGGCGGCCGCGCCGCTCGACAGCCCCTTGGCCAGGGTCGCGATCTCCGTGGTCTTCTGCCGGGCGAAGGAGAGCCAGCGCAGGATCTGCGGGTCGATGTCCTTCTCCACGGATGCGTCCAGCGGTACGTGCAGCAGCGAGCAGGACGCGCAGACGTCGACCCGGTCGGCGAGGCCGAGCAGCGTGCCGAGGGTGGCGAGCGACGCCTCCAGGTCGTCGACCCAGATGTTGCGGCCGTCGACCACACCGGCGACCAGGCGCTTGCCGGGCAGGCCGCCGACGGCGGCGAGCGCGTCGAGGTTGGCGGCCGCGGGGCCGGTGAAGTCCAGGCCGAGACCGTCGACCGGGGCCTTGGCCAGTACGGGCAGCGCGTCGCCGAGGCGGTCGAAGTACGAGGCGACCAGCAGCTTCGGCCGGTCGGTGAGCGCGCCGAGATACCGGTAGGCGCGTGCGGCCGCGGACAGTTCGGCCGCGGACCGGTCCTGGACGAGCGCCGGCTCGTCGAGCTGGACCCACTGCGCCCCGGCCGCGCGCAGATCACCGAGGACCTCCGCGTACACGGGCAGCAGCCGGTCGAGCAGCGTAAGCGGCTCGAAGTCCTCCCCCGCGCCGCCGGCGGCCTTGGCGAGCAGCAAGTACGTGACGGGGCCGACCAGGACGGGACGGGCGGTGAGCCCGAGGGCCTGCGCCTGCGTGAACTGGGCGACCTGCTGCGACGAGTCGGCCGAGAACACCGTGCCCGGTCCCAACTCGGGCACCAGATAGTGGTAGTTGGTGTCGAACCACTTGGTCATCTCCAGCGGGGCCACGTCCTGGGTGCCGCGCGCCATCGCGAAGTAGCCGTCGAGCGGGTCGGCGGTGAAGGCGCCTCGGTGCCGTTCGGGGATCGCCCCGACCATCACGGTGGTGTCGAGGACATGGTCGTAGTACGAGAAGTCACCGGTCGGTACCTCGTCGATACCGGCCTCGTCGAGCAGGCGCCAGTTGGCGGCGCGCAGGTCGGCGGCGATGGCGTGGAGGGCGTCGGCGGTGACGCGGCCCTTCCAGTAGCCCTCGACCGCCTTCTTCAGTTCCCGGTCCTGACCCTGGCGGGGGTAGCCGTACACGGTGGCCCGTGCTGCCGCGGCTGCGGGCTTGGTGGTCACGGAGATCTCCTTCGCGAGATGATTCCCTGAGATCCCGGAGACGGGACGAGAACGCGAAGGGTGACGCGGACCCGGCGGTACGCACTGCGCGACAAGGCACAGCCGTCCGCCTGGTACGTACGCCGACCCGCCCTCGAGGTCACCAGGATGTCCGCGCACGGAGTCGTCCGTGTGCGGGCAACGGGCAGGTCTTCGGACTCGCGGGCACGTCTCCTCGTACGAGACACCTACTGGCCGTCGCTTCCCAGACCCAGTGCGTCGGGTCCAGTGCTGATGACGGCGGTCGTTCCCACTCACCGCTGCGGGGCAGTCCCGGATTTCCACCGGGTTCCCTCTTACGACGCGTCCCGCCTGGCTGACGGGGCGAACCAGTTGCGTACGCCACACTACGGCGCCCGCCCGCCGCGAGCGACCCGGTGCTCGGGATCCGGATCGTGACAGCGCGGTCCGGGTGGAGGCAGTGTGCGGTCCGGCGGCCGTCGGAGTCAGTGCTGAACGGCCATCGCCAGGGCGGTGAGCACACGCTTGGTCTTGTTCTCGGAGTGCTCCGAGGGCGTCACCCCGCGAGCGCGCACGGCGTCCTCCAGCTTCCGCTGCTTGCGCTCGGCCCGCGCGACGAGCTCCTCGGCGTCGTCGTCTTCCTTGGGCTTCACCCGGATCGAACACTCCAGGAACTCCAGCCCGGCGACCGACCACGCCTCCAGGTTCCCCTCCAGATCGTCGAGCGGTACGTCGTCGAACCTGGTCGCGAGGACCGGCCCGAGCGCGACCAGCGCGTCGACCTGGACGTCGGGAGCGCAGGCGTGCAGGAACTGGTCCCGCACGGGGTCGATAGGCAGGGTGGGACCGGCCCCGGGCCCCACCGCGCTCGACAGTGCTCCCGGCGGGTGATCGTGCACGAGGGAAGCGGCCAGCACCCGGCTGCCGGCCGACCAGTCCCGCTCGATCTTGTACGTGAGCGGACTCGCTTGGAAAGGCGCGGAGAACCGGCCGACGAGCTGCTCACGGGTGCAGGGACGCAGCTTGACCGTCAGATCGTCCCGTGCGCCACCGATTCTCAACCGCACGATCGTGCCGCCCTCCAGGAGCGGCAGCCGCCCCTCGGTGACGCCGTCGCGGTGCTCGGCGAACCAGATCCGACGGGTCGTCATCGCGCCGTGCGTCCCACCGAGGGCCGCCAGCGCCGCAGGGACATCGCCCTCGACATTGACCTTGATCTCGACCGGTGACAGGTCCATCGCACGGCTCCCTCACACGTCGAAGGCGATGTCGTGGACGTCGCCCGAGTGCAGTTGCGGTCAGGGCAGTGGAGGACGAGGAGCTGTCGAAGCAGCTTCTCCCAGCGTAGCCGCCCCCTCACCGGGCCGCAGCCCGGATCCGAGGGGGCGGGCAGGAGTGCCGCCGATGGGTGTGGCTGTCAGCCGGGGCGCGAGGCGTCGGGCGTCGTGACCTCGGGCGCGGTCCAACTGGCCAGGACCTGGAGGCCCTGGACGGTCTCCGAGCCCGGCTCGACGTTGTAGACGCACAGGGTCTGTTCCGTGTCGCCCGGGACCTGGAAGGACTCGTAGGAGAAGTGCAGGTCGCCGACGAGGGGGTGGTGGTAGCGCTTGGCGCCGTGGGTGCGGCGCAGCACTCGGTGGTCGTTCCACCAGGTGGTGAACTCAGGGGACTGGAGGGTGAGTTCGCCGACGAGGTCGGCGAGCTGCCGGTCGTGGGGGTAGCGGCCCGCTTCGAGGCGGAGGATGGCCACCGTCTCCGCGGCGATCTGCGCCCAGTCGCCCACGCGTTCGCGGGCCTCGGGGTCGAGGAGGTAGTAGCGGGCGAGGTTGCGGCGGCTGGCGGGCAGGGCGTCGAAGTCGGTGAGGACGGCCCTGGCGAGCCGGTTGGAGGCCAGGACGTCGGTGCGCCGGCCGAGGATGAAGGCGGGTACCTGGTGGAGGGTCTCCAGCATCAGATGCAGGCCGGACCGCACGCGCTGGGCCCTGGCGGGCGCACGTCGCACGGCGGGAGCGCCGGACCGCAGCAGATCGGTGAGGTGTTCGTGTTCGGTGTCGTCCAGCCGCAGGGCACGGGCGATGGCTTCGACGACCTCCGTGGAGGGGTTGCGGGCCCGGCCCTGCTCCAGCCGTGTGTAGTACTCGGTGCTGACGCCGGCCAGCCGGGCCACCTCGTCCCTGCGCAGGCCCGGTACGCGGCGGACACGCCCGTCGGAGGGCAGGCCGGCCTCTTCTGGATTGATTCCCGCGCGTCGCGAGCGCAGGAAGCCCGAGATTTCCTTGGTGCGGTCCATGGCTCCAGTGTGAGTGCGGGAGCGGTGCCGTGTCCGCGCAAAGGTGGTCCTGCCGGTACCTGTTTGGGCAGGGCCAGTTATGGCGTCCCGAGGGGCTCGTACGGGTGGTGTTCTGGATGTGCGGCCGGCGGAGGCCGACCGCGGATCTCCCCTCACTTGACCCTTGGAAGGTACGCATCATGTCCACGAACGCTTTCCCCTTCCCCCTCGCCGGTCGCGTCGCGGTCGTCACCGGCGCCTCCAGCGGCATCGGTGAGGCGTCCGCCGAGCACCTGGCGTCCCTGGGTGCCCGCGTGGTCGTCCTGGCGCGCCGTGCCGACCGGCTGGCGGACCTGGTCGCCCGCATCGAGAAGAACGGCGGCAGCGCGGTGGCCATCGCCGTCGACGTGACCGACGCCGACGCGGTGCAGGCCGCGGCCGACAGGGTGGAGGCCGAGTTCGGCGGTGCCGACCTGCTCCTGAACAACGCGGGCGTCATGCTTCCCGCTCCGATCGAGGAGCTGGCGGCGGGCCAGTGGAAGCAGCAGATCGACCTGAACATCACCGGTCTGATGAACGCGATCGGCGCGTTCACCCCGCAGCTGGTGAAGTCCGCCGCCGAGCGCGGTGTGGCCGACCTGATCAACACCTCCTCGATCGCGGCGCAGAACATCTTCCCGACGTTCGCCGTCTACTCCGGCACGAAGGCGTACGTCACCCACCTCTCCCGGACCCTGCGGGCCGAGCTGGGCGCGAAGAAGGTGCGTGTCTCGGCGATCGAGCCGGGCATCGTCGGCACCGAGCTGCAGAGCCACGTCACGGACCAGGGTGCCCTGGACTGGCTGGCCGGCTCCAAGGAGACCATGGAGTGGCTCACGGCGCAGGACGTCGCGGAGACCGTCGGTTTCATCGCCACGCTGCCGTCGCGGGTAAACCTCCAGCAGGTCACCATCATGCCCACCGGCCAGGCCAGCTGACCGGCGGATTCAGCGGCGTGGGCCCGCCTCCTCCCCCGGGGCGGGCCCACGCATCGGGGGCTGTGGCCCCTCAGCCGACGTGGTGGTCGACGTGGGAGAAGGAGTGCTCCTCGTCCGGGTGCGCGAGCTTGGACAGGGGGCCCATGCCGGCCTCCTGGTCGCTGATGGTCACGGAGCCCAGCACATCGTCGGGGGAGCCGAACAGACCGCCCTCGTCCTGTCGAACAGGAAGATGCCCTGGGAGCCAGGTCCCACCGCTGTCGTGCCTGGTCAGGGGTGGACGGCGGGCTCCTCGGTGGAGCTGCCCGACGTGTTGTGCTCCTGGATCAGTCGCAGCGCCTCCTCGCGGTCACGCCTGTCGAGGGCGTCGACCAGGGCGCGATGGAGTTCGTGCCGGTCGGCGATGTACTCGCCCAGCGGCTGGTCGCCGGTCGGCGGTACGGACAGGGTGTGCGACTCGATCAGGTCCAGCAGGTTGGTGTAGAGCGAGCTGAGCAGCACGTTGGGGCTGATGGCGGCGATCGCCGCGTGCAGGCTCCAGTTGGCGTGCACGAAGGCGACCGGGTCGGCGGCCGTAGCGGCGTCCTCCATCGCGGTGACGTGCCGGCGCAGCCCGGCGATATCGGCCGGTGAGGCGTGCCAGAGCGCGTCCTCGATCAGCAGGGGATCGAGCGCGTCACGGATGCGTACGGCGTCGGCCACGTCGTTCGTCCGCGCGTCGAGTGCGAGGACGGAATGGCCGAGCCGGACCATGGGGGACTGCTCGGCGCTGAACAGACCGCCGCCGGGCCCCGGTTTGACGGTGACCAGGCCGCGCGCCTGGAGCAGACGCAGTGCCTCGTTGAAGGTGCCGACAGACACCTCGCACAAGGTGCGCAGCTCCTCCTTGGTGCCCAGCCGGGAGCCGGGTGGAACGCTCTCGACGAGCTCGGTGACGCGCTGCGCCGCCCGCTCCGCGCGCCCCGACGTCGTCTGCCGGGGCGTCTTGTCGGGCCGGGGGCCGGGCCTGGGGCCGGGCCGGCCGGCGCCGGCCCTGGTGGCGGCGCCCACGTCCGTCGCGTCGGCGGGGCGGTCGGGTGTGGGGGTCACGTCAACTCCTCAAGGTCGTCATATTCAGCATGTTCAAATCGCCGAGACCTCTTGGTGGTGCAGTTCACGCTAGCGCAGCATCAAGGTAATCGTCATGCTGAATTGCTGATGGGCGGGCACGGGAACCTCTGTCGACGGCGGTCGGCCCGCTTGCTCCAGCGGTCCGGGCGGACCCCGCCGTCGCGGCTCAGGGCGACCCGCTCCCATCCCCTTCAGGAGACGCATCGTGCACATCGCCAACCTCTCCGGCCGCCTGGCCCTCATTGCCGAGGGCGAGGCCGTGGACGTCGAAAGGGCCGGTGACGGCGGCTTCTCCGCCGACCCGCGGAGCGTCCACGAGCCGTGGGAGGTGTTCCTCGGTGAACGGATTCGGCCAGTAGCCGACCGAAAGGCATGTACTGAAACAGCGCGCCGCGTCGTTGGACTCCGTACACAGCCGCCAACCTGCCGAACTGAGGCCGACGATGACGACATCCGTCCCCGACGACGCGGCCCCGGCTGGTGAGTTCTGGTTGCCGCCGGAGGAGTACGCCGCGACCCTGCCGAAGGCGACGGTGTTCGGCGCGTTCTTCTTCACCGACGAGCGTGACAGGCCCGTACAACTCCACGCCGTCTACACGGCGGAGCATCCCTGGCAGTGGCCCGGCGGCACGGCGGAAGAGGGCGAGCGGCCGTGGGGGACCGCCGTCCGCGAGACCCAGGAGGAGACCGGTCTCGTGGTGAACGGGCCGCCGAGGCTGCTCGCCGCCGTGTTCGGCCTGCCCGGAGCCGCGTGGCCGCACGCGACCATGGGCTATGTCTTCGACGGCGGCCGTCTCACCGACGAGCAGATCGCCTGCATCACCCTCTCGCCCGCGGAGCACGACGAGGTGCGCGTGCTGCCCCTGGAGGAGTGGCGCGACCTGATGCCGAGGCGGGACTTCGACCGCCTCACCGGCGTCATGGAGGCGCGCCGCACGGGCGTGGCGGCCTACCTCGACTCCTGGGACTGGGACCGCGACCCGGAGGACGGCCGGGCCGCGCACACCGGCCCGGCCACGCGCTGACCTGCCGAAACCCGTTCGGACTACGGAGGAGGGCCGGTCGAAGACCGACTACGCCCACCCGCCCTCCGGCACCGCGCCCGCGAAGGCCGCCGGCACCTACACGGGCACGTTCGAGAGCGACTACTACGGACGGGCCCAGGTCGTCGCCGGCAAGGACGGCACCCTGACACTCGAACTGGGGCCGAAGCCGCAGTCGTACCGGCTGACGCACTACGACGGCGACACGTTCAGCTTCCGGACCGTCGGTGAGAACGCCGTCGGCCTCACCGGGGTCACCTTCACCCCGGACGGGCAGTCCTTCACCGTCGAGTACCTGAACACCGAGGGACTCGGCACCTTCACCCGGACCGGCTCGACGTCCTGACGACCAGCCGGTCGGGCAGAGCCGCGACCGGTCCGTGCGCGCCCCCGGAACGTGCCCGGCGTACGCCGGGCAGACACCCGCGCTCCCCACGCACTGCGCAACGTCCACGAGCAACGTAACGGCCCGTTACTCGGTGACGTCACGGAACGTTTCCTGAGTACCGGCACAGCGGGGTGCCGCGGGCGAGTGGAGGAACGGTGCTGTCGGAGGCGTTGTGGGGACTGGCCGCGGCCGGGGGAGCGGCGGTGGTGGGGGCCGTGGTGACAGACGTCTGGAGAGCGGCGCGCCTGCGGTGCGCGAGGCTGCTCGGCCGAAGGGGACCGGCCCAGGATTCGGACGGGGGCGGGGCGAGACGACTCGGCCCCGCGGCCTCGGACGGCACGAGGGTCAGTACGGCGGGGCGGGAGGCCGCGCACAGACCGCCCCCGGCCCGGCGGACCTGGATCCAGCACAACAGCGCCCACGACGGCGGGACCCAGCACATCACCCTGAGCGGCGACGTCACTGTCGGCCGGGAAGGCCGAGGCCGACGGTGACAGACGAGGTGGACCACGGGAGCGCCGACACGGCGGCAGCGGTGCCGGGGCAGAGCAACGTGGCGGGGCGGGGCGGCACGCAGTACATCACCGGCGGTGGTGACGTGAAGACCGTCAACGTGTTCGTCGTGCTCCCCGAGCACGGGCGCGGGGACTACGACTCGGCATGTGTTCTCTCGCGCCGCGAACGGCTGCGCCGGCAGATGTCGAGGGATGTCCGCACGGCCGCGCGGGACGTCATCACGCGGCAGGGCGTGGAGGCGTTGACGCTCGCCGAGATCGCCCGGCGCGTCGGGGTGACACCCGCGGCGCTCTACCGCCACTTCGACGATCTCGGCGACATCGTGCGGCACACGGCCCGAGACATCGTCACCGAGCTCACGCAACAGTTGCGGGAGGCGATCGCGGGGGAGCGCGAGACGGACTTCGCGGCCCGGCTGATCGCCCCGTCCCGGGTGTTCCGCCGCTGGGCCCTGGCACATCGCCAGGAGTTCCGGCTGCTCTTCGGCACGCCCACCGTCGCAGCCGGGGTGACCCACACCGATGTGACCGCCGAGTGGGTGCGGGAACTGGCTGCCATCTGGGGCGCCGAGCACATGCGGCTCTGGGCGGCCCGCCCCTATCCGATCCTGGCCGACGCCGACCTGGACCCGAGGGTGCGCCGCCAGATCGCCGACTACCGCGCCGCCACGGGCGTCGAGCTTCCCCTCGGCGCGCTGGTCGTCATGCTGTCGTGCTGGCGCTCCCTGTTCGGGCAGGTGGCCCTGGAGGTGTTCGAGCACCTGACGCCGTTGATCGCGGATCAGGAGCCGATGTTCGAGATGCTGGTGCTCGACCTCGTGTCCCGTATGGGGCTGGGCGCCGACTACCGGGCCCCGGAAGGCCTCGGCTGTCGGCTCGTGGCCCAGCCGTCGGCGTCGCTCGTCACCGGGCGACGGGGAACCGCTCGGGCGCGAGCGCGCTGAGGAGGGAGGACACGACGTGTCTGGGACGTCGCCGGCGGTCCGGGTGCCAGCACCGACGGCACCCAGGTCCACCTGTGGAGCTACGTGGGCGGCACCAACCAGCACCGGCGGCCAGTACCGCTTCGTCGCCCGCCACAGCGGCAAGTCCCTCGCCGTGAACAACGACTCGACCGCCGACGGAGCCCGTCTCTCCCAGCAGCCCCGCACCAGTTCGAACGCTCAGCTGTTCACCCTGACCGGCTGACCGGCACCACCGGCGGTGGGGCCTGGTGCACACCACCAGGCCCCGTCGGCGCGCATGTCACGCGCTCACCGGGATGAGCCCCAGCGGTTCCGAGGTGGGCTGGGCCGATCCGCCGGCCGGTTCGACGGTGATGCCGACCGCCACCGCTGCGCCGAGGGGCCCGGTCAGGACGCGGGCCGAGCGGCCCCCGGCACCGGGCAGGAGACCGGCCGGGCGCAGGTCCCCCGACGGGGCGGCGTACCACAGCTCGTACACCTTGCCGTCGCCGAGTGCCGGGAGTCCCGCGGCCGCGAAGGCGGCCTGGTCGGCGGTGCGAGAGACGACGACGGCGGCGGAGGCGCCTCCCGTCAGTTCCCCGGTGTGCACCCTGGAGTCCGGCGCGGTCAGCACGTCGGTCAGAGCCTTCCTCGCGCTCTGCAGTGCGGCAGTCTGGGCGCGGGCGTCCTCTGCGCGGTCGTACTGCCACACGGCGATACCGCCGAGCGTGGCGGCGGCGGCGATGGACGCGGCCAGTGCCCAGGACAGCACGCGCCTCCGACGCTGGACCGACGGCCGGCCGGGACGCGCGGACTCCTGTGGGGTTCGGCCGATCTCATGCAGCAGGTTGTCGAGCAGACGGTCCGGCACAGGGGCCGGCTCGGTGCCGATGAGCGCGAGACCGGCCGCCGTCTCGGCGAGCTCGGCCACCTCGCGCCGGCAGTCCGGGCACGTCTCCAGGTGCCGTTCGAAGGCGGCTTCCTCGTCCTGCGGGAGGGCGTGCAGGACGTACGCGCCGGCGGCCAGGTGCGGATCGTCCTCGGGTGTCATGAGCGGGCCTCCAGACACTCGCGCAGCAGGCGCAGTCCGGTGCGCATCCGGGACTTCACGGTTCCGGCCGGCGCGGACAGCGTGGCCGCCACCTCGACGTAGGTCAGCCCCTGGTAGTAGGCCAGCACGAGGGGGACGCGGTACATGCGGGAGAGCCGGTCCAGGCACTCCCGGGCACGCCGGCGTTCGTCGTCGTCCTCGACGGTCTCGGCGACCTCGTCGTGCTCCCGGCCCGCGACGACCGCGCCCGCCCGGCGCTCACGCTGAGCCGACGCCTCCACGTGACGGACCCGGTCCACGGCCCGGCGATGGGCCAGGGTCAGCACCCACCCCTTGGCGCTCCCCCTGTCACGTCGGTAGCGGCCCGCCGTGCGCCAGACCTCGACCATCACGTCCTGCGTGACCTCCTCCGCCTGCGCCGGGTCGTGCAGAATCCGGCAGGTCAGTCCCATGACCGGGCGCGCCATGGCTCGATACACGCCCGCGAACGCACCCTTGTCGCCGTCCGCGACCCTGGCCAGCAGTGCCTCGACACTCTGATCGTCCTGGCCGGCGGGCGGCTCGGGTTCTTCCTCGTAGGCCGTACCGGGCATGTCACTCACGTTCCGTCGACGTGCTCTCCCCGAGCGATCCTGCACCCCGGGAGACGAGTGCGCAGCCGGGCGGCGTCGTCCGGCCCACCGAGATCACCCCGAGAGACCTCCTGGCGCGTCTCCTGCCCGAGGTCGAGCACCGCGTGCACCGTCTTGCCCCCCGAGGCCGGCGCGACGGTGATGCGGGCCCCCGTCGCGCACACCAGGGCCAGGCCCCGTCCACCGGGTGCGTTCACGTCCGTGCCGGCCCGCAGGCGCGGGACCTGCGGGCTGGTGTCGGCGACGGCGATGTCGACCTCGCCGCCGTACACGGTCAACGCGAGGGTGCAGCGGCCACTCGTATGACGCATGGCGTTGGTGACCAGCTCGGAAACGATGAGCAACGCGTCGGACGCGGGGCCGTGGGCCACGCCGCGGACCGCGAGCCACCGGCCTGTGATCCGGCGTGCCACGGCCGGAGCGTGACGGCTGCGGGCCAGCGCGACGCGGTGACTGGCACTGCTGGCGCGAGGGGGAGAAACGGCGGTGGTGGTCATGACCGGTCCTGGACGATGGGGGGTGACACGGCTTTGTCAGGGATTCGAGACCAGCGCGGCCGCAGATGCATGGTGGGCCGGCCTTTCTGGCTTTTCTGGCCTCGTGGTGGCTCCGCCGGAAGCCGTGGTGGCCCCGCCGGAAGAAACTTCGCCCGCGACTCATACGCGCGCCCCCGTGCCTCGAATCCCTTGCGTCATGGTTCTCGAGCTCTGAAGAGGTGAGCTTCAATGGCTGTTTCCCTGCGGGTCCGCCGTCTGGTGGCGGGCGCCGCCGCCACAGGACTGCTGGCCGGCGGCACCGCCCTCGGCCTGTCCGGAACGGCCGCGGCGGCTCCGTCGACGACGACCGCGGCCACGTCGCTGACCGGTGACCGCCACGACCGCTGCGAGTGGCAGAAGGGCCACTGGGCCAAGAAGTGGGTGAAGGCCCACTGGGAGAAGAAGGTCTACTACACCAAGACCTGGCACAAGGGCCACTACGACCACCACGGCAAGTGGCACAGCGGTTACTGGGACCACGACCGTCACTTCAAGTGGGTCTACGTCCCCGCCCACTGGCACCACTACTGGGTCAAGGGGCACTGGGTCTGCCACCACCGGTGACTCCACACGGCCTGCAGGACCTGGTCCTGCAGGCCGCGCCGTATGAGCGGCCCGAGGTGCGGCCCGGCCTCCGCCGACCCGGCACCGGGCGGCCCGCCGACGTGGCGCACGGTGGCCGGCGGTTCACGCGACCACGTCGGAGCGCGAGGTCAGTAGCGCTGTGCCTTGGCGAGATAGGGGGTCAGCTTCGCGTCCAGGGGCCGACGGCTGATCGCGAAGGCCTGTTCCCGCTGCCCCGGCTCCAGGTTCTCCGCGCCGACGAACCGTGACTCGACCACGTTGCCGCTCGAATCCTTGAAGTCGACCCGCACGGCGTAGGAGGCCTCACCCTGCGTCTTGTTGGTGATGGTCACCACGACGGCGAGCAGTCCGCCGGTCTCCGCCGTCGGCAGCCCGGTCATCCCGACCTCCGACAGCGCGTTGCCCCGGCCCTCGACGTTCTTCAGCTCCTTCTCCGCGGCCGCGCTCCTACGGGCCGTCTCGGCGCTCACCGACGCCTCGAACGCGGAGGCCCGCGCCGACGCGGACGAGGCGGCGGCGGACGCGGAAGCGCGTGCCGAGTCGACGGCGGACGAGGCCTTGGAGGCCAGAGCCGACGGTGGTGTACCGGAGAAGGAGGCGGTGTCGGGCGCGCGGGTGAGGCCAGGTGTGGGCGAGGTCGCGGAGTCGTCGCCGTTGTCCGAGTCGCAACCGACGAGGCCCAGAGTGAGAACCAGGCCGCCCAGCGCGCTCGTCACCGCGCGCCGCCGCCGGGTCTCTCCCTGGCCGCCGTTTCTAGCTACAGACATGGTGCCGTCCCAGGTCGATGATCTGGCACCCCATCGTCATGGCCCACTTGCCCGCGCGCGAATCGGGGAAACCGAGGAGCACACCCGGTCGCCGCCGGGCCCGTCGCGTCGACAGGGACAGGGCAGTGGCGGGTGTCCCGGTGCTTCGAACGGCACTTGGGCTGTGGCGACCCGTCACCGGCAGCACCTCGCACCGTATGCGAGAGAGCGTGCTCCGAAGGGGTGATGCGGCCCCAGCGCGAGCCGGGCAAGGGAGCGCGTCGGGCGGCCGACTGCCCGGAGGGCGCGCCCATCCCGTACTCGGCCGCACAGCACTGTCAGTGGCGGCGGCTACTGTCCCGCACATGGAGTTCTGGACGACGCCGGCGGCTCCGACGTGTGGTTCGTCGCCGAGAACGGCCGGGTGATCCGCCGGTACGCCGCCGAGAGCGACCCCGAGTGGGAGGGCGACCCGCTGCCCTGGGAGACCCTCGCGGTCGACGACCCCGAGTTCGACCCCGAGTACGACGAGGCGCCGGCCAACGCGGGCACCACGGGCGCCCGCTCCGCCTGCGCCTACCTCTCGGTCGACCCCGGCGAGGTCGGCCCGGACACCGTGACCCGCGGCCACGGCTGGCTGGCCGTCACCGCACCGGGCGTCGGCCACGGCGCGTTCCCCGGGACGCTCCGCGTCTGAGGCTCCCTGCCGGTCAGTCCTCGGCCGGCATCACGCGGGTCACCTTGCCCTTCAAGTCGGCTTCCAGATAGCCGGCGACGTATTCGTCCGTGCGGTAGACGGCCAGGCCAAGCGGAGTGTCGAACGTTTCGTCGGCAGCGCGGACCATGACGTAACGCAGGGTTGGCTTCGGCACGTTCAGGTCCTTCTCCGCTCGCTTCAGCAGAGCGGGAACGACGTCCCAGTCGAAGTCGTCCAGGCTGAAGGGGAGGTGGCCGGGGAAGATCGTGCCGCTGATGATGCTCTTCTCGACACCCCGGCCCGGGCGGTAGGTGTAGGTGTCGCACTTGGTGTCGCTGTCCCTGACCATGACCTGCACCGACACATAGTCCGGATAGACGGTGAAGTCGCCCGCGCGGTCCGTGCCGGTCGCGGCCTTGATCTCCTTCACCGCCGTCCGGATGCCGTCCGGGGTGAGCAGGTCGGTCTTGGCGTCGGCCTGGGACGCCGACGCCGAACGGGACGCGGTGGGTGTTGCGGGAGTCGCGTCCTGGTCCTTCGTCGTGGACGTGGACGTGGACGAGGACGAGGACGTGGGCGTGGACGAGCCGGGTGCCTGGGCGTCCGTCCCGCCGTCGTCCTTGCCGCCGCCGTCCGGAAGCAGGGTCCACGCCAGCACTCCCACGAGCACGGTCCCCACGACGGACGAGGCGATCGCGACCCGGCTCCTGGCACGGCCGCCCTGACGCCGCGGTGTCGGGCGGGTGGGGCCCGCCGGGTAAGGGGTCGGCGTTCCGACCGGACCGGGAAGGCCGGGGTACGCGGACGACGGCCCGGTCGGACCGGGAACGGCCTGGTGCGGAGCCGACGGTCCGAAGCCCATCGGCGGTCCGAAGCCGGCCGGTGCGGACGGCGCGGTCGTCGGGCCCGGCGCAGGCGACGCCGGCCAGTAAGAGGCGGTACCCGGCGCGTCTCCAGAGGGACTCGAAGCCGCGCCCCGGCCCTCGGCCGCTTCCGCGAGCATGCGGTCGGCGGTCTGCGCGTCCGGTCGAAGGGCCGGATCCTTGGCCAGCATCGCGGTCAGGAAGCCGGTCAGCGGTCCGGACCGGACGGGCGGCGGAAGCTCCTCGCTCAGGAGCGCCGCCAGCGTCGCGAGGGTGGTTCCCCGGCGCAGCGGGTGATGGCCCTCGACAGCGACGTAGAGCATCATCGCCAGCGACCACAGGTCGGAGCTCGGGCCGCCCTCCTGGCCGGAGATGCGCTCGGGCGCCATGTAGTCGGGCGTGCCGATGATGGATCCGGTCGCGGTGAGGAAGGTCGACTCCCTGATGGCCGCGATGCCGAAGTCGGTGAGGACGGGACGCTGGTCGGGCCTCATCAGGACGTTGGCGGGCTTCACGTCCCGGTGCTGGATGCCGACATCGTGCGCGGCGCGCAGCGCGGCCAGCAGCTCGCGGCCGATCCGCGCTGCCTCGACGGGCGTCAACGGTCCCTTCTCCAGGCGGTCCTGGAGCGAGCCGCCGGTGACCAGCTCCATGACGAGCCACGGGTAGGCGTGCTCCCCGCTGTCCACCACGTGGTAGATGGTCACCACATTGGGGTGCTCGACACGGGCGAGGGCCCGTGCCTCGCGCAGCACCCGCGCGCGGAGCATCGCCGCGCCCTGCGGGTCGTACTCGGCAAGACCCGGATCGGGCGGCCGTACCTCCTTGACCGCGACGGCCCGGTCCAGGACCAGATCGCGCGCCCGCCACACCATGCCCATACCGCCGCCGCCGAGCCGCGCCTCCAGCTGGAAGCGCCCGTCGATGACCCGTCTGCCGGATTCCCCGTCGTTCATGACCGGGAGCCTACGAGATACCGGTGACAATTCCCCACGCAGGTGCCTCCGACAGCCCCGGGCGGGCGCGGTCCACGCCGGTGCGCGTGGACCGTACCGGGGAGTTCGGCGAGGCGCCGGTCCGCTCTCAGCCGGTGTGCAGGACCCGGAGGCGATCGGGTTCCGCCGGGTCCCGGTCGACGACCTGGACCGGCGGCCAGGCCCATTGCCACACGTCGATGCCTGGCACACGGGAGAACCGGATCTTTCCGCGGGTGCCCTCGACCGTGACGCTCGGCCAGGCGTCGGCGACGCGCGCCCGGTCCGTGCCGTGGGAACGCAGTACACCGGCGAGGACGGTGATCGTGTCGTAGCCCTCGAAGGCGACGAAGGAGGGCTCCTCGGCCAGTTGCTCGCGCAGGGCTGTCCCGACTCGCGCGCCGAGGGGGCCGAGGTGCTCGGGCAGGTAGCGCAGGAACGGGATCGCGGCGCCGTCCCGACCCAGCAGCGTCGCCCACTCGGCGAACTCCGGCTGTCCGGCGGGGGCACCGATCAGGAGCTCGGCGAGGCGCTGATCGCCGCGGACGGCCTCGACGATCGGCACCGCCGGTTCCGGGTGCCCGACCAGCAGCAGGAGGGCCGTCGCGCGACTGTCGGCGAGTTCGTCGCACACGGCCGCGGGGGAGAGCGCGCCCATGTCGAGTTCGACGACGGAACCGCCCTGTGCGGCGAGGTGCTCTCGGAGGACGCGGACCCCGGAAGCCCAGTAGACACTCGGCTGGGTTGCCACGGCGATACGGCGGTGGCCGGCGCCGAGGAGGAAGTCGGCGTAGATCCGCCAGCCGTGCGACTGCGCCGGGCACAGGCGCGCGACCCATTCCGTCGGCTGCTCGGTGAGCGCGTCGAGAACCGCTGACGAGCAGAGGTACGGCAGCCCGAGGGTGTCGGCCCTCGCGGCGGCGGCGCGCGCGACAACGCTGTGATACTCGCCCGCCAAGGCGGCCACACCCAGGCCGGCCAACTCGTCCACGGCCGCCGCGGCCTTCCGCGGGTCGGCCGCGGTGTCCCGCACCACCAGCTCCAGCGGCCTACCGGCGATCCCGCCCTCGTCGTTGACCTCCCGAACGCCCAGCTCGAGTCCGGCGAGCAGATGCCGGCCCGCCCCGACCCAGCCGGGCCGACTCAGCGGAACGAGAACGCCTATCTGGACAACAGGTGATGACGCTCCGTCAGTTCGCTCCGGTCCAGGCGGCGATGGTGGCGTGTTCATGCGTCGGCGTCTCCCCGTGTGACGATGCGGTCGCGGTGTGCCCTGATCGCGGAGTGAACGTCAGTGGCGCCGAGACTAGCCGAGCGCGGAGCGGCCGATCTCGGTGCCCCGTCCCGCGCGCGCTGAGTGGACGCATGTCGCACTGCCGCGCCCGGCCATGCTCCCGCGGGCCCACGCGCGCGTCGGCCCGCCGGCGAACGCGGCCGGCGGGCCGACGCGGGTAAGTGCCACAACTACACGAGCAACTTGGCGATCGCCGCCGTCTTGCGCTGCAGCTGCTCGGGACTCACCGAGGCCAGCTCGGTGGCGATCTTGGCGGTGTGCGCCTTCAGCTGCTTCGCCACGGTGGTGTCGGTGTCGCCGTCACCCGCTGTGCCCACCTCGGCGAGGCGGGCAGCCTGGACGCAGGTCTGCGCCTTCGGCTCCAGGATTGTCAGCAGGGCGTAGAACTTGGCGAGTTCCTCGGTGGTCATGTCGGACTCCCGGGTTTGGAGTGGGGCAAATCGTCGCTCAACGTACCAAACCGGTGACGCCGTGTTGCGTCGGCGGGCGGGGGCGAGAGGGAATCCGACACCGTTCGGTCCAGCCACGCCCGCTCGGTCCGACTGAACGCGGCCCTTCTGCACCACGCGTCCCTTCAGGGGCTTTGGAGAGCCGGCGTCGCGGGGTCAGTGGGCCGCTGCCTCGACGACCGCGAGGTCCTCGCCCGTCAGTTCCGCGATGCGATGTGCCGGTACGCCCGCGGCCAGGGCGCGGGTGAGCAGCGCGTCACGGCCATCGGTGGAGGAGCGGTAGGCCAGCAGTTCGTCCTCCAGCCTGGCGACGTCCTGCGGCACGGCCTGGTGCCGGACCCGGCTCAGCTCTTCCTCACCGAGGGGGACGGGCAGTCGCTCGGCGTCCTCGGGGACGGCCGAGGTCGCTTCCGGAGGGACCAGGCGCAGCCGGGGCGAGGTCGCGGTGATGCCGAACGCGTGCAGCCAGGCCCGTACCGCGGGCGTGTCCATGCAGGCGAGGTCCCCGACGGCGGCGGGAGGCACGCCGAGCGTCGAGCCCGTGCCGTTCACCAGGACGAGGTAGGCGTCATCGGTCATCCTCGACTCCTCACACGCGATGTTCTTGCCATGAGCCCTTCGTATACCCGCGGTTGCCCACTTCACCGCGGCAGTTCCCCAGCGGTGGCTGCGCGCTCCGGTGGGGCGGGAGTCCCCCTCGTCCCGGGCCCGGTTCCGCGTCAGGACGGCAGGCAGATCCAGCGCCGCCGTCCGCTGACGCCCGCCTCAGCACGGCAGATCGAGCCCGCCGTCCGCTCACGCCCGCCTCAGGACGGCAGGTCCAGCTCCGCCCACACGACCTTCCCGGACGGGGTGCGGCAGGCCCCCCAGCGTCGGCACAGCATGTTGATCAGTTGCAGTCCGCGCCCGCCCTCGTCGCTGAGGTCGGCATGCTGGATCTGCGGCAGATCCGGACCGGTGTCGGACACCTCCACCGACAGCCGCTCGTGCCGCACCAGCCGCAGCTCACCCGGGGCGTGCCCGTAGCGCAGGGCGTTGCCCACCAGCTCGCTCACCACCAGTTCGGCGCTGTCGAGCAGGTCCTGCAGTCCCCACTTCGCCAGCAGGCCGCGTACCGTGCGGCGGGCCTGGGACGCTGCCGATCCGTCGGGGGGCAGCGCGTGTACGTACACATCGCTGTCCGGGGTGAGCGACACCGTGTCGGCGATGAGCACGATGGCGTCGTCCGCGGGGTCCCCGCCCCTGTCGGCCCGGACCGCGTCACAGACGGCCGCCGCCTGCGGGAGGGCGGTGCGGGCGGTCCGCAGCAGGCCGGCCAACTGTTCGTCGACGTCCTCCGTACGGGATCGGATCAGCCCGTCCGTGTACAGCATCAGCCGCCCGCCGGGTGGCACCGAGCAGTCGATCGGGTCGTACGGGATCACGCCGGTGCCCAGTGGTGCCCCGACCGGCAGGTCGAGGAAGGACGCGGTGCCGTCCGGGGAGGTCAGCAGGGGTGGCAGATGACCGGCGCTGGCGACTCGGAACGTGTTGTCCCACGGGTCGTAGACGGCGCACAGACAGCTCGCCACCTGGTCCTCTTCCAGGTCCCGCACGGCGAGGTCGAGGCGGGCGAGCACCCGTTCGGGCGCGATGTCGAGTGCCATCAGCGTCCGGGCCACCGTGCGCAGGCGGCCCATGGTCGCGGCCGCGCCCAGTCCGCGGCCCATCACATCGCCCACCATCACCGCGCTGCGGCCGCTGGGCAGTGCCATCACATCGAACCAGTCGCCTCCCACCCCGCCCGGGTCAGGGGTGGGGGTGTAGCAGGAGGACACCCTGAGCCCGGGGGTCTGGGGCGCGGTCCGGGGGAGCAGGGTCCGCTGGAGGGTGACGACCTGGATGCGTTCCCGTCCGTACAGACGCGCGTTGTCGATGTAGACGGCGGCCTTCGAGGCGAGCTCCGTGGCCAGCGCCAGATCGGCCCGCGTGAACGAGGGACGCCTGCCCGCCCGGACGAAGTCGGCCATCCCGAGCAGCATGCCTCGGGCGATCAGCGGGACCGCCATGTACGAGTGCACGCCTGCCCGGCGCATCATCGCCGCGGCCTTCGGGCTCGGCCCCACCGAGTCGTAGTCGGCCCGGGTCATCCTGCTGCGCAGCACCGGGCTGCGGGACAGCAGGCACTGGGCGCCGAGCCGCTGCGGGGTGTGCACGGTCAGCTGGCCCACGGGATCGGGGGCGAGGTCCAGCCCGTCGATCTGGGACACCGCCATTGCGCGCAGCAAGGGCGCCTCATGCCCCCTGCTGCGATCGCCCTCCTCGAAACGCAGAACCGACTCCAGCAGGTCCACCGCACAGCCGTCCGCGAGTTCCGGCACCGCGAAGTCGGCCAGTTCCTCGGCGGTGCGGCGCAGGTCCAGCGTGGTGCCGATGCGCAGACCCGCCGCGTTCAACCAGCCCAGCCGGCGCCGCGCCGCCAGTACGTCGGTCACCGGCGACAGAACTCCGCGCAGCGCCCGATGCCCCTCAAGGAACCGCTGGACCGGGCCCGGCGCGCCGCCGCCCCGCTGTAGTCCGCCCACGCCACCTCCGTCACGTCTGCTTGCGTCGATTCTGCCCAGGCCACGGCTACGGCGCTATCTCCCCGTCGCAGCCTCTCGTATTCCCGCACGGCCGGGCAACCGCTGACGGGACACCGGGCCGGTGGCCGGCGGCCGGTGGCGAGCCGGTCCTGCGTGCCGCGCGCCGATCGGGCCGGACCAGCGTTCAACCGGCCGGGCAATGACCGGCGACGGCGCGTCGGCGGCCCCCTCGGTGACCTCTCCGTCGGTCGCTGTGACGTCCCTGTCGGTCGTTCCCTGTTCGGTGGCGGTCCGTACGGACAGCGGTGAGAGCGCCTCGTGGGACGGCGAGCCCGGCTCGATCGGGCAGCCGATTTCGCGGGCGAGGTGCCGGCGGCCGCGGAGATCGAGAAGCTGCTCGCCACCGGGGTGCTGTACGCCGACGAGTCCTGAGCGGCCGTACATTGGCGGCCATGGCTTGTCGCATCAGTGAGTTGGTCGTCGACTGTGTGGACCCCGAGCGGCTCGCCGTGTTCTGGAGGGGGGTCCTCGGGTATGTGGAAATCGACCGGGAGGACGACGGCAGTATCCACATCGGGCCGCCCGGCATCGGCTTCGGCGGCCCGCAGCCCACCCTGGTCCTCAGCCCCAGCGGCGATCAGCGGCCCCGCAAGCTCCGGCTGCACATCGACGTCAACGCCACCGACCGCGACCAGGACGCCGAGCTGGAGCGGTTGCTGGCCCTCGGCGCCAGGCCCGCCGACGTCGGCCAGACCGGTGCCGAGAGCTGGCACGTCCTGGCCGACCCGGAGGGCAACGAGTTCTGTCTCCTGCGTGCACGGCTCCAGTCGTACTGATCCGCGGGGCTGTTCACTCGGGTGACGGGTGGCCTGCCCCTCTGACGCGGTGCCGGGCCGTTCCGGACCCGGGGTACGCGCTCAGCGGGAGACGAGCGTGTCCCACTGGTCGCGGGTCGGCCCGTCGTGCCGGGGCGTGAAGTCCGGCCGGGCGGCCAGCCAGGCGGTGACGTGGCGGTCCACTTCCTCGGTGCCGTAGGCGTCGTCGGCCGGGCGCAGGAGGTGGCGCACCTGGGCCCGGGCTCGCATGACGACGGGATCGTCGAAGGCGCAGGCGGCCACGGCCGCGGCCCGCCGGTCCGTGGACGGTGCGCCGTCGGCGAGGCGTTGGGCGTTGAGCCGATCGGACTTCATCTGGGCGTCGAACCAGGGGCGAAGCGCCTGGGCCGTCCAGGAGTGGTACCCGACCGGGTCGGCCGCGACCTCGTCCGCGTGGGTGGCGAGGTACTGGGCGGCGAGCAGACCGAGGGCCGCGCCATGACCGAACGTCGGGTTGGTGTGGATGAGGCTGTCCCCGGCGTTGACCAGGCCGGTCACGACCGGTCCGTCGTCGTCGGTGAGGGCCGTCCAGCGGTTGTCGAGACCCGCCATCGCCAGGACGGCGGACTGCGGTTCGGCGTCCAGGCCGAGCCAGGCGGCGGTGGCGGGGAAGCGGCGGGCGGCGGCCTCGAACACCGCCGGATCGGTCAGCGCGGCGCGGGTCGGATCACCGGTGGAGAGCACCAGGTGCAGGGCGAACGTGTCGTTGTCGGAAGGGAAGACACCCGCGAGGGCGAAGGGGACGGCCGAACCGGTCTTCACCCGGCCGGGGTCACGCGGGCCCTCGGCACGCAGGCGGTACCAGCGGCACAGATAGGCGATACCGATGCGCTGGTTGTCGACCACGGGCGGGCGGCAACCGGCTTCGACGAGCCAGCCGGGAACCGGCGAGCGCCGGCCGGACGCATCGACGACGAGGTCGGCCCGGTGCGTGTCCGCGCCCACCCGCACACCGCTGACCCGGGCAGGGCTGCCCTCCCGGACGGTCAGGCCGCTCACCCGGCAGCCCCGTCGCAGTTCGACGCCGGGTTCGTGCCGCACGGCCGCGGCCAGGGCGGCCTCCAGCACGATGCGCCGGGTGCGCACGGTCACCAGGTCCTCGTCGCCGGGCCGGTGCGGCGGATGCTCACCGAACCAGTCGAACTCGTGATACTCGCGGGCGCCTCGTGCCAGCAGGTCGGCGTAGACATCGGGAGTCTCGGCGCGCAGTACGGTGCGGACGGGAGCCAGCAGCGAGTGCGGCTGCGCGGCCTGCGGGACGCGTGGACGGTGCCAGGCGAAGAAATCCCGGTCCAGGTCCTCTCCGGCCTGCCGCGCGTCCTGTTCGAACAATGTGACCGTGTGACCCCTTCGGCCGAGCATGAGCGCCGTCCCCAGCCCGCTGATGCCCCCGCCTATCACCGCAACCCGCGCCACCGAGCTCCCCTTCGCGTCGTGTTGCGCGATGAGCGTACTACTCGATGATCTTCGGTCGGGAACCGCCCTCGTCCGTCGGGAGGATTGCGGGCACGCTCGGCCGCGGCCGCCCGTCGACGCGCGTCCGGGAAGGATCGGCAACACACGCTGCTCATGTCCCCTCCTCATACGCTCGGGACGAAGGACGTCAGATGCCCTGTGTGTCCGCGCTGAGGAGGCGATGGTGCTCGGTAGGGAAACGCGGTTGCTCGCGGGCGGCGTGATCGCGGCGTGCGTGGTGCTCGTAGGCCCCAGCACGCCGGCCGGCCCCCTCTTCGGCAGGCCACAGGCCGTCAGTGCCGAAAGGGATGTCGTACCCAACCGGGTCATGACGTGGAACATCTGCAACCCCTGCGAGGAGAGCAACACCGACCGGGCCGCGGAGATCGCCAGGTACGCGCCCCAGGTCATCGGCCTGCAGGAAGCGTGTGGGCGTGACGTCGAGAGGATCCGGGAGTATCTGGAGACCCGTCACGGGCTGGTCTACCACGTCGAGTACGGACCGGTTCTTCGGAAGTGGAGCCGCTGCGGGGGAGCGCCCTGGCGCCCGGGAGCGTACGGCCAGGCGATCCTCTCGGCGGCACCGATGACCGACCGCCTCAACGTCGAATACCCCGACGGAGGGTCCGAGGACCGCGGCTACATGGCGGTCACCACCACGGTCGGCGGTGAGCGCGTCCGGGTCTTCAACACACATCTCGCCGAACGACGTCAGGAAGTAGTGCGCGCGAATCAGACACGTGTGCTCGCCCCGGCGGTGGCCCGGCACGACCGCGCCATCGTCCTCGGTGACTTCAACGCCGTACCGGACGCTCCCGAACTCAACCCGATCTGGGCACTGGCAACGGACACGGACCCCCAGTGCCGCCCCTCGCTCTACGGCGCCTGCCAGACCACCGCCGACTGGAACACCAAGTTCGACTACGTCTTCCTGCGAGGCATCACCTCGCGCACGCACCACGTCCGGCCCAGCGCGTACTCGGACCACCACATGCTGTACGCCGACCTCGACCCGCTCCAGGCGGCGCCCGGGCGATAGGGCCCATCACACCGCGACGGCACACCTCCGGGAGCCGAGCGCGGGAGCGTCGGGGTGTGCGGCGGCCGAGGTCCGGTGGGACGAGTTCCGGGCACTGGCGGGAGACCGTCCGCCGGCGACACCGGACCCGGCCCGTCCCGGCCGTTCGGACGATGACATGCCCCGCTCGTGATCGGCGGTGTCGCCCGACTCGTCGCGGCACTCGCCGGTGCGGGCGTACGGCCGGCCGAGGGCACCGCGACGTACGCCGGGACGCGGACCGCATGCGGTACGTCATGCGGTCTCCGCACCACTGAGGGTCCGGACAGGCACGCGTCGCCGAGGGTGTGTGCGGACCCGGCCCGCGCGGAACGGCACCATTCGCTCGCCATACCGGCACAGTGCTAGAAATGGGACATGATCGGTCCTTATCGCCGGTCCAGGACGGGAGCGGCGCCGTACGGCGACGGACGCTCCACCGACTCGTCCCGCCGTTCGGGGGAGCGGCATTTCGCAGGGCGCCGTCTCACACCGCCGCTGAGTGTCCGCCCGCTGGCCGCACAGGTCTTCCTGCTCCAGGTACTGATCATGCTGGTGCTGATCGCGGCGGCGGTCGGGGCCCTGGTCGTACAGGGGCGCTACGAGGCCGAGCAGGGCGCCAAGCACCGCTGTCTGGCTGTGGCGGAGGGGTTCGCGCAGCCGCCGGGTACCGCCGCCGCGCTGGCGTCGCCGGATCCGACGGCTCTGCTCCAGCCGGCGGCCGAGGCGGCCAGGAGGGGATCCGGCGTCGACTTCGTCACCGTCCTGGACAGGCAGGGGGTGCGGCTCACCGACCCCCTGCCCGAGCTGATCGGCACCAGGACGGCGGGGGTGGAGCGGGCCGCCGCGGGAGAGGCCTTCACCGAGACGTTCAACGGCGAGCCCGCCGACGCCGTGCGCGCGGTGGTCCCCGTCATGGACGCCGACGGGCAGGTGGTCGGCATGGTCAGTGCCGGGATCCGGTTCGACACCCTGGGGCAGGTGCTGAACCGCCAGGTCCCGGCGATGGTGGCCGCCGCTGCGGCCGCGCTCGCGCTGGCCGTCGTCGGCACTGCCCTGGTCAGCAGGCGGCTGCGTCGGCAGACGCACGGTCTGGGCCCGGTCGAGATGACCCGGCTGTTCGAACACCACGACGCCGTGCTGCACGCCGTGCGCGAGGGCGTCCTGATCGTCGGCGGAGACGGGCGCCTGATGCTCGCCAACGACGAGGCGCGCCGCCTGCTGGACCTGCCGCGGGGCGCCGACCGCAGCCCCGTGGCGGAACTGGGGCTCAGCGCCCGCCTCACCCAGCTGCTGGAGTCGGGCGAACCCGTCTCCGACGAACTGCTCCCGGCCGGTGAGCGACTGCTCGCCGTGAACACCCGCCTCACCGAGCCCTACGGCGGCGGACAGGGCCTGGTCGCCACCCTGCGCGACACCACGGAACTGGAGGCCCTGTCGGGTCAGGCCGAGACGGCGCGGGGACGGCTGACCCTCCTGTACGAGGCGGGCGTACGCATCGGCACCACGCTCGACATCCGGCGCACGGCGGAGGAGCTCGCCGAAGTGGCGGTCCCGCGCGTGGCCGACTTCGTCACCGTGGAACTCCTCGACCTGGTCCTGCACGGTGAGGAGCCCACCGGCGCCGTCCGGCGCATGCGCCGCACCGCGCTCAGCGGCGCCCGGGGGCATCCGCTGCAGCCGGTGGGGGACCTGATCCAGTTCGTGGTGGCCGACACCCCGATGGTGGCGGCGCTGCACCGAGGCAAGGCAGTCCGCGTGGCGGACCTGAACACCGCGCAGGACTGGCGGGCCCAGGACCCCCGGGGAGCCCGCGAGGCGCTGGAGTACGGCATCCACTCGATGATCTCCGTTCCCCTGCAGGCCCGGGGCGTGATCCTCGGCATGGTCAACTTCTGGCGGGGCACGGGCTCCCCTCCCTTCGAGGAGGAGGACGTCGCGGTCGCCGAGGAACTGGTGGCACGGGCCGCCGTCGCGATCGACAACGCCCGCCGCTACGCCCGCGAGCACACCATGGCCGTGACGCTGCAGCGCAGCCTGCTGCCTCATGACGTGCCGGAGCAGGAGGCGCTGGAGATCGCGTGGCGCTATCTGCCCGCGCAGGCCGGGGTGGGCGGCGACTGGTTCGACGTCATCCCGCTGCCGGGATTCCGGGTGGCGCTGGTGGTCGGCGATGTCGTGGGGCACGGGCTGCACGCCGCGGTGACCATGGGCAGGCTGCGGACGGCGGTACTGAACTTCTCCTCGCTCGACCTCGCCCCGGACGACCTGCTCGGCCACCTCGACGAAATGGTGGCCTCGTGGGACACCCAGACGTCGAACCCCGACGCCCATGACGCCCAGGTCACCGGAGCCACCTGTCTGTACGCCGTCTACGACCCGGTCGGCGGGCGCTGCACCGTCTCCCGCGCCGGGCATCTCGCACCGGCCGTGGTCGATCCCGACGGCGGCGTGAGCTTCCCCGACCTGCCTCTGTCACCGCCGCTGGGCGTGGGCGGGCACCCCTTCGAGGTCGGTGAGCTGGACCTGCCCGAGGGCAGCCGGCTGGCGCTGTTCACCGACGGACTGGTCGAGGACCGCGGCAGCGACATCGACGAGGGCCTGCACCGGCTCCGCACGGCCGTCGCCGGTGCGCACCGCACGCCCGAGGAGACCTGCCGAGCCGTCATCGACTCGATGCTGCCCGAGCATCCCAACGACGACGTGGCCCTGCTCGTCGCCCGGACCCGGCTGCTCGACCCGGCCCATGTCACGACCTGGGACGTGCCCTTCGACGCCACGGCCGTCTCCCGCGTCCGCAAGGAGCTGGGCCGCCGGCTCGACGACTGGGGTCTGGAGGCGTCGTCCTTCAGCACGGAACTCATCCTCAGCGAGCTCCTCACCAACGCCATCCGGTACGGCGCCCCGCCCATACGGGTCAGGCTGCTGCTGGGCCGCACCCTCGTCCTGGAGGTCTCGGACGGCAGCAACACCTCACCCCGCCTGCGCCGCGCGGCCACCACCGACGAAGGAGGCCGCGGCCTCTTCCTCGTCTCCCAGTTCGCGGACCGCTGGGGCACCCGTTACGCGGCGAACGGAAAGGTGATCTGGGCCGAACAGACCCTGGGCCGCACCCCCGACCCGGACCCGGCCGCACTGATCGACGAACTGGCCTGGTGACCGTGAGGCCGCTCCGGCGGGCGGCCCGGAGCTCATGCCGCGTGCGCGCCCCGCGCGGCGGACTCGGGCGCCGATCCGGAGGCCGATCCCGGCACCGTCGCGTGCGCTTCACCGGCGACGGACCTCAGACGGCGGCGCGCACGGGCGTGCCGGGGCCCGGAGACCGGAGCGGACAGCCAGTTCTCGACGTGGTCCAGCAGAAGCAGCAGCACGCAGAGCCCCGGCAGCAGCAGGGCCGCTATGACGATCACGGCAGCGTCCTTTCGTCGAACCGTGCCGAGCGAGTGCCCGGATCACGCGGGTTCGTCGCGGGCAGGGTGTGACGATTCGGTGAAGGTGCGCATCCGGTGCCGTACCTCGGGTGCGGCCGCAGGGGACGCGGCCGCCGGAGCCCCCGCCACGACCAGGCCGCCGGAGCCCCCGCCACGACCTTTCTGGGCCCTCGACGTGCGTCAGCGGTGTGTCAGATCCAGTCGGACGTCGACGACCCCCTCGACGGCGCGTACCGCACGGGCGATCACGGGTGCCAGGCCGCGGTCGGGGAGGGACCCGCCGAGCGTGGCCACGCCGTCGGACACCGACGCCGTCAGGACGTCGCCGTAGGGCAGCGTGCCGAGCACGCCGTGGCGGATCTCCTCGGCGATGTCCTCGTCGGAGCGCAGGAACACCTTCAGCAGATCGCCGCGGCTGACCACGCCCTGCAGGAGTCCCGCGCCGTCCACGACCGGCAGGCGCTTGACGTGCCGTCGGGCCATGATGCGTGCGGCGTCGGCCACGGCGGCGTCCGCGTGCACGGTCACGGCCGGGGCGCTCATCAGCTCCCCGGCGGTCACGGCGCCCGCCTTGACCCGCTGCGCCAGGTCGCCCTCCTCCGTGTCGCGGAACTCTTCCTTGGCGAGCAGATCGGCCTCGGAGACGACTCCGACGACGCGGCCCTCACCGGCCAGTACCGGCAGGGCGCTCACCTTCCACTGGTCCAGCAGCTCCACGACTTCCTTGAAGGGCGCCTCGCTGCCGACCGCGACGACCGTGTGGGTCATCACGTCGCTCACGGTGTAGGGGGATTCGGGCATCGCGACCTCCCGAGGTGGGACCGAGTGCCCGGTGGGGGCGCTCACACTTCGACCCTGCCGGACCGCTCGCGCGAGGCACAGGTGCCCAACGGCCTGAACGGGGTACCGGTCGGCCCCGGCCCACCGCCCCCACCCCAAAGGCTTCCGTGGACCCGCCGTTGGGAGACCGGCCAGGGCCGGTCGGCCCCCTGCCGGGCCCTGCGGCCCCTGCCGAGGACCGTGCCGGAGAGGGAGGCTCGAATCGCAACCCCCGGTCCAGATCGCAACCCCCGGTCCAGGAGGTGGAAGGTCATGACCCGCAGCGTCATCGTCGGGCTCGACGGCTCGCGCGAGAGCCGTGCGGCGGCCGAGTGGGCGGCACGTGAGGCGCGGCTGCTCGGCGTCCCGTTGAAACTGGTCCATGTCATGGAGCCGGTGCCGGAGCCCTGGGCGCAGGCACCGCTGCTCGGCGCCGAGACCCAGCAGCACTGGGCGGAGCGCATCCCCCGCGAGGCGGCTCAGGGCATCCGCCTGCGCCACCCGGGCCTCGACGTCGGCATGGAGCAACTGGAGGGCCGGCCCGCCGAGACGCTGCCGGACGAGGCGAGGAACGCCGAGCTTCTGGTGCTCGGCTCGCGTGGGCTGGGCGGGTTCGGCGGATTCGTGGTCGGCTCGGTCGGCCTGTCCGTCGTGGCACACACCGAGCGGCCCGTCGTCCTCGTCCGGGCGGGCGAGGAGGCCGCCGACGAGCACGAGACGCCCCCGACCGGCAGCCCGTCCGCCGAGACCCCGTTCCGGCCCGTCGTCCTCGGGCTCGACGTCGAGAGCCCGGACGCGGCGCTGATCGAGTTCGCGTTCGCCGCCGCCTCCCGCCGCGCCACCGCGCTGCGGGTCGTCCACGGCTGGAACCCGCCGCCGTACTACGCCTACGGCCTGTCCGCGAGCCTCGAACTCCACGGGGCTCTGGCACGGCAGCAGAACCACGCGCTGAGCGACGTGCTGCGGCCCTGGCGCGAGAAGTTCCCGGACATCGAGGTCACCGGGGAGTCACCCTACGGATCCGCCTCCGACCACCTCGTCGACGTCTCCCGCGAAGCCTCGCTGATCGTCGTGGGGCGCCGCCTCCGCCGTCATCCGTTCGGTGCGCACATCGGGCATGTGACCCATGCCGTCCTGCACCACGCCGTCGCCCCCGTCGCCGTCGTCCCGCACCCCTGACCGACCCGCCGCTGAGCAGGCACCTCGACCCGGCGCGCCCGTCGCCTGGGCCGGCCGGGCCCCGACGCACCCCGGTCGGCCCTACGGCGCTCCACCGATCCGCTGGATGCTCGAAGCACGAGAGTCCTGGAGGAGGCACCATGCCCACGACCACCAGTGACAAGGGCGATCCGCCACCGGTCCACGCCCTGCTCACGGACGGCACCACGGTGTGCGTCCGGCCGGTCGTGCCCGGCGACCACGACCGGCTGGAGGCGCTGTACGAGGAGATGTCCCCGGAGAACCTCAGGCTCAGGTTCTTCGCGGTGAGCCGTCGGTCGGTCGCCATGGCCGCCGACCGGGCCTGTGCCCCCGCCCGCGCGGGCCACCGGGCGCTGCTCGCCGAGACGCGGGACCGGATCGTAGGACTCGCCGAGTACGACTCGGGCGGCGACAAGGACTCCGCGGAGATCTCCATCGCCGTGGCCGACGGGGTGCATCACCGCGGCGTGGGCACCCTGCTCGTGGAACACCTCGCCTCCGCGGCCCGCGCCGAGGGCATCGCCTCGTTCACCGCCGACGCACTCAGCGAGAACTACGAGGTGCTGCGCCTCTTCGTCGACCTGGGACTGCGCGTCACCCGCCGCTTCGACGGCCCCGAGGTGCGCTGCGCCGTCGGGCTCGACCCGGACGACACCTATCTGTCCGCCGTGGAGGCCCGCGGCAGCCACGCCGACGTGGCCAGCCTCCGGCCCCTGCTGCGGCCGGACGTGGTGGCCGTCGCCGGCGCGGGACGCAGGCCCGGCTCCGTCGGCCGCGCGATCCTCCACCATCTGCGCAGCGGCGGCTTCACCCGGCGGCTGTTCGCGGTGAACCCCGCCGCCGACGCGATCCTCGGCGTCCCCTGCCACCCCGCCGTCGGTGCCCTGCCCGTCACCCCCGACCTGGTGGTCGTCGCCGTACCCGCCGCCGCGGTGCCCGACACCGCCGAGGAGTGCGGCAGGGCGGGCGTACGGGCGCTGCTCGTGGTGACCGCCGGACTCGACGACGAGCAGGCGAAGGCGCTGCTGTCGGCCTGCCGCACCCACGGCATGCGCCTGGTCGGACCGAACTGTCTGGGCATCGCCAACACCGAACCCGGCCTTCGGCTCGACGCCACCTTCGCCTCCGGCCACGCCCGCCCCGGCACGGCGGGAGTCGCCGTACAGTCCGGCGGGGTGGGCATCGCCCTGCTCGACGGGCTGTCCCGCCTGGGCATCGGCGTCTCCTCGTTCGTCTCCCTGGGCGACAAGTACGACGTCAGCGGCAACGACATGCTCCAGTGGTGGGAGCACGACGGCCGGACCGACCTCGCCCTGCTGCATCTTGAGTCCTTCGGGAACCCGCGGGCGTTCTCCCGTACGGCACGCCGGGTGACCCGCCGTATGCCGGTACTCACCGTGGACGCAGGACGCACCGAGGCCGGTCGCCGCGCAGCCGCCTCACACACCGCGGCCGCCGCCACCCGCATCATGACCCGCCAGGCCCTGTTCACCCAGGCCGGCGTCACCGCCACGCGCTCGATCGGCGAACTCCTCGAAACGGCGGCGCTGCTGCACTCCCAGCCGCTGCCGGAGGGAGCTCGGGTGGCGGTCGTCACCAATGCCCGCGGCGCCGGTGTCCTGGTGGCGGACGCCTGCGCGGAGGCGGGCCTCGCGCTGCCGCCGTTCGCCCCCTCCACGATCGACGACCTGCTCGCCGTACTGCCCGAAGGTGCCACGACCGGCAATCCGGTCGACGCTACGGCGGCGGTGACCGAAGACCAGCTCGGCGCGTGTGTCGACCGGCTCGTGCGCTGCCCGGGCGTCGACGCCGTACTCGTGGTCCTCGTGCCGACCGCGGTCGCCGAGGCGACCGGGGACGACCTGGTCCGGGCCCTCACCAGGGCCCCCGGACGCAGGGCCCGGCCCGTCGCGCTCGTACGGCTGGAACAGGCACAACCGGTCGAACTGCTGCCCGCCGCAGACGGAACCATCCCCTCGTACGCCGAACCGCACGCGGTGGCACGGGCGTTGGCCCATGCGGCCCGGCGCGCTGCCTGGCTCGCCCGCCCCGCAGGCACGGTGCCGGAACTCCAAGGCGTCGACAGCCCGCGCGCGCACGCGGTGGCCGAGGCGTACCTCGCCGCCCACCCTGACGGCGGCTGGCTCGATCCGCGGTCCTGCACCGACCTGTTGGCCTGCTACGGCGTCTCCCAGACGCCGTGGGCGTGGGCCGAGACGGAGGACGAGGCCGTGCGCGCCGCCGAGCGGCTGCGCGGACGCGACGGACGCGTCGTCCTGAAGGCGTACTGGCCCGGACTGGTGCACAAGAGCGTCGAGCGAGCGGTCCTGCTGGACCTTCGCGGCGAGCCGGAGGTGCGGGCGGCCTTCAAGGACCTGCGAACGCGGTTCGCCGGTCTGATGACCGGCGTGGTCGTGCAGCCACTGGCCGCGCGGGGCACCGAACTCCTCGCCGGTGTCGTCCAGGACGAGGTCTTCGGGCCCCTCGTGCTGTTCGGGCACGGCGGTACGGCCGTCGAGGTCCTCGCCGACCACGCGGCCCGGCTCGCCCCGCTCACCGACCACGACACGCACGATCTGATCACGTCCCCGCGCTGCGCCCCGCTCCTGTTCGGCGCGCACGGCAGCCCGCCCGTCGACCTCGAAGGACTGGAACAACTGCTGCACCGGCTGTCCCGCATGGCGGCGGATCTGCCGCAGCTCGCCGAGGCCGACCTCAACCCCGTCCTCGCGACACCGGACGGGGTCGTCGCGCTCGACGCCCGGGTCCGTCTGCTGCCACGCCGGTCCCACGACCCCTACCTGCGTCGACTCCGCTGAGGAGGTCAAGCCATGAAGCACGACAAGGTCGGCTCCGTGATGACGAGCGACACCGTCCGCGCCGGGTCCACCACACCGTTCAAGGAAGTGGCACGGCTGCTCGCCGACCACCACATCAGCGGGCTTCCGGTGATCGACGAGGACGACAAGGTGATCGGTGTCGTCTCCGAGACGGACCTGACGACGCGCCAGGCCGTGACGGACGACACCGGCTCCGGACCTTGGCACCGGCTGCGGCCGAAAGCGCTGACGCGCGGCGCCCGGAAGCAGGCCGGGAAGGCCGCGGCTCGCACCGCGGGTGAGCTGATGACCACACCCGCGGTGACCGTGCACGCCGACGACACCATCGCCCAGGCCGCCCGCACCATGGCCCGGTGGCGTGTGGAACGGCTGCCGGTCCTGGACGAGGAGGACCGGCTCGTCGGCATCGTGACCCGGCGCGATCTGCTCCAGGTCTTCCTGCGCCCCGACACGGACATCCGCCACGAGGTCGTCCAGGACGTGCTGCTGCGCACCCTGTGGCTGACGCCCGGCAGCGTCGACGTCTCCGTCGACGACGGTGTGGTCACGCTCACGGGCGGGGTGGAGCGCAGGAGCGAGGCGGAGATCGCCGTGTCGATGACCCGCCAGACCGACGGAGTGGTCGCGGTCGTGGACCGGCTGACCCACCGGCTCGACGACACCGGATCGCAGCCCGACGAGCAGGCCCCGCACGGCGTGGCCGACGACTGGCTGCGCGGGTGGTGACGAGCAGGCCCCGCAAGGCGTGGCCGACGACGGGCTGCGCGGATGGTGAGGGCGGGTGCTGCAAAAGGGAGGACGGGCCATGCGCGTGACGGGCGGGCGGCAACCTGCCGCCCGCTCCGCGCGGTTCAGCAGGCGGGGCCCGGGTCGGCGCGCAGGTTCCACTCCACGTCCACGACACCCTCCACCGCGCGCACCAGGCGGGCGGCGACGGGCACCAGGGAGGTGTCCCCGACACGGCCGGTGAGGGTGACCACGCCGCCCGAGACGTCCACCCGGACCGGCTCCGGGGGAGCGGGGAACAGAGGGGCGACGACCTCCCGGCGCACCTCCTCGGCGATCTCCTCGTCCGGGCGCAGGAAGACCTTCAGCAGATCGGCCCGGCTGACCAGCCCCTCCAGCACGCCGTCCGCGTCGACCACCGGCAGCCGCTTGATCCTTCGCTGCGCCATGACACGCGCGGCCTGGGCGAGGGTCGTGCCGGCGCGCACGGTCACCGCGGGGGCCGTCATCAGCTCCCCGGCGGTCACGGCTCCGGCCTTCGCCAGGTCGGACAGCCGGCGCAGCTGGACCTGCCGGGCGGGGTCGCTGTCGCGGAACTCCTCCTTGGGCAGCAGATCGGCCTCCGAGACGACTCCGAGGACGCGGCCCTCGCCCTCCAGCACCGGCAGGGCGCTGACCTTCCACCGCTCCATGATGGCGACGATGTCCTTGAACGGGGCCTCCCGGCCCACCGACACGACGGTGCGCGTCATGACGTCGCTCACGAGGTGCGGGCTGCCGTACATGGTCTCCTCCTGAAGGACTCTCACAGGTCGGATGCGGACGACGGACGGGTCGAGGAAGTGCGCGGGGCCCGTCCTGACGAGCCGACCTGTCGCTTCCAGCGTGTGCCTTCGGGGCCACGTGGACCACGGGCCGCTCGGGCCCGTCCCGGAGTCCGTTCGGCCCAGGCGGCGGAGGCCGCGAGACGGTCGGCCGCGGGTGGGGTCCGGTCGGCCCTATCCGGCCCCGCCGGCCCGGTGGAAGCGTGGGAGGAGAGGAACCTCGCGGCGGGAAGGCGGTGGGGACCATGCAGTCACCCCTGGTCGTCGGCGTCGACGGTTCCGACGGCGCTCTCGTGGCCACGGACTGGGCCGTGGACGAGGCCGTACGGCACGGGATCTCCCTCCGCATCGTTTATGCGTCGCTGTGGGAGCACTACGAGGGAGACGTGCCCGCCTGGAGCCCGGACCGCCCCTCGGAGCAGGTTCTCGCCGAGAACATCGCGTGGACGGCGGTGGAGCACGCGCGGCGCAGGGCGTCCGGCCTCGTCGTCTCGACCGAGGTCCTGCCCGAGGACGCGGCCGCCGCGCTGCTGTCGGAAGGGGCGGCGGGGCGGACCGTGGTCGTCGGTTCCCGGGGCCGGGGAGGACTGGCCGATCTGCTGCTCGGGTCCGTCGGGCTGGTCGTGGCCGCCCGTTCACCGAGCCCCGTGGTCGTCGTACGGGGCGAGCGCGCGGCCCTGGAGTCGCGCCACGAACGCGTACTGCTCGGCGTCGGCGGCGCGGACATCGACGCCCCCGCCGTTCACTTCGCCTTCGGCGAGGCCGCGGCCCGCGGCTGCGAGCTGGACGTCGTCACCGCATGGCGCCGCTCCGCCCGCGAACCGGCCCCGGCCGGTCACCCGCTCATGACCGCGGGCCCGGCCTCCCACCTCGAACGACGCGCCGCCCGGCTCCTCGACAAGGCGATCGAGGCGGCGTCCGAGGACCACGCGGGCGTCCGGGTGCGCCGCACCACCCTGGAGGGACCGGCCCGCACGGTGCTGGTCCAGCGTTCGGCGGCCGCCGACCTGCTGGTGATCGGAGCCCGGCGGCGCGCCGGGCTGGTCGGCATGGAACTTGGAGCGGTGGCCCACCGGGCCCTGCACCACGCCGCCTGCCCGGTCGCCGTCGTACCACAGGGTCACCGCGCGACAGCGGACACCCGAGCGGATCACAGGGCCGAGTGGCCCCTGCCCGCCGGGTGAGGCGGGTGCCAGAGTGAGAGGTGTTCCCTCGGTGTTCCCCCGGACGTACGCCGGCCCGTGGAACCGTCCCTCCCGAGGAGGAGTCATGACCAGCGACATCCTCGCCCGTCCCGAGCTCGGCACTGTCGTCGTCGGTGTCGACGCCTCCCCGACCGCGCGGACCGCCGCCCTGTGGGCCGCCGCCGAGGCCGACCGCAGAGGCAGGCCCCTGCACCTCGTCCACGCCGCCGACACCGACCGGCGGGCCGTGTTCGCCAGAGCGGAGGCGATCCAGGCGGTCCGGGAGGCCGGCCGCGACCTGCTGCTCGCCACCGCCTCGGCCGTCCAGAACCGCTTCCCCGAACTCACCGTCACCCGCGAACTGAGCCGTCAGGAACCGGTGGCGGGTCTGCTGGCCACCGCCGGGCAGCGCGCCACGCTCGTGGTCGGCCGACGGGGCCTCGGAGGGTTCGCCGCCATGGCGCTGGGCTCGGTCAGCCTCGGTGTGGTCTCCCGGGCCCGGGTTCCGGTGATCGTCGTACGAGGCGATGGCGATCGTCCGGAGACGGGCACCGTGACGGCGGCCGTGCGGGGCGCCTCCGACCTCGGCTGGCTGCTGATCGCCGCCGCGGAGGCCGAGGCCCGCAAGGCCTCGCTGCGGATCCTCTCCGTCTGGAACGTCCTCGGACACATCGGCACCGTCGCCACGATGCTGGACGACCTCGACGACATCGCCCACGCCCGCGTCCACGAGGTGAAGCAGCTGGGCGACGCCGTACGGCGGTCCTGCCCGGGTCTGATCGTCCACCACCATGTCGAGACGGCCACCAGCACACCGGGTCTCCTGGTCGAGGCGAGCGCGCACACCGACCTCCTCGTCATGGGGAGCCACCACCGCGCCCTGGGCGTCGGGCCGGCCCTGGGCCGGGTCGCCCACACCGTGCTGCATCACGCGCACTGCCCGGTGGAGATCGTCCCGCCCGACTTCGCCGCCCCCGCTCAGCCCCGGTGACGCGGACGCGCTCGCCGCCGGGCGCGCCGCCGTCGGAGGAACTCCAGTACCCCGGCGCCCGGCACTGCGCCCGGTGGGGTCGCCGACGGGGCCGCCGCCCAGCCGCACGAGCATGTGCACACAGCCCATGGCCGAGTGGGGGCGCGGGCCGTCTCCCGCAGGTCGGGCCACGGGGAAGGTCGCCGCCGAACTGCCGGAGATGCGCGGCCGGCAGCCCCCGCGCCTACCCGCCTCAGGCGGCGGCCGGGAGAGCGGCGACGCGGCGAGGCCGTCGAGCGTCGCCTGCGGCAGCACCCGCCACCGTGCCTGACCCGCAGCCAGTCAGCGGGCTCGTCGTCCCCGGCGCCGAGAACGACGATCCGCGGCCGCTTCTCGAAGCGCGGACCGCCGGGCGCCCGGCGATCCGCGGGACGGGGTCGAAATCGCACTCACCCCGTGCCGGCGCCGGGCCAGGGGGCCAGGGCGTGACGACGACCCGATCGCGGGGACAGCACCGCGGGCCAGGCGTCCACCACCTGCCGACCGCCTCGCGACCGAGCCCGGTGCCCGGCTCCGGCTCGACCTGCGGCATCTCTCCCCGTACGACCCGCAGATCGCGGCCGGGGACGGTGCTCGCCCCCACGCGTACGAGGGCGTCTGCCGGGTCCTCGATCGCCGGGTCCTGCACGACGTCCGGGGCGATCTGCCCTGCGGTGTGGTGGACGAGCGCACGCATTGACCTCACCCCCCACCAGACCTGGCGCGGGGGTCCGGGCCGGGGAAGGGCCGTCCGGTCCCTCGGCGCCGGTCCATGTGCCCGCTCGCGGTGCCGACGGGACGTCAGGTCGCCAGCTGGTAGACGCTTCGGCCCACCAGGAACAACCCCGCCGTCAGCGACACGGCCACGAGCGCCCTGTTCTGGTGGCTCTGGAGCCAGGCCCGCAGCCTCCCCAGGCGGTCGTGGGCGGAGCCGGGCGCGACGGCCGCGTAGATCTCCATCGCCAGCAGACTGCTCGTGGCGAGAACGCAGTACACGGCCAGTGCCAGGTAGGAGGAGGTGTGGGAGAGGTCTGCCTCCACCACCGTCGCCGCGCCGGCCGCCACGAGCCCCCAGGGCTGGAGCAGGGGACCCATCCCCGTGGCGGCCCACACGGAGATCCGGTCGAGCCGCCCCATCATCCCGCCCGAGGACGTGTGCCGAGGGCCGTCGGCCTCGTCACCGGTGTTGTGCCGCGGCCCGCGCCGATGCCGGTACCAGCCGTACCCCACCAGTCCCACGCCGATGGCGAGTTTGACGGCGGACGAGGCCGTGGACGGCGTGGACCGGGCAGCCGGCGGCTTGCCGTCGGTGGCGAACAGGACGATGGCCAGAACGCCCACGAAACAGGCCAGCCAGCCGAGGATGAAAGCCAGGCCCTTCCAGGTCCCCTTACGAGCCGACAGCACCAGGACGAATGCGGTGACCGACAGCGGGAACACCGCGATAGCGAGGCCGATGATCACCAGGTCGAGCACCATCACGGCTCCCGCGCGGGCTGGCGCACCCGACCCGCCAGGCCGCTGTCGCGCATGGTTCCATCTTCACCGCGCCGTCAGAACCGCACAAATCCTCTACGGCGTCGGGGCGGGGGCACCGTCCGCGACGGCTCCCCGCCGACCTCGCCACCGGTCGTCACCCCCTTTCGCGCTCCGCCCGCTCCCGCCGCGACAGGCGGGCGCAACGGCGGCACGCCGGCAGCATGCAGCCAGGGACAGGAGCCGACGGAGCCGGAGGGAGAGGTCCGGACGGTGAGCCGGGCGGCAAGCGGCGGCACAGGCGCGGACGGGGGCGACGGACCGCGGACGACTCAGCCTCCGGCGGCTCCAGGCTGCCGGAGCTGCGCAGGCGGGTCGAAACACGGTTCCCGGGCGGCTCCCCGCCTGGGAACCCTCGATCGGCCGGGCCCACCACCCGCACCGGGACCTGCCGCCCCGGCGGAGGCGGAACCGTCGGGTAGGCCGCCGGGTTCGGGCGCCATGGGGCCCGATGTGCCGGCAGGCGAACTGATCGCCCTCGCCCACGAGGAGAGCGAAGGGACACTCATCCCCCGTGCTCTACAGGCGTGCACCTCGGTGTGTCTCCTGGGACAGGCGGGACCTGTCGGGGACCCGACCCCGGGGTCAGGCCGCCCGTACGCAACACACCTCCAGCGTCAGGTCGAGACGCCGCCCGGCCAGCCCCCGGGCCGCCGTCACGCCGAAGTCGGTCCGGTCGACGCGGGTGACGGCACGGAGGGTGAAGGCGTCCGCGAACACCTCGGAGTCCACGACCGTGAGGCGGACCGGCCGGGAGACTCCGCGGACGGTCAGCGTGCCGGAGACCGTGGTCCCGAGCACCCGGTCGGCGATGAACGTGATCAGCGGGTACCGGTCGGTGTCCAGGAACCTGGCCGACCGTACGTCGGTGTCGCGCCGGGTGTGACCCGTGGAGAAGCTGGCCGCTTCGATCGCCACGCGGATGCGCGACGTGTCGAGCGGCGCCGTGACCTCGACGGTGCCGACGCGGAGGCCGAAGGTGCCGCGCACCGGCAGCAGGCCGAAGAGATGCCTGCTCCTGAAGGAGATGGACGAACTGTCCGTGTCGATCGTGTAGTCACCGAGCCGGGGCGTCGTGGTGACGGTGTGCCCTGTCGTATCCATGCCCCCATTCCACGGCGGCGGGCGCACCGCGCGGCAGGGCGAGCGGTCGGTTCCGCACCCGACGAAGGCATGCTCACGCCGCCCGGCACCCTACTTTCGTAGGGTCCGCCCGAGCCGCAAGTAGCCGGTTCCGGCGGCTCGGTCGGGCCGGAGAAGGGGATGCCCTACGGTAGGCGTCATGACCGACGGACCATGGCACTGCCGGCACCGGCTCGCCGTGGACGGGCTGATCGCCGCCGCCTTCGTCCTGCTCGACACGGGACTCACACTCACCGGTGCCACCTGGTGGCCCGACCGACCCGACACCCTCGCCTGGGTCTTACTGGGCCTCCAGGCGCTCGCCTGCGCCTCCCTCGTCGTGCGCCGCGCCGCCCCGCTGACCGTCGTCGGCGTGCTCGGGGCTTTCACGCTCGTGGTGTCCCTGCTCGTCGAGCCGCTGGACCTGCTGACCCCGGCTCACCCGGGCGGCGTGTGGGCCCCGTTGGCCACGCTGCCCGCCGCGTACGGGCCGATCTTCTACCAACACGATCGCCGCACCGCGTACTTCGCGCTCGCCGCCTTCACCCTCGTCGTCATGCGGCCGTGGGAGCCGTCCGTCACGACCATGACGATCGGGCTGCTGCGTACGGCGGTGGGGCCGCTGCTGGCGCTGTACTTCGACACCCGGCGCACGCTGATGAGGGCACTGGTAGAACGCGCCGAGCGCGCCGAACGTGAACGCCATCTGCTGGCCGAACAGGCCCGCGCCGAGGAACGTGCCCGCCTCGCCGGGGAGATGCACGACGTGGTCACCCACCGGGTGAGCCTGATGGTGCTGCAAGCGGGAGCGCTGAAGGTGACGGCCTCCGACGACACGACCCGGCAGGCGGCGGAGGACCTACGTGCCGCGGGCTGCCAGGCGCTGGAGGAACTGCGCGACCTGGTCGGCATTCTGCGCACCGCGCCCGAGGGCGACGGAACCCCCTCGGTCGCGGGCTTCTCCGACCTGGTCGCCGAGTCCGTGGCGGTGGGGATACCGACCGAGCTGATCGAGGAGGGCGACCCCGCCCTGGCATCGCCCGTCGTCGGACGCACCGCCTACCGTGTGCTGCGCGAGGCGCTGACCAACGTGCGCAAGCACGCGCCCGGTGCCCGGGTGAAGGTGAGCGTGCGCTACGACCAGGCCCGGATGCGGCTGACGGTCCACAACACACCACCTGTCGGAACGCCCCGCGGCGAGCTGGCCGGGACCGGTTCCGGTCTGGGCATCGCCAATCTGCACCGGCGTATCGAGCTGGTGCGCGGCACCCTGCGTGCCGAGCCGTGTTCCGACGGCGGGTTCAGCGTCGAGGCGACGCTGCCCGCGTTCGTCCCGACGGCGGAATCGGAGGTGTGACCATGGCCCGGGTGGTGGTCGTGGACGACGAGCCCATGGTGTGCGTGTTCCTGCGCACCATTCTCGGCTCGGCCCCGGACATCGAGGTCGTCGACGAGGCGCACGACGGAGCGGCCGCCGTCGAGGCCGTGCGCAGCGGCCGCCCCGACGTCGTCCTCATGGACCTGCGCATGCCGGGCATGGACGGCCTGACCGCCATCGAGCACATCACCCGGCTCGCCGACCCGCCGCACATCGTCGTGCTGACCACCTTCGACGCCGACCGGTACGTGCTACGCGCCCTGCGGGCGGGAGCGATCGGCTTCCTGGTGAAGTCCACGCCCCCGGAGGAACTGATCGGCCTCGTCCGCGCCGCCGCCCAGGGCCACACCGTGCTCTCCCCGGCCGCAGCCCGTCGCCTCATCGCCGCGTCCACGGACACTCTCTCGGCCCGCGACCGCGCCCGGGAACTGGCCGGTTCGCTGACCGAGCGGGAGACCCAGGTCCTGGCCGGTCTCGGCGCGGGTCTGTCGAACGCCCAGATCGCCGCGCGGCTCTACCTCTCCGAGGCCACGATCAAGGGCTGTGTCTCGCGGATGCTCGACAAACTGGGCTGCGTCAACCGCACCCAGGCGGGGCTGCTGGCCCACGACGCGGGGATCGTGGAGATGTAGCGAGGAGTCACGAAAGGCCCGCGGCCGAGAGCGCCGGGTGCCACTACACTGCCGCGATGTCGCCAGGCGACACAGCAACTGGCCGGACTGGAACGGTGGGAGAGGTCATGGCAACGGGGGGATGGGGTCCTGGACCCGGCGCGGGGCAACCGGGCGGCAACGGACCGGGCGGCCAGGGCTGGGGAGATCCCTACGGGCCCACGCCCAACGGCCCCGGCGGCCCGAACGGTCCCCATGGCCCCTACGGGCCGAACAACGGCGGCAACCCGTACGGCCCGCCGCCCACCCCGAACCCGTATCCGAACCCGTATCCGGACCCCTACCCCTACGGCCCGCAGCCCGGCGCGCCCGTTCCGGCAGCCCGTCGCCGCAGCTGCCTGTGGTACGTCTCGCCCGTCTTCCTCGGGTTCGCCGTCATCCGCTCCGCCCACCGCCTCGCCACCAAGCTGTTCGTCCACCAGAGCGGGGACCGGATAGTGGACCGCACCGTGGACCGTGTCCAGGTGGCCCGCACGGTGGTCGGTATGGCGGCCACCCTCGGACTGATCCTGATCTACGGCGTGGAGAAGGACCGCTGGGGCAATGCGGCGGAGGAGGGCCTGGGCAACGCGATGGTCATGCCGCTGCTGCTGATCTGCGCGGGGCCCCTGGTCATCCTGGGCTTCATCTTCTACGCGCCCCCGCATCTGCGACCGCACCTGCGGTCCCGGCTGGGCGCCCCGCTCAAGGCGGTCGGCTGGTACGTGCTGACCCTGGTCGTCCTCGTCACGACCATCTACGTCGCGGGCGGCACCAGCCTCAAGGACAACCTGCACGGCTGGCAGATGCTGCCGTTCGCCCTCATCGTGTTGGCGGCCGTCTTCTGGGGACTGCCCTTCCTCTTCCTGGCGTCGCTGTACTCCGCGCGCAGCGCCTTCAACACCGCACATGTCCACCCGATGCTGCCGCCCGTGGTCACCGGCGTCCTGATCTGGGTGCTCGCCCTGTTCAACCTGATCGGCAACGGCATGCCCGAAGGCCCGCCGGTGGCCCGGTTCTGCTCGCTGCTCGGCGGACCGCTGTCGGTGACCGCGGTCTCGGCGTGGGAGATGTGGCGCCTGCGGACCCGCTTCGGAGTCACTGTCCGAAGCTGAGGCAGACCTCCGTCATGGCGTGCCGCGGTGTTGCCGGGGCAACACGCACGTTGCGTGCAACGCGACTGGCAACGAATCCCGAGCGCGGTGCGCGGACCAGGTCAAACACATTGACCCGCAGCCGGGTTGAAGCCCGCAACACCTCTCTGCGTGTGCTGCGCCGAGCATCGCGGCGCGCAACGGGAGCGGGACGGTCCATGCTGTGTGTCCCGAGCGGCGAGCGGCCGTTCGCACCGACGACAGGCTTCCTCGCCCTTGGGCCGGACGCCATGAGGGGAGAGGTCCCATGGACAGCCCTTTGTTAACAGCCAGATCGGCTCTCGTCCTTCTGCTCGCGGCGCTCAGCGGTGGTGTCGCGACGGCTCTGTCGCTGGCGGCCGGCGAGGGCCGCTTCCGCGGCGTCCTGGTCGGACTGGGCGTCGCCGCCCTGGCCGTGTCGTTCTTCAACCGCCTCATCGAGCACGACCAGGCACGCGCCTGCCGACACGTGCAGGAGCGGACCAAGGGAGAAGAGCGTGGGTGAGCTCAGGCCGCTGGGAAACGACCTGCCGGACGCCTCCCGCGCCCTGGCCGAGGCACTCAGAGAGCTGTTCGAAGGGCTGGACATCTCGGTACGCCGCTACGCCGCCCGCCGGCAGTGGGACCCCGGCACACTCTCCCGCTACCTCAGCGGCAGCCGGATCCCGCCCTGGAAGGCCGTGCAGGACCTGTTGGCCGACGTGGGGGAGCACCGCGGCGTGGCCGTCCGGCCGGACCGCACCGCCACATCCGACGGGCTGTGTCAGGGCCCCTTATGGCGCGATCTCGAACACCGGCGGCTGAAGCCCTGCGAGGCATGACCTGTCGGCCGCGTTCGGCGTCTCGAAGAAGGAGAGCGTGATCGCTTGCGCGCAGGTCGACTCGGCGAAGGCGACATGGGCGACGTAGGGGACCGTGACCTGGGTGGAACTGCTCAACGTACGAGCGGCATAGGCCCCGTTGCTCGCCGCGGTCTGGGCGTCGAACCCGGCCGACATGACGAGCGTGGGGATGTCGCTGCGCGTCACCTGCCGGACCGAGCGCGGTGCCGGGGGGACGTCCCAGGCACGGCAGTCCGCGTGGAGCCAGGCGAGTTGGGGCGCGTTGGCCAGCACCGAGCGGGGGAACGACGGGAACGCCCGCCGCCCTGCCCGGATCACGTCGGCCTCGCTCTCGAACGGTGTCCACTCGCGGCAGAAGACACCGTAGGCGAGCCCGTGGGCGACCCTCCCGACGGCCTGCGGACTGAGCTTGCCGCCCGCCCACTGCTCGGCGATCCGCTGCGGATCGCCATGGGCCAGTTCGTCGATGGAGCGGGGCACTCCGGCCGCCAGATGGGTGGCGGAGGTCAGCCAGGTCACCAGGACACCGCCGTCGATGACGACCTTCACCGGCTCCGGCCGGCCCGGCACCGTGACGGACGTGGTGACCGGCCGGGCCTCCACCTCACGGACGAGGCGCTCGAAGGTGGCTTTCAGGTTCGGGTAGCGGCTGTCGCAGGCGGGCTGCTGCGCACAGGCCTCGAACAGGCCGTCGAAACCCTCTCGTGCGGCGCGCCAGGTCACCGCTCCTCCGGCCAGCGAAGGCGGCAGGACACCGTCGATGCCCACCGACCGGACGCCCTGCGGGTGCAGACGCATGTAGAGGAGCGCCAGGTCGGTGCCGTAGGAGATGCCGAACACGTTCCACTGTCTGATGCCGAGTGCCCTGCGCAGATCCGCGTAGTCCGCCGCGCTCTCGGTGCCGTCGTAGGCGCTGAGGTCCGCCCCGCGACGAGCGAGCTGATCAAGGCAGGCGCGCGTCGCCTCGACGTGCAGGCGCCCGGTGGACGGCGCGCCGAGGACGAGGCCGACGGCGCGTGCGTTGAACTCGTCGATGTTCGGGCAGGTGAGCGCCGGGTCGGCCGAGTACGTGCCCCGCTGGGACATGAAGATGACGTCCCGGTCGCGGTTCAGGCCACCGTCGATGGCCAGTTGGGCCTCGGAGACCGCGTCGTCGCCGGGCCCGCCGGCGAACCACACGATCGGGTCGCCCGCCGGTGTGCGGGTGGCCGCCGGAACGATCGCGACTCCGAGGGTGATCTTCCGTCCGTTGTGCCGGGAGCGGTTCTCGGGCACGGTGAGCGTTCCGCAGTGGGCCCCCTCCAGAGCGGGGATCGGGTCGGCCGTCCTCGGACAGGGGCCCGGCACGAAGCGGGCGTGGCCCACGGTCCGGGCGACCGTGCCGAGCTGCGCCCGGGCTGTGGACTCGGCCCGGGCGGGCAGCGCGGCGGCGCCGACGACGAGGGCTCCCGCGGCGACCCCGGCCACCGTGGCCGGGAGCCGTCGCCAGGCGCGGCGGTGGTGGGGCGGGCGCAGGGACATCATGAGTTCTCCGGGAGGGGCGTGATGGTGAACGGTCGCGGCGCGAGTCCCGCCACGCAACGGGCGTCGGGCGCGGCCGGCCGCGTGAGGAAGGAGGCCAGAACCTCCTGAGCGCACGGCGACTGGGGAACCACCCAGTGGCCGATGCCGGGAATCCGCAAGGCGGTCGAACGGGACAGCGTGCGGCCCGCGTACGGGCCCCAGCTCGCCCCCGTCTTCGCGTCGAAGGTGCCGGACACGATGAGCGCCGGGACCCCGCTGACGGTGGTCACCCGCTGGATCGCGGTGCGGTCCGGTACGTCCCAGGCGCGGCACACCTGCTCCTGGAAGGGAAGCTGCGGGGCCTGGGCCAGCACCGTGTCCGGCCACCCGGGAAAGGCCCGCCTTCCCGCGTTCAGCAGGTCGGCCGCCGAATGGCCCGGCACCCACTCGCCGCACGCCACCGAATTCGTCAGCCCGTAGGCGAACTCGCCGACGACGGGCGTCGCACCCGCGGCCCGGGCCCGCGCGAAGCGGTCCGGATCCCCGTGGGCGAGTTCGTCGAGCGCCGCGGGGACGTCGACGGCCGGTACGGCGTTGCCGACGAGCAGGTTCACCAGCGCGCCCCCGTCGAGGACCACCCTCACCGGGTCTCCGCCCCCCGGCGGCCGCGCCGTCAGGGTCAGCGGGTGCGCCTCAAGGCGGCGGACCTGCCTGGTCAGCGTGCGCGGGAGGTCCGGGTAGCGGTTCTTGCAGCGGGGCTGTGCCTCGCAGGCCGCGAAGATCGCACCGATCCCCTCCCGAGCGCTGTCCCAGGTCCACGGCAGGCTCACGATCTGCGGGGGCGCGACCGAGTCGATGGCCACCGAGCGGATGCCCTGGGGGTGCCGGCGCAGATAGGTGAGGGCCAGATCGGTGCCGTACGAGTAGCCGTAGACGTTCCACCGGTCGATCCCCAGCGCCCTGCGCAGGTCGGCGAAGTCCGCCGCGTTCTCGGTGGTGTTGTAGGCGCTCAGCTCGATTCCGTCGGCTGCCAGACGGTCCCGGCACTCCTTCGCGGCCCGCACCAGCAGCCGCCCGGTCGAGGGCGCGTCGTAGCGCAGCCCCACGGCGTCCGCGGAGAACCGGTCGATCTCCGGACAGGCGAGGTTCGGCTGCGAGTAGAGCGTGCCGCGCTGCGCCATGACGATCAGATCGCGATCCCGGTTCACGCCGGAGGCGATCAGGAAGGGGATGCTCCCGAGCGCGTCTCCGCCCGGACCGCCCTCCATGAACACCACCGGGTCCCCGGGCGCCGACGCCGACGCGGCCGGAACGACGGCCACGGCCAGCCGGATGGTCCGACCGCGCTGGCGGGCGGAGCGATCCTCGGGAACCTCCAGGAACCCGCACCGCCCCGGGATCGGCTCCGGCGTGGCCGGGCAGGGAGCGGGCACGAAACGTGCGCGGCTTCCGGGTTGCGGCCCGGTCGCCGACGCGGCACCGCTCGGTGTCGGGGCGAGGGCACCCAGGAGGGCCAGCCCGGCGGCGACGAGTGCCGTCCGGTTCCGCGCGCCCCGGGGGCGTCGTCGCGGGTACCGGTACCGCGTTCGCCTCCGTACAGCGATGCCGCTTCCGCGAACGGGCGGCAGACAGCCCTTCCTGATGTCCTCTTCCGCCATGTGATCCCGTCTCTCTCATGGCCTCGGCCGCGCCGAGACCGCCGACGACGCCGACGACACCACGCGAGTCCGCCCGCCCCCTGTGCGTCAGGGGCGCGGGCGCGGCGTAGGGCCAGCCTCGGCGCGAGGGCGGGCGTCCACCACTCGTGAGCTCCACTCGGAGCAGTACGGCCGCGTCCGCGCAGGGGCACCGCCGGCTGAGGCGCTCGCCCGGCTGCAGGGTCGCGACGCACCGTCCGCGGGGCCCGAGGCGGAACTGTGGATGGGGGAACACCCGGCAGGGCCCGCGGGCGTCAGACGCGACGGACGGACCCGCACGCTGTGGGACGTGGTGAGCGACGACCCCGAACGGGAACTCGGCGCGGACTGCGTCGCCCGATTCGGCGGTCGGCTCCCCTTCCTGCTCAAGGTGCTCGCGGCGGACCAACCCCTGTCCATCCAGGTGCACCCCGACCGGAAGCAGGCTCACGCCGCGTTCACCGAGCAGGCGGCGAGCGGGGGACAGGGCCCCTACTCCGATGACTGGCCCAAGCCCGAACTCCTCTACGCCCTCAGCCCCTTTGAGGTCCTCGCCGGCTTCCGCACGCGCGCGGAGGCAGCCGCCGTACTCGACCGCCTCGGTGTGACCAGGCTCCGCCCGGTGGTGGCGCTCCTCGACGGTGAGGGTGACGACACCGCGCTCACGGCGGCACTCCGGGCCCTGCTGGAATGGCCGGCGCGGGACCGCGTACCGCTGGTGCGTGAGGTCGTGCAGGCGAGCGCTCGACTGGCGGATGAGCCGGGCCCACACGCGGAGGCGTACGGCGCGGTGGTGCGCATGGCACAGCACCACGTCGACGACCTCGGCCTCGTGGCCTCGCTGCTGATGCGTCATCAGGTCCTCGCCACGGGAGACGCGTTGTACATGTCGGCCGGCGGACTGCACGCGTACGTACGGGGCGTGGGCGTGGAGCTCATGGCGGCCTCCGGCAATGCGCTCCGCGCGGGTCTGACGACGAAGGAGGTGAACGTTCCGGAGCTGCTGCGGATCACCGATCCCGCGGTCCAGGTCCCCGTCATCCGGCCGAGCGCGGTCGCCGACCCGAGTCATACGCAGGTGTTCGAGTGCCCGGTGGAGGAGTTCACCCTCTACCGCACGGAGCTCACGGCTACGGCCGTTCCGCTCGTGCCGTCGGCAGGGCCGCGCATCGTTGTGTGCACGGCGGGTGCGGCACGGTTGCGCGGCCCGGACGGCGAGGTGGTGTCCCTGCGCCCGGGCGCCTCCTGTTTCCTGCCCGACTCCGACCGGGGGATCACCGTGGAAGGGTCCGGGACCCTCTTCGTGGCGGGCACCGGACTGGCCGCACACCGGCCCTGAGCCCCTCGATGCGCGGACACGGGGCCCCGGGAGAGATGTCAGGCTCACCCGTAATCATCTCTTGACAACGTTGTCATGAGTCAATGTCGTCGGACTCACCGCCTCCGCGGCCGGAGGCGACCCAGGCGTAGAACAGAGAAATGAGCACTTAGGTGTATGCAGCAATCGACATCGGCGGCACAAAGATCGCGGGAGCGCTGATCGACGACGCGGGCGGGATCGTCGAGCGGGCCGAACTGCCCACGCCGGCCCGCGAGTCCACGTCTCGCCTCAGCGGCACCGTCGACGCCGTGATCGACGCGCTCGCAGCCCGTCCGGCCTGGGGCGCCGTCTGCGCGATGGGCATCGCCAGCGCCGGGCCGGTGGACATGGTCAAGGGCACTGTGAGCCCGGTGAACCTACCCGCGTGGCGCTCGTTCCCGCTGGTCGAGAGCGTGCGCGCGCATCCACTGGTGTCGGACGCCATCGAGCCGGTGCTGCTCGGCGACGCCGTGGCCGTGGCGGCCGCGGAGCACTGGCTCGGTGCCGCCCGGGGCGTCGGCAACGCCTTGTGCATGGTGGTCTCGACCGGCGTCGGTGGCGGCTACGTGCTGGACGGCGAACTGCATCCCGGGCCCTCCGGCAACGCCGGGCACATCGGGCACATCTCGGTGGACATGGACGGCCCGCCCTGCGCGTGCGGCGCGCGGGGATGCGTCGAGGGGTACGCCAGCGGCACCGCGATCGCCCGCCACGCGGTGCAGCTCGGCTGGACCCCGCCGCCGGGGCAGGAGGCGACCGCGGCAGCCGTGGCCGTCGCGGCGGGCGCGGGCGACGACCGCGCCCTGGCCGCCTTCGACCGGTCCGCCAGGGCCCTGGCCGCGGCCATCGCAGGCAGTGCCACCTTGCTGGAGATCGAGGTCGCGGTGATCGGCGGGGGAGTCGCCCAGGCCGGAGATCCAGTGGGACGGAGTGAGGGGCACAAGCCGAACCGTGGCCCGACCGCCGGGCTCCAGCGCGGGCAACTCCTCGACCCAGAGCGCCGCAATGCTCACCGAGTGACCGCCGGCGGGCGAGAGATTCCCGATGTTCCACATGGGCTGGAGGACGCCATGACCAGCAATCGGTATCCTGCGTCGCGCCTCGGCGGCCGGCCGGAGCGTCAGGTCCGCTCGGATCAGTCCATTGCGGATCTCGGAACACCGCCAATGACACCAGGCTGCGCTCCGCTCAAGGAAAAGCTGTTCGGCCGCCTCGGCGAGCTGCTCCCAGAACGTCAACGGCAGCGACTGCCCGTCCCCGAGTTCCTCCAGCAGGCCAAGACCGACTTCCCACTCGTCGTGGGCGAGGTAGTCCCATACGTCTCGCAACGTGATGTCGTTCTCGGTGGCGATCTCTTCCGGGACCAGGAGAGCAGCCGATTCCAACAGCTCGACGACGTCCATGTGAGGGAACGGACCGCCGCTAGTTCACGGATACCGCGGCGTACGCGAGCGCGACCACGAAGACCAGGCAGGCGACGGCCAGAACCACCACGGCCGCGGCGATGAGGCCGCTCACACCGGTGATCGCCGTCCAACCCCACCGAGTCGCCCGCTCGGCCCGCCGGACCGCCTCGCGGTACTCGTCGTCAGGAAATCCGTAGTCGCTCATGGCACCCCCTGCGGGAAGGCTACCAAGTGCGTGTCCCGCCCGAAGACGGCCCGTCACGCGCGGTTCGGTGCCGTTTCCGGCTCGGAGCGGGGTGCCGCCGCCCGGCGCGGGAGCAGCAGCGGCGTAGCCAGCAGGAGGACCCCGGCCAGGCCGATGGCCGTACCGGGGCCGAGTACGCTGCCCAGCACGCCCCACACCGCCGTCAGCAGCGCGGTCGCGGCCTTCGTCGTCACCGCCCAGGCGGACAGCGTGCGGGCGACCCTGTCGCTCGCCGTGCGCTCAAGGCGGTACGTGGCGTGGACGGGGTTGAAGATCCCGCAGCAGAAGATGAGCCCGAACTCGACGCCGATCACCAGCAGCAGTCCTCCGGTGCCCGGCCCGACGAACGCCAGGCCGAGTGGCCAGAGTGCGCGCAGCACTCCGGCCGCGACCAGGACCTTGTGCTGTCCGAACCGGGCGACGAGATGCCGGGCCAGCCGCGAACCGAGCAGTCCGCCGATCGAGGGCGCCGCGAAGGCGAGGCCGTACTGCCAGGCGGCGAAGCCCAGCCGGTCGAGCATCAGGACGGCCAGCAGGGGCTGGGCGGCCATCACCAGGCCGTTGAACAGGGCGGTGTTGAAGAACAGCGGACGCAGCGTCGCGTCGGCGAGGATGTACCGCCAGCCGTCGAGCAGGTCCCGGGCCCGCGGGCGCGCGGCATCCCGGCGCTCGGGCTGCGGCTCGTGCCCGCCCACAACACCGCCTACACGCGCGGCGGTTACCTGAAGGAGAGCAAGTACGGCCTGCGCAAGGGCGCGCTGTTCGCCGACGACGCCGACGCGAAGGTCACCTTCGGGCACGCCGAGCGCTGCACAGCGGAGGACTGCTCCTCGCTGACCAAGGACACGGCGAAGAACTGGCCGGACGTGCCGTTCGACGCGATCTGCTCCGACGGCGACAACGAATGCGACGCGTCCGGCCCGGCCTTCTTCACCCGCAAGCGTCTGACCCAGGTCAACACGTTCTCCTGGTCGGCCGCGGAGACCGCCTACAAGCCCGTCGACACCTGGGACCTCACCCAGAAGTACCTGGACGGCGGCGACATCGGCGACAGCAGTGACCAGACCCTGGCCCTGATGTCGATCCGCCGCACCGCCAAGGCGGGCACCGAGATCGTCAACGAACCGATCGGCTTCACCTACCAGATGCGGCCCAACCGGGTCGACGGCACCGACGACATCCTCCCCCTGCGGCGGCCGCGCGTCTCCACCGTCACCTCGGAGACCGGCGCCCTGACGACGGTCACCCTGTCGTCGGAGGAGTGCGTGCGCGCCGGCGTCATCGGCTCAACAGGGCGTCCTCGGGTCCTACTCGCTGCAGTACGACATCACGAAGTCGAAGGGGAACACCCTCACGGTCAAGTACCGCGCGTGGACGGACATCGACAACGAGTCCTTCGTGCCCGGTCACTCCAAGTGGCAGGAAAGCTTCAATGGCACTCCGCAGTACACTGGCGGCTACTTCGCGGGATACAGGGTCGAGATCAAGTGGCAGGAAACGATCTACAAGTAGGCAGGGCGTGAAGGTTCTTCGTGGTTGCGCGATAGCCGCCGCCGTCCCCGTCCTCTTCCTCGGCAGCCTGTTCGTCCTGCAGGGGTGCGACGGCGGCACGTCGGACGAGCTGAGCTCGCAGCAGGTCGCCGGAGTCTGGAAGGGCTCCGGCGGCGGCCGGGTCGAGTTCGACGACGACGGCACGTTCGAGATGTCGGGCATTCCCCGCACCGCCATCGAGTTCGGCTTCACCGACCCGCCGCCCGGAAACGAAAGGCTCTCCGGGCGGGGCCGGTGGAGTCTCGACGGCGACGACGACCGCAGCGGCACCGTCGAGCTGCGCTTCGCCGCCGCGGGTTCCTTCTCCGACGACTCCGAGTCCACGCTCCTCCAGGTCGAGGAGGCCGGCGACCGGCCGAGCCTGTACTTCGACACGGACGCGGACGAAGGCTACGGCTACGAGATCCACCGGGAGGCCGCCTCTCAGTAGCGGCAAGCACCACGGCAGGGCCTCTTGGCCGCTCGGGGTCGCGATTCCGATGCGGCGGTTCCGTGAGGCCCTGTCGTCGTTGCCTTCGGCAATTGGCCTTGCGGTCCGCCGGGGCGGTGCGCAGTGCCGTATCGCACCGTCGCGCCCGCGCCGTAACCATCTCGCCCTCGGCGCGGACGGCAGCCGGACGCATCACTTCTGGTCACGGCTCAGTCGCAGGTGGTGAGTGTGAAGGTGCTTCCGGCGGTTCCGCCGAGGACCTACGCGGCGGCGAGCCTTCGCTCGCCCTCTCCGTTCAGCACCCCGAGGGCGTATCCCTGCACCGCCTCCACCCGCATGCAGGCCCTGACGCACCGCCCGCCGGGACGCCTCTCGACCCGGACCCACTCGGTCAGGTACTCGACGATCTCCATGCCCCGCCCCCGCTCGCACGGGTCGCAGTCCCGCTCCGGACGCAGCCCGGGACCCTGGCTGGAGTCCAGGACGGCGACGTGCAGGCGGCCGTCCTCCACGGTGAGCGCGAGGCGGAGCGTCAGCTCCGCGCCCCCGTATTGGACGGCGTTCGCCGCGAGCTCGGCAACGACGAGTTCGGCGGTGTCGCACGCGTCCTGGTCCAGCCGCCATGTGCGCAGTACGGCGGTCGTGAAGTGGCGGGCCACGGGGACCTGTTCCGCCTGGGCGGGCACGGTCAGGACGGCGACGTGCGGATCGTCGATCCGGACCGGGGGGGACTGAAGGAGCGGAGCGTTCTTGCTGTGGTACATGGCTACCTCTGGAGGCAGAGGGGGGCAGGGGCGGCGGTCGATGAGGGCCGGGTGGTGCTCCGCGGCTGCCTGCACCGGATGGGGCGATCTTGGGGCTGTGACGAATGCCGATCGCCGCTTTTATGTTTACGTAAACATAAGCCGGTTCCGCGGGATTCTCAAGAGGTGGAGCGCACTGTCTTCGGACTGGCCCGGACCCTCCCGCTGAGACCCGGGCCGCAAGGCGCTCACGCCACGAACCGTTTCTCTGCGAGCAGCCCCGTCAGGAGCGCGGCAGCCGTGTCCGTCGGCCTGGCCGGCGCCGGGAGGTGGACCGGCAGGAAGTGCGTGCCGCTTCTGCGGTGCCGTTCCCGTACGTCGTCGCGGCCGCCCGGGTGGGCGGTCGAGCCGGCGGGGGAGTCCGCGGTCGAGGCCACCAGGACGATCACGCCGTTGCGTGCGAGCACCTCGGCCGTCAGGCCGACCCTCAGCACATCCGCCCCGAGTGGCCCGTCGGCGTCCAGAGCCGCCGCGCGAGAGCCCAGCTCCCGCAGTCTTCTGGCCAGCTCGCGCGCGACGGCCGCCGTGCGCGCGCCGGAGGCGCCGGTGAGCCACACGGTCACACCGCAGGCGCAGGGTCGGGGGCGAAGCTGCATGGCGGGGTCATCCTCGATTCACGGTGGGAGGATCGGTGCGGGGCAGCGGCGGTCTCCGGCGCGCCGTGGGGCTCCCGGAGAAGGCCCACCACAGGGCGCCGTACGCGATCACGACGCTCGCGACGCACAGGGCCGCCTCCGGCGCGTCCGTGCGCGTGGCAAGGCCGCCGGCCAGCAGCTGGCTCGCTCCGAGGGACAGGGTGAAGAGCATGAAGTCCACGCTGAGGACCCGCCCGCGGATGGCGTCCGGGGTGGCTGCCTGCAGGGCGTAGGACGACAGTGTGGCGTTCATACTGCCGCCGACGTGGGCCGTCACGACGAGCAGGACGGCCAGCGGAAACCAGTCGACCGCGGCGAAGCCGGCGTAGGCGAGACCGAAGGTCAGGGTCGAGGCCAGGGTGAGGAGACGGCTGCGGTCGCCGCGCCCCGACAGCAACCGTCGCCCCAGGGCGGGGCCGATCAGCGCGCCCACTCCGCGGGCGGCGTACAGCAGGCCCGCTCCGAGCTCACCCACGTGGAACACGGTGGCGCACAGGGCCGGAAAGAGGGCCAGGACGCCGTTGCCCAGGGCGGTGCCCGGTTTGGCCAGCAACAGGGCGATGACACGGCGGTCCTCGCGGGCGAACGACGCGGTCTCGCGCAGGTCGTCCCGCACCCTGGTCCGTGTTTTCCGCTCCCGTCCGTCTCCGAAGGGCCTGCGGACCCGGCGGACCAGGGCCGCGGAGACGCAGAAGGAGGCCACGTCGAGGGCGAAGCACCAGTGGGTGCCGACCGCGGAGGCGAGCAGCGCGCCCAGCGAGGCGCCCACGGCCAGCATGACACCCCAGGCGCCGCCGACGAGGGCGTTCGCGGTCAGCAGGTCCGCCTTGGGCACCAGGTTCGGCAGCGCGGCGTTGGCGGCGGGAGCGTGGAAGGCCTTCACGCCCGCGACGCCGCCCAGCGCGATCAGGGCGATCCACGCGGTCGACTCGCTCCGCACGAGGAGCAGGGTGGCGATGAACCCGGCGGAGAGCAGGTCGCACACGATCATCAGCCGACGGCGGTCGACACGGTCGACGATCACACCCGCGTACGGGGACAGCGCGGCGATGACCAGTGTGTCGGCGGCGAGGACCAGCGCTCCCCACAGGGGGTCGCCGGTCAACGTCTGGAGCAGCGACAGCAGCGGGATCATCGCGAACCAGTCGCCGCCGAGACTGACCAGCTGGGACAGGTAGACCCGCCGGAAGTCGGCTTCCTGGCGCAGCAGTTGCCGGGCGGTCCGGGGTGCTGCGGTTGCCGTCGGTCCGCTGTCCGTCGCGTCAGTGCCCTTCGGCACGCAGGACCTCACGGAGCTCTTGGGTCTTCCCCGAGAGGAAGAGGGTCAGCCGGTGGCGGTGCGGCTCGGGCAGATGCTCGACGAGCTGGTCGTCGACCTGGGTGAGGAAGCCGTGGCCGAGCTTCAGGGCCGTCGCCATGGCGTCGTCGCTGTTCTCCAGCAGGGCGAGCATCATGATCCTCAAGTCGCCCAGGCACATGTCCCGTTCGTACGCGACCAGCAGTTCGGGGGCGTGTTCGCGCACGATGTCGCCGGTGACCACCATCATGCGCATGCGGGCGGCGATGTTGTCCGGCTCGTACAGGCGCTGGGTGATGGAGCGCTCGCCGGCTTCACGGATGCGCCAGTGGTAGACGACCTGTCCCACCACGTCCACGGACCGGGCCTCGATGTGGGCCCGTACGGTGACGGGCGCGTCCTCGTACTGGGCGAGGGAGAAGGCGAATCGGTGACCGTCCCAGAACGACCTGCGGAAAACCTTGTTCCAGATCATCCGGTCGAGAATCAGGTCGTGGTCGCGGGTGATGTGGGTGCGGCGGCGCGCGCGGGAGAACACGTCGGCGTAGCGCGGATGGCGGTGCGTCCCCGCGGAGTTGAGGCGCCGGACGTCTCCGGAGGCGAAGTCGGAGCCGGATTCGTCGAGGGATTCCACGAGGGCCCGGTACGCGGTCGACGGCACGACGTCGTCGGAGTCGGCGAACGCCAGATAGGTGCCGGTGGCCTTCTCGAAGCCGGCGTTGCGGGCCGCGCTGAGCCCGCCGTGCGGCTGGGTGACGAGAAGGAACCGTTCGTCGCGCGCCACCCACGAGGCCGCGATCCGCAGGCTGCTGTCGGTCGATCCGTCATCGACCAGGACGACCTCGATGTCCTTGAGTTCCTGCGCGGCCAGGGACTCCAGGAGTGCCGGGAAGTAGGGGGCGACGTTGTAGAAGGGCACGACGACGCTGAGTGTCGGCATCAGGGTGTACCTCGGTCCTGGGAGCTGCGGGCGAGAATTCCTGTGGCACAGGCGATTCCACCCGCGCCCTTGGTGAGTTCCGGTGTCGCGACGCGGGCGACGCACTCAACTCCGTGCCGTGCCAGCACCGTTGCCGTGGCGTCGGCTCCCCTCGGCATGAGGACCATCCGGGGTGCCACGGTGACGAAGTTGAATGCGAGGTGGCTGCGCACGTCCTCGGACTCGGGGACGTCGACGACGGTGAAGCCCAGGTCGCGCAGATGGCGGACCTCGGCGGGGTCCATGAGCGAGGTGCGGGCGGCGAGCAGGTCGGCGTCGAGCACCTGGAGCACACCCAGCAGATGCTGGATCCCGGCCGGCACGGTCAGCGGGAGCACCCGCGCGCCCTGCTGCCGTACCTCGTCCTCGATCTGCCGTGCGCCCGCGTGGTTGGTGCGCACGCCCAGTCCCAGGGCGACGAGGCCGGAACGCAGCCACAGGGCGTCGGCACCCTCGAAGACGCCGTCGGCGCCGATGGTCCGCGCCACGGGTACGCCGAGCCCGGCGCAGAGCCTGAGCGTCTGCAGTTCCTCGCCCGCGCGGACGGCGCTCGCCATGCGGGGGATCACCGCGCCCGCCCCGGTCATCCACAGCAGATCGCGCGCGTACATCGCGTTGGCGCCGCGGTACGGGTTCCCGCCGAGGGGCGACGGACCGGGCAACTCGTGCACGGTGACGCCCAGCGCGTCGTACGCCTCGGCCAGCGCGTCCATGTCGCGCCGCAGCGCCGTGTGGTCCAGCCGTTGCAGGTGCTGGAGCTCGTCGGGCGCACCGGCGGTGAGGACTTCGGCGGGCGGGCAGTGCAGTACGACGTCGGTGAGCCGGTCGAAGTCGCGGCAGACCCGCAGCCGCGCCCAGGTTCCGCCGGTGGCGACGTCGTCCTCTTGCCGTCCCGGGCGGGGCCGCCAGCCCGGCCCGTGGTAGGCGGCCGCTGTCACACCCATGTGTCCTCTTCCCCTTTCCTGTAACCGAGTTCGTCCGCGACCTCCCGAACGACCGGATGGTCGACCGCGGGCAGCACCAGACCGGCCCGCTGCCGCCAGCGCGCCGGGCCGGGCCGTGCGGTCGCCATGACCACCGGGAGCCGGACCGGCTGACGCGGCTGCGGGATGCCGGCGAAGGCGAAGACGGAACGCAGGGTTCCCTCCCGGGTGGCGGGATCGGTGATCCGCTCGAACGGCACCCGCAGGACCGCGTCCGCCGTGCCGGGCCCCAGTTCGTCGAGGGCCGCGCGGTGCGCGCCCGCCCACTGCGCCGCGCACACCTGCTCCAGCGGCTGGTCCACGAGCTTCTCCCAGCCGGGAGGGATGTCGAAGTTCCACCATCGCCGTGCGGCGGCGCCGAGTTCGGAGTAGCCGTCGATCGACAGTGTGTGCCGGTCGGAGACGTCGTACGAGAAGAATCCCCGGTCGCGCCAGCCGTCGTAGAGCCCGTTCACGCTCGCGGCGGGGTTGCGGACGAGGTGGATGACCCGGATCTCGGCGTGGGGCAGCAGCCGGCGCAGCAGGGGCAGCCGGTAGGCGTCGACGGACGACTTGATCACCACGGGGAGGCGCCGCAGCGCGCCGCTGTCGGCGGCCGTACGCAACTGCGGTACGACGAAGGGCGGTTCCTCGATGGCGTAGCCGTCGTGGGGCGGGCGCAGTTCGGCGGTGCGCGGTTCACCCCGCAGCGCGGGCGGCAGGTCGTAGAACGACGGATCGATGCGGGGATGCGCCACGCGCAGGCGGTGCAGCACCGCCGCGAACAGCGTGGCGGGATCGTCGCGGTGGGAGGAGCTCCGTACGGCGTGCTCGACGGCGTCCCGGACGGTCGCGTACTCGATCTCCTCCAGGGGCCATTGCAGGGCGATACGCCGTGTCACTACGGCCGCGTAGCACGCCCGGTCCGTGTCGCTGACCGGGGGACGGGCCGGTCCCGAACTGAGCAGGGAGGTGAAGTCCCTTGAGAACTCTTCCCGGTTGAACGCGACGTCCCGCGCCAGCGCGTCGGACCCGTCAGGGCCCCGGTCGAGCCCGTTCAGCTTGTACAGCGCGGTGTGCTCGCCCGAGAGGGACAGCACGTCCGGCTGGTCGGAGAGAATCTGGTGGAGGAGGCTGCTGCCGCCTCGGGAGGAGGCCACGACGGCCACGACACGGGTGACCTGCGTCAGATCGACGTCCGCCGACACGTGTTCGGGAGCGGCGGCGCGTACCTGCGCCCACGTACGGCGGGCGGCCGCCGTACACGCCTCGCGCGACGGGACTTGGGACACCGGCGTCATCGCCCGCCCACCTCACTGTCGTCGGCCGCTTCGAGGACGACGGCACCGCCCGGGGGGACGTCGATGGTCAGCGGCCCTCCTGGATGCCCGCGCTCGGCGGTCAGCCGCTCACCGGTCGGCGACAGGACGGCGAAGCGGAGCCCTGTCGACTGGGCGTCCACCGTCAGACGCGTCGTGTAGCCGCCGTTGAGGACGAGTGCGGGCCGGTCGACCCGGCAGGCGGTGGACGGCTGCAGAACGAACACGACATCACGCTCGTCCGCTGCGGCCCGCAGGACCCTGTGGGAGGCGTCGTCGGCGGTCCGGTGCCGCAGAAAACCGCTGCTGTTGTCGTCGCGGATCCGGTGGTACCACCTCAGGACGTCCTTGGCCTCGTCGGACAGTCGCGCGAAGTCGGTGCCATACGCCGGGATCCCGGCGGCCATCATGGAGATGACCGCCACGGCGACGTCCTCGGGTGAGTCACCGGGGCCGAACGTCTGGTAGTCGTTGAGCGCGGCGGGTGTGTACGCCTGGGCATGCAGGGTCCGCAGGAAGTTCGTCCGGGGGTCGAAGGGGGCGTCGCCGGCGCGCATGCAAGTGCCGTACGGCGTGAGGAACGCCGTGCCGTAGTTCTGCTTGAGCTCCACGATGTAGTCCGGGGCCACCGCGTGGGTGCGCCGGTCGGCTTCCTCCAGCATCAGACGCAGTCCGGTGAGCATCGAGTCCAAGTCGTGCTCGTGGTGGGGGCTTTCGCACCGCAGGTCGGGTACCCAGTTGAACAGGTCGTACTTGGCCCCGTGGAAGCCGTACTCCCGCGCCAGCCGTACGCAGATGTCGGCCATCACCGCGCGTGCCTCGGCGTTCATGAAACAGAGGGAGTAGAACTGGGTCTCGCCCAGGACGGGTTCGCCCGATTCCGGGCCGATGAGCAGATGGCGGCGGTCGGCGAAACATCGCGCGGCGGGGCCGACCGCGTGCGGTGCGCACCAGATGACGACCCTCGCCCCCAGCGACTCGGCCCGGCGCACCAGTCCTGGCATGTCCGGGAATTTGACGGGGTCCGGCTGCCAGTCGCCGATGTTCAAGGGCGTCTCGTACGCGGTGTCGAGGCCGGGCCCGAACCAGCCGTCGTCGATGATGAAGTTCCGGACGCCGACATCGAGGCCGATCTCGATGTTCTCCAGGACCATGTCCTGGCCGATGTCGTCACTGGCCCAGTCGGTCCAGCTGCACCAGAAGGGTTCGAAGGACTCCGCGACGAGACGGTCCTGGAGCCCGAAGAGCGTCCTGGTCCGCTCGGAGAAGTCCCGCAGGACATCCAGCCAAGGGCCGTGGCTGCCCTTCTCGGGCCGGGTCAGGAGATAGACGTGCTCGGTCAGGACGCCGTCGGAGCTGTCGGAGCCGTCGGAGCCGTCGGCTCGGGTCGCGGACCGGGGCAGCGGGTAGTCCTCCGTCCCGCGGCGGATGCTCACCTCGACGCCGCCGGTGTGGACGTTCAACGCCCGGTTGGAGACGGGTTCCAGGAGGTTGAGGTCGGTCTCGACCAGATCCCCGATGACTCCCATGGCCAGCTCCACGTTCCCGTCACGCCCGGTGAACATGTAGAGCGGCACCTTGACGTCGTCGATCCTCGACCGGGCCTGTCGGCCGTACTTCCAGAACCCGGTGACATGCATCAGGTTCATGAACCACCGCCCGCTGTCCGGCGGGACGACCTCGTCGAAGTTCCCCATCGGTGCGCGCAGGCGGTACTCGACGGAGACCGTCCGCCGCCCGGCCGGCGGACGGACGTCGACCCGGTAGGGCGCCGTCGCGCTCACCCGCACCTCGGTGCCGTCCTGCACGAGGTGAGCCGCTTCGCCGAGCGCGAAGGGACCCATGTGCCTCTCCTCTCCGGAGTCGAGGCGGACGACGAGACGCATGTGCGGCAACGCGCGCATAGCTGTGCCCTTCTGGCGGCGATACGGGGGATGGGGCCTCGGCGGGGACTCGACGGGGGAGCGGCCGGGCGGGGTGATCGCGTGCAGCCGGGAGTCAACCACAATCAAACATGAACGGGCAACAGATTGGAACAACTTCCAATTCAAACGAACAGAGGGTGAACGGTGAGGCTGAGCAGGCGAACTGACGGAGCGTCGGGCGTTGTTCTGAACCGTCCGCCTTGCCCTCACCCGCGCGTTGCGCGCCTTCCGTCTCGGCCTGTGTCCGCGTGCTCGCGTCGCAGTTCCGTGGCGCTGCTTCCGGGCCGACATCGCAGCCATCGGGGGTGCCCGTGGTCGGCAGTACGGGCAGGAGGAGCAGTCCTCGTCCCCGGCGGCAGGTTGTCTGCGGCTTCGACGGCAGCCGCGCGACAAGTGATCAGGTCAGGGGTGTTCGCAGAGCTGAAGCAGGCCGCCCAGGGAGAAGGCGGCGGCGCCGACGAGTGTGCCCCAGTTGGCGACACCGGCGTTGATCACACTGTTGGTGGAGAGGTGGGTGTACGCGGCGAGCGCCGAGACCATGAAGAGCAAGGAGCCGAACTGGTTCACGGCGACGATCCACCAGCCGAGACTGCGGCAGCGCAGACACGGCCCCCGGCCGTGGCAGATCTCGACGAACCCGAGATGACCGGCGATCAGGAACAGCACGCAGCCGATCACATCGGGAGCCCAGATCTGCCGGTTTACCTGATGGGCCGTCAGCCCCTGGCGGAACGAGTCCACGAGGTCGACGGCGAACACCAGCGTGCCGGCGAAGAGGACGAACGCACTCAGCCAGTCGACCCGCGACGGCTCGTAGCTCCACCAGCGCCAGTCGCGGGTGACCAGTCGGCCTTCGCCGCCGGGCTCGTGGCGGGGTGCGTTGACGGCCTGGAGCAGCGAGACGTAGCCGCCGGTGTTGAAGAAGAGACCGCCGGCGAAGTAGATCGTGGCGCAGGTGAGGGCGTCGCCGGAGCCGAACTGGGCGATACCCGCGCCGACCGCGAAGAGGGCTCCCCCGATGACGAAGGCGGTCGCGGCGGTGGCGTTGAGTCTGCGCAGACGGCTCAGGGAAACCCTGTCCGCGCTGGTGTGACTGCTGACGCGTGCGCCGGGCGCACGGACGGCGATGACACCGCGCCGCCGGGCGGGCCGCGACTCCCACACCGCGGTGCCACCACCGGGGGGTCGCCAGGTGAGCCGGGTGGTGAACGGTCCCGCGCCTTCGGCGCGCTGCTCGGCGGACCTCATGCGGGCGGGATGACGGCGAAGCCGCCTCGGGAGTCGACCGGGGGACGCCGCCGCCCGCCGCCGCCCCACCACAGCAGGCCGTACGTCGAGAGGACGACCAGTGCGCCGACGACGACGCAGCTCCCGGTGGCGGGACCGCCGCCGGCGAACCCGAGGATGACGACGGGGAGCAGGCCGGTGATCAGGAGGCACCAGGAGGGTGCCTTCGGACCCCCCTCGGACCCCGTCGGCGTGCCGCGTCCTTCGCCCGGTCCACCGGGAGCGGGCTGCCCCTGCCCCTCGGAGTACACGGCCGCGGTCGAGGAGGACGCAGGACCGCCCGGACTGTCCCAGGCGCTTCGGCCGGCACTCCGGCCGGAGGCGTCTTGTGCGTCGCTCATGGCACATCCCGGGTCATTGGGCGCATGGGGCACCTGGCTGCGTGCCGCCGCTGAACAGGCACCGACTCTGCCAGAGCAGACCGTGCACAACGGTTATTTCTTGAGCGTTTTATTCGCAGGAATCCGAAAAGCGGGCAACGCCGTCCGTCGCCGAGCAGCTCACCCGCGACGGTCCTGGAGGCCGCCGCGCAACACCCCGGGAAGCAGGCCCCGCCGACCACAGCCGACCCTCGGGTGGCGTACGCCCGCTGTCGGACCCGCGTACCCGCCCATAGCCTCCGAGAGACAGGGGAGAACCATGCGAGAGGTGCACCGGTGGCTCTGCACAACGCCGAGGAAGCGGCCGCCGACCCGGCCGCCGACGTCTTCACATCGCCCATCAGCGAGCGACCCCTGTCCAAGCGGACCATGCCGGAGCTGCCCTCGCCCCCGAACACCGTCTACCAGTTGCTGCGCGGCGAGCTCCTGCTCGACGGCAACGCGGCGCAGAATCTGGCCACCTTCTGCACCACCTGGGCCGACGACGAGGTCCGCCACCTGATGGACCTGTGTCTCGACAAGAACATCGTCGACAAGGACGAGTACCCGCAGACCGCGGAGATCGAGTCCCGGTGCGTCAACATCCTCGCCAGCCTGTGGCACGCGCCGGCCGGCTCCGGCGGGAGCGAACCCGCCGTAGGGTGCTCCACGACCGGCTCCAGCGAGGCCGCCATGCTCTGCGGCCTCGCACTGAAGTGGCGGTGGCGCGACCGGCGCCGCGCCGCCGGTCAGCCGGCCGACCGGCCCAACCTGGTGTGCGGCCCGGTGCAGGTGTGCTGGGAGAAGTTCGCCCGCTACTTCGACGTCGAGTTGCGCCAGGCCCCCGTGGAACCGGGCGCCACCGGCCTGCAGGCGCACCAACTGCGCCAGTACGTCGACGAGAACACCATCGGCGTCGTCGCGATCCTGGGCGTGACCTACACCTGCACCTACGAACCGGTGGCGGAGATCGCGGCCGAACTCGACCGCATCCAGGCGGAGACCGGACACGACGTCCCCCTCCACATCGACGCGGCGTCCGGCGGCTTCATCGCCCCGTTCCTCCACCCCGACCTGGAGTGGGACTTCCGCCTGCCCCGCGTGGCCTCGATCAACGCCTCCGGCCACAAGTACGGCATGGCACCGCTCGGCGTCGGCTGGGCCCTGTGGCGCGACAAGGCGGCACTGCCGGAGGACCTGGTCTTCCACGTCGACTACCTCGGCGGCGACATGCCCACCCTCGCCCTGAACTTCTCCCGCCCCGGCGGACAGGTCGTCGCCCAGTACTTCATGTTCCTGCGCCTCGGCCGCGAGGGGTACCGTCGCGTCTACCAGGCATGCGCCGACACCGCGCAGCACCTCGGCCGGCAGATCACCGGCATGGGCCCCTTCACCCTGCTCTACGACGGCGCCGGAGCACTGCCCGCCGTCTCCTGGACCCTCACCGATCCGGGCTCGACCCGATGGAGCCTGTACGACCTCTCCGACCAACTCCGGATGCGCGGCTGGCAGGTCCCGTCCTATCCGCTCCCGCCCGACCGCCAGGAGACCGTGATCCAGCGCGTCCTCGTACGACACGGCGTCGACCGCGACGAGATCGAACTCCTCGCCGAGGACATGCGCAGAGCGATCAGACGCCTCAACGAGGGAAACCCCCACGACGCCGACCGGGTCAGCTTCCACCACTGATCATGGTCAGTGGCGTCGTCCGCCGACGCCGGCGCCGTTCTCGTCGGAGAGTTGGCCGAGTCCGGCAAGGAGCACGGCCAGGTCACCGCTGCGCCGAGGGGCGACTACCCCGTCAGCGGTCGGTCGCTGTCGTCGCCGGCAGGTCTGCCCACGGGCGTAGGTTCAGAGCCCCGTGACCTTGCCGCTCGCCAAGAGCTCGTACACGAGGGTGATCGTGCGGTGGCCGGCCGGCGGCAGGGCGATGTCCCAGCGGGCGATGCCTTCGTCGTCGACCGTGTCGGGGGCCGGGGAGCAGGCTTCCTTGCGCAGGCGTACGTCCACGGCCGAGACCTCGGAGACGGGGATGCGCTCCCGCAGGACGACCGTCTGCTCGCCCTGTGTCCCGGGGGCGGTGAAGCGGGACAGGTGCAGACGTACGGTGCGGGTGACGGTGGTGCGCTGGGTCATGGTGGTGGTGTCGCGGGACTCCTCGGTGTGCCGCAGGACCCGGTAGCCGTCGTTGCTGCCGAAGGCGAGTTCGACGGGTCCGCCGGGGGCGGTGAAGTCGAGCGTGCCGCGGCCGCTGAAGCCGCTGCCGCGCACCAGGTCGACGGGCCCGGCGAGCAGCGCGTGTCCGGTCGGGTTGTCGAACCGCACCAACTGGGTGACCAGCGGTGACAGTTCGGGGGAGCTGGCGTACTCGCTGGCCGCGGGCGTGGTGACGGAGGAGAGGGGGACACGGTGGGCGCGTCCGTCGGTGGGGACGGTGACGGGGGCGGGGGAGTGCAGCACTCTGGTCCGGCCGCCGTCGTCCACGCCGGGCAGGCCGAGCACGGGGGCGGGGCCGAGTTCGGTGATCTCCTGTTCGCGCAGTTCCACTTCGACCGTGCGCCGTTCGGCGGGAGACCGGTCGGTCAGTGTCAGCCGGTCCTCCGTGAGGCGCGGTGGCTCGGTGGCCGAGGCCGAGCGGGCCGTCGACAGCGTCAGGTGTACGTCGGACCAGTCCTCTCCGGTGCGCTGCCAGACGACGGCGTCCGTCTCCAGGGTCAGGGTGTCCCCGTCGAGCACGGCCCGGTAGGCGGGGCGCCACAGTGCGCAGGCAGTGAGGTGGCTCAGCCGTAGACGGGCCGGGCCTTCGGCCGCGGAGTGCACGGTCAGCTCTATGTGGCCGAGCAGTTCGGCCGGCTGCTGCTCGGACAGGAGGATGGCGTGTTCGGTGGCCTGGAGTTCGGTGGCGAGCGCCGTCAGCCGGGCCTGTGCGGCGCGCAACTGCTCGCTGTGTCCGTCGCGTTCGCCGTCCACGCGGTCGAGTTCCTCGGCCCAGCGACTCGTGTCCGTCTCGCCCGAGCCGGTTCCCTCGCTGATCTCGCGCAGCAGGTCGATGGCGAGGCGGCCGAGCAGGTCGAGGCGGGTGCGCAGCCGGTCGCTCCGCTGTTCCAGCGCGTGCTGTTCCTCCTGCAGGGCGTGTACGCGCCGGCGCAGTGCCGAGTCGTCGGCGGTGGGCAGCGGTTCGCGCGGTGTCCAGGCGCGGACGATGCGGGCGTCGAGAACGCTTGCCCGGTGGTCGGCGGTCAGCTCGGCGTGGAGTGTGCGGTCGAGGGCGAGCGCGCTGATCGGGCCGAGGCGCAGCCGCTGCACGCCGGCCCGCAGGTCGAGGGTGAGGGCGCGCTCGACCTGGGCGCGGTCCTCCAGGCAGGTGACGGCGGTGACGGGGGCGGGGATGAGTTCGGGATCCGTGGGCATGGGGTGTGTCAGCTCCTGCGGTTGCCGCCGGCCAGGGCCTTCGCGGCGGGGATACGGATCTCGTAGCCGCCGTGCAGGGCGGCGGTGCCCCCGGCGGGCAGGTCGATGCGCCATACGCGGGTGCCCGGGGCATGGTGGTCGGGTCCCGCGGTGTCGTCCGGGACGGTCCAGTCGGCCCGTTCCTCGATGCGGACGTCCGCGTCGGAGGTGACCGGCACCTGCTCATGGACCTCGACGCGGACGGACCGGGCCAGCCGGTTGGCCACGTCGACCTGTACGCGGTGGTCCAGCACGGTGACGTTGTTGCGCAGGCCCGCCGTGGACTCGTTGAGGTGTGTGCGCCGGGTGACCTGGATGCCTTCCGCGGGCCCGAGGCCCATACGGCGGACGCCGCCGGGCGCGAGGGTGGGCAGCGCGGCGGTGAGCAGGAAGTCGTCGTCGACGGTGACCTCCACCGGGCCTGCCAGCAGCGCCTGGTCGGTGGCGTTGGACAGCACCAGGGTCCCGTACACCCGCTCCTGCGCGGACGGCACGCACAGGTACTCGGTGCGCAGGCCGACGGGGATCTCGCTGATGGTGACGGTGTGCCAGGTGCCGTCCGAGGGGATGTCCGCGCGGGCGACGGCGTCGTAGCGGTGGTCGAACGAACCCGCCGACTCACGGGGCCGTACGGCGTGTCCGGGCAGTGGCAGCGAAGCCACCGTTTCGGCACGTCGGCGGTACTCGACCGCCACCGGGTCGAAGGGTGCGTCCGGGAAGAGGCGACCCCTGCGGTTCGCGGGCTCCTCGGGGCCGTTGAGGACGAGAGCGGCGTAGTCGAGCTCGTCGCCGGTGGGCTGCGGTGGGCCGGTCACCGGCGCGGGGGGTGGCGGTGGTGGCGGGGCGATCGGGCCGGAGGGGGCCGGTGGCACGGCGGCGGCGGGGGCGGCGGCGGGCGCGCCGCCCGCGCGGGAGCGGCTGGGCTGTCGCCTCTGTGCCTGCGCGAAGTCGGGCACCGCGCCTTGGAACGACTGCGGCACCTGGGTGCTGCCCGGATCGGCGGGGCGTGCGGGAGGGGCGCCGAACAGCGTCGCCGTCGGGGGCATGGGGACGGGTGCGGGCGCGGTGCCGCCGGCGACGGCCGGGGGAGCGGGCGCGGCTCCGACGGCCACGGGTGCGGTGGTCGGTCGCCGCGCCGGGCGCGGGCCCGCGGAGTCGTACCCGGTGAACAGGTCGGCCAGGCCCGCCGGGGGCTCCCGCCAGCCGGACGGCGCGGGGGCGGGCTGACGGCGGCCGATCCGAAGGGAGCGCAGCTTCGGCAGGTCGGTGCGGCGCCGCAGATCGGCGGTGGCCAGGGCGATGCGGACCCCGCTCCAGTCCTCGCCGGTGCGCTGCGCGACCGAGGCACGCAGTACGAGGCTGCCCGAGTCCGCGCTCTGGCGGTAGGCGAGCCGGTAGGCCGGTACCCAGACGGCGCCCGGAACCCCGTACTCCAGCTCCAGTTCCACCTCGCCCGTCCCGTCGAGGGTCAGCACGGCGCAGACCGTGGTCTCGACGTGGGCGGAGGGCGCGTCGGTGGAGCTCCTGGTCCAGCGGTCGGTCGCGACGGTGAGCTCGTGCTCGACGCGGAGCAGTTCCGTCTCCAGCCCGGCGAGGCGGTGGTGCAGGGTCGTCAGCCGTTCGTCGACGAACTCGGCGAGTTCCAGCCATGCCTCGACGGGAGTGCGGCGGTGCGGGTCCTCACGCTTGCGGGCCGGCGGGACCGGGCGCAGGTCCGTGATCTCCTTGATGCGGGTGAGGAGTCGGTCGCGACGGCCCTGTGCCGCGGCACGCGCGTCGTGCAGGCGCTCCACATCCTGCCGCAACTCGTCCAGGGAGTCCGTGGCGGACGGCTCCGCGTCCACTTCCACCCGGACCTCGGTGACCCGCGCACCGGCGTCGCCGAGCACGCGGGCGCGCAGGGAGCCCGGGTCCATCGAGCGGGGGAGTCCTGTGACCCGCACCCGTCCCCGCGGCGGCACCGTGCCGCGTGCCAGACGGCTGCACATCGCGCCCTGCGCGTACACCACGACCGCGTCGAGGGCCGATGCCCACCGCGGTGTCTCCTCGGACTTCATGCCTTCAGCCCCCGTCATGTCCGTGCCGCGCGAAGCCTAGCGCGCGCGGTGGTGGTGGCGGGAAATCCCCTGGCCTCGCCCGATCGAGGCGACGTCGCCTCGTGCCGGTGCCGCGCACCGGAGTTCCGTCGGTCATCCGGCTCCTGATCCCACCATCCGTCACCACGGCAACTGTGACTGACCGGCGGGAACGGCCACCGGCGGCCCTTCCTGGCTTCGGTTGCCGTCGCCGCGCGGGCCGTCCCGATGCCGCGTGCATGTGCGAGCACGCGCACCGCGGCATCGGCTCGTCACATCGGTGCGCTGTCGGCCGGGAAGGCGCCGCCATGGCCCGGGACGATCAGGTCCGAGGCGGCCAGGACCCGCAGGCGGGAGGTCCGCAGGGTCCCGAGGTCGGGGGCCACCGGGTCCTCGACGGGGCCGTTGGGTCGCCACCACAGGTCGCCGACGAAGGCCACCACGCCCTCGCCCGTGCCCGCGAGGAGCGTGATGTCCTCGGGGCTGTGGCCCGGTGTGCGGATCAGGCGCAGCGAGGGGGTGAGTTCATGGCCCTCGGCGTCGCGGTCGATCCACTGGTCGGCCCGGTAGACGGCCTTGTGGTCGTGCACCCGGGCCTGCCCGAACAGACCGACGTTCATGATGTTGTCGGGGTGGTGGTGGCTGAGGATCACGTCGGTGATGTCGTCGGGTCCGAGGCCCAGTTCGGCGAGCGGGCCGAGGATGCGGTCGCGGTGCGCCACCATGCCCGGGTCGACGATCACATGGCGGCCCGCGTCGTGGACGTAGGAGACGGTGGCGGCGACCCCGGGGCCCGTGGACAGGGTGTAGCCGGTGGTCAGGATCGTGAAGGTGGCGCTGCGGCCGAGCGGGGCGTCGGTACGGGTCTGTGTGGTGATCGCGTCTGTCATGTTCTCGATCTTGGCGTGTCGGCCGATCTCCGACGAGTGGCAGTGATGCCATTGATCGCAGGAAACGTGCCACTCGTGCCACACTCCTCCCGTGCCCGCCTTCCGGACCGTCGCCGCGTACGCCCCGCCCGGGGTCGGCATGCTCGCCGCCGGCCTGGTCTGCGAGGTCTTCGGTCCGCACGGGCAGCAGATCCCCGGCTTCGACCTCGCCCTGTGCACCGACCGGCCGGGCCCCGTGCCGACCGACAGCGGTATGCCGCTCGCGGTCACCCACGGACTGGACCGGCTGGCCGGCGCGGACCTGGTACTCGCCCTGCCCTGGGCGGACTTCCGCACGCCGCCCGCCCCGGACGTGCTGCGTGCCCTGACCGCCGCGTACGAGCGCGGGGCGCTGGTCGCCGCCCACTGCGTCGGCACGTTCGCGCTCGCCGCCGCGGGACTGCTGGACGGTCACCGGGCCACGACGCACTGGCGGTTCGCCGATCTGCTGGCCCGACGCCACCCGAACGTGGTCGTCGAACCCGATGCGCTGTACGTCGACGAAGGGCGGATCGTCACGGGTGCCGGAGCCGCCGCCGGGTTCGACCTGTGCCTGCATCTGATCAGGCGGGAGCACGGGGCTGCCCTGGCCAACGGCGTAGCCCGCGACCTGGTGCTGCCCTCGCACCGCGACGGCGGCCAGGCCCAGTACCTGGCCGCCCCCGCCCCCTCGGACGGCGAGGACGCCCGGCTCGCCCGGCTGCTGGCGTGGGCCCGCGAACACCTCCACGAACCGCTGTCCGTCACCGAACTGGCCCGGCGGGCCATGATGAGCAGACGCACCTTCGCCCGCCGCTTCAACGCCGCGACCGGCACGACCCCGCACGCGTGGCTGCGCGAACTGCGGCTGAGCCACGCCGAGGAGCTCCTGGAGACCACGGACCTCGCGGTGGAGGAGATCGCGCGCCGCGTCGGCTACGGCAGCGCGGCCGTACTGCGCGAGCAGTTCGTCCGCCGCCGTGGGGTGCCGCCGCGTGCGTACCGGCAGGCTTTCACGCACACGCCGTAGCTCGGCCGCGGGTCCCCGGCGGCCCGACAGCCGTGAGACTCCCTCCCACCGCGGCCAACCGCGTCAGCTCCTCCGCGGCGCGGTCCGTCCGGGGCGGTACGCGGAGTCGACGTTCGCGGTTCGCGCTGGTGCCACAGCCACACGGCCGTGGCACCGGCATCGCCCCCACCCCGCGAGCCGCACGGGACCGCGTTGTCAGTGGTGGCTGGGAAGCTGGTCGGATGAACGGTGATGAGCAGCTGCTGCGCGGCCGGGTCTACGGCCGTGACCACGACGACCCTCACCCCGGCCCGCTGCCGGGGCGGACGTACGCCGCGCTCATAGGCGGGCCCCTGGACGGGCTGTTGCTGGACATCACGGGCTGGGGGACGCGGGAAGTCGACGACGGGGCCGCCCTGTCCACCGAGCTCGGCCGGTTCCCCGGCGGTCGTTCGCTGTACGGCCCGCGCCACGGGGAACCCCGCGCAAGCACACCCGGCGTCGTGTGCCGCTTCCACCACCGCGGCGACACACCCTGACCCGCGCGGGCGAGACCCCGCTCGCCGCTTCGGCGCTGGGCCGGGAGCCTGAAATCCGGCGGCCCGCGGTCCCGTTGACGTCCCGGTCGGGCGCGGGCCGAAGCAGGATGGGCGTGACCAGCACGATCGCAGGGGTGGTGCACACCCGCCGCGGCACGCCATGGGTGCCGAGGTCTGCTGAGGCCGGACTCGTCGGCCCGCCGCGGCCCGCTCCGCCCATACGCAAGGAGCACGTATGGCCACGTCGGCCCCGTCCGACCCGACCACCGCCCAGGTCATGATGACCCTCGCCGCGATCGCCGCCACGGCGGCGGTGCCGCGTCCGTCCGGTGAGATCCAGGAAGAACAGATCCTGCGCGCCAGGTCCGGCATCACCGAGCGGCTACGAGGACTGAGCCGCGTACGCGGCAGGGCGTCGAGTGCTGGTGCTGCTCGGCGGGCGGCCGGCGACTCTCGGCGGGTGACCGGGGACGCCCGGGCTCCGGCCACTTCCTGCCCACCCGCCCTCAGCGTCGACGCGATGGCCCGGCTGTCCTGACCGAAGGACCCGAGCGGCCGGCAGGCACCCCGGCCTGCCGGCCGCCGCCGTTCCGGTCCGCGGAAGTGGTGTACGGGTTCGGCCTGATCCGAGGGTTCGTGCTCCGGGCGCGGACAGATTCCCTGCCGACCTGTCAACATCGTGTAGGTGAAGCCCTGTTGAGGGCCGGATGGGGGTGAGGACCTTGCCGAGCGACCCGCTGTTCTCCATGGAGGCCCGGCTGCGGCGCTTTCGGGCCGAGGGCGACCCGGAGGTGCTGCTCGGCCCGGAGGCCCGGGACGAGGCACGGACGCTCACCGAGGCACTCGCGGCCGGCCCCGGGCTGGCCCACCACCTCACCCTCGGCTCGTACCACTGGTGCCGCAGCAGCCTGGTGTCCGCGCGCCAGGCCCAGCGGGAGGCCCAGCTGGCCGCCGACCTGCTGCTGCCCTGCTACGTCGCCGGGCTGCCGGGCCTTCCCGAGGAACTCGTCCCTGCGCTCGCGGGAACGGTCCTGCGCGCAGCGACCGACGACTGCGCCGGGACGCTCTCCACCCCCGAGGGCGTCCCCTCGCCCCCGCTGCTGGACCTGTGGCGGCGGGCCCTGCGCGACGCCCCGGCAGCGCTCCGCGACGAGGTCCTGACCGGCTTCCTCCCGTTCTCCGGCTCCTTCTCCTTCACACCGGAACAGACCGACTGCCTCCTGGAACTCGCACGGGCCGTCCTCGACGTCACCCCCACCGGCCACCCCGACCGCGCCGTACGCCTGCTCACGCTGGCCCGCACCCAGGTGATCCGGTTCGCCCACTCGGACACGGAAGCGGACCTGGACGCCTGCCGGGAGGCCTGCCGTGCCGCGCAGCAGATCGTCCCCGCGGATCACGCCCTCGCCGCGGAGCTCACGGTTCTGTGGCGCAACACCGAACGCCTGCGGCTGCGGCGCACGGTCCGGCCCGCCGAACTGGACGAGGCCGTCGCATCAGCCCGCCGCGCCCTGGCGGCCGCCCCCTCCGCGGCGGATCGCCGGGAGCGGCAGTGCGCGCTCGCGGCCGCGCTGCACGCACGGTTCCGGGCCGCCGGCTCGCTCACCGACCTCCGGGAGGCCGCCGACGCCTACGAGGAGCTCGTACGGCAGGCCCCGGCCGACGACTCCGTCGCCCTGCGCCTCGACGAGACGGTCGCCCTGGCCGACGTACTGGCCGAACTCCCGCAGCGGAGCAGGCTGCTGAGCGACCTCGACCGGGTCGTCGGCACCCTCCGGCTGCTCGTCGACGACGACGCCGTCGCGCTGCCGCTGCGCGTCCTGGCGCTCACCAACCTCGTTACCGCCCTGACGACACGCTTCGGGCGCACCGGCCTGGGCGCGGACCTCGACGCCGCCGTGGAGTCACTGGATGCCTTCGCGCGCGAACTGCCCGCAGACGCCCCCGACACCGCCGAGGTCACCCTGCTCCACGGCCGCGCCCTGGAGCTGCGGGCCCAGCGTCTCGAACAGCCGGCCGACCTGGACGCGGCCGTCCTCCGCTTCCGGCAGGCCGCCGAGACCCCCTCGCCGGACGAGACCGTGCGGCTGAACGCGTGGGGGCATCTGGGCTCGGGGCTGCGCGAGCGGGGGCAGGCGACGCAGAGCCGCGGTGACCTCGACGCCTCGGTGGAGGTGTGCCGCCGGGCGGTCGACGCGACCCCGTCCGGACACCCCCTGTCCACGTCCCTGCGCACCAACCTCGCCGCCTCCCACAACGCCCGCCACCGCCTCACGGGCAACCTCACGGACGTGGACGCGGAGATCGCGATCAACGAGGAGCTGATCGTCGACAGCGGCGCCGAGGATCCGGAGCATTCCCTGCACGTCTTCCGCCTGGGCCTCGCACTGCACCTGCGGTTCCGTGCCACCGAGCAGCAGGCCGATCTGGACCGCGCCGTCGACACCCTGCGCACGGCCCTGGAACTGGCACCACCCGGCAGCCCGCAGGCGGCGACGGCGCAGCAGGCCCTGCGGGCTGCCTACGCCGAGCGGTACAAGGTCACCAAACAGTGGGGAGACCTGGAGGCCGCCGCGACGGCCGCACAGGGCAACTCGGCACCGCCCGCCTTCCCCGACGTCCCCGCGGACGGGCACCTGGCCTACTTCGACAACGGCGACTGGGTGACGCGCCTGCCGGGCCCCGGCTGGAACGACGGGCTGATGCCCCTCGTGCTCAAGCTGCGCGAACACCTGGACACCGTCCCCGCCTCCTCGCCCCAGTGGCCGTACGTCAAGCACCTCAAGGCGCTCCTCGACCGGCCGCCGCAGGAGTTCGGCGGCGTCGCGGGGCTGCGCAGGGCGGTCGACGAGTACGGCGCCGCCCTCGAACCGATCCCGATCCCGATCACCGACAGCGGCGGCATCGACTACGACGGATACCTGGCAGCGCTCCGCGACGAACTCCGCGACCCCGCCGAAAGGCCGTACGGGGAGATCCGGGTGCAGACGGTCGTCGACGTCCAGGCCCTCGCGCTGGCGGAGCGGGAGCCGGTGGGGCCCCAGTACACCTACATGGTGCTGGCGTGCGCCCTGCTGGCCCGCCACGAGCGCTCGGGCGATCCCCGTGAGCTCAGCGCGGCCGTCTCCGCCGCACGCAGCGCCGTCGAGGCCGGCCGGCCAGGCGCCCCGGAACGGGCCGCGCAGTATTGCTTCCTGGCCGACGCCCTGCGCATACGCCACGAACGGACGGGCGAGCGCGACGATCTGATGGCCTCCGTGGCGGCGTTGTACGACCTCGCCCGGCTCCTCCCGCCCGGCGGGACCCCGCGCGGCCGACTGCACTTCAACCTGGCCCGCGCCCACCGGCTCGCCTTCGAGCGCTGGGGCGACGCGCAGGACGAGGCGGCTGCCGTACGCGAACTGGGGCACGCCCGGTCGGCGGTGGCCGACGACCATCCGGACCACCGGCTGTACACGGCGGTGGGCGTCCGGTGGGCGCGGGACGACGCCGACGCCCTGGACGAGCTGGTCGGGGCCTTTCGCGCCGTCCTCGCCGCCCTGCCCGAGGACGACCCCGACCGGGCGCCCTGCCGGTCGAGCCTGGCGGAGCTGCTCGCCGTGCGTCACCGTCGTGCGGGGGACCGGGAGTCGCTCGACGCGGCGGTCGACGCCGGCCGGCTCGCCGTGGCAGCCGTGAGCGTGCCGGGGGCGGCGCTCGCCGCCGACCTGGTCCGCACGGCCGAACTGCTGCGTCTGCGGCACGAACTGGCCGGCGACCCCGCCGACCGTGCCTTCGCGATCGACGCGCTGACCCGCGCCGCGACGGTCGTGACGGCATCGCCCGCCCTGCGGATCGACGCCGCCCGCGCCGCCGCGGATCTCCTCGCGCCGGACGACCCGCGCGCGGCGGCACGGGAGCTGACCGCCGCGGTACGGCTGCTGCCCGAGGCCGCCCCCCGGCAGCGGTCGCGGGCGGCCCGGCAGGACGCCCTGGCCGCCTTCCCCGGGCTGGTCGGCGACGCCGTCGCCCTCACACTCGCCACCGGGGCGGGGGCGGCCCCGGCCGCCGAGGCCCTGGGACTGCTGGAATCGGGCCGGGCCGTCCTGCTCAACCAGGCCCTGGACCTGCGCGGCGACGTCCCCCTCCTTCGACAGCACCACCCCGGGCTGGCCGGGCGTCTGGAGAACCTGCGGGGCGCGCTCGGCCGCCGGGAGACCGACCCGGTCGAGGGGCCGCCGTCGGCCCGGTCGCCGCACCACCAAGGGCATCTGTCCGAGGAACTGGCCGATCTGCTCGAAGGCATCCGCCAGACCCCCGGGTTCTCCTCCTTCGCACAGCCCCCGTCCCCGCGGGCCCTTGTCGCCGAGGCGGCCGAGGGGCCGGTCGTCGTGTTCAACCTCAGCGCCCACCGCAGCGACGCGCTGATCGTCACACCGGGCGGTGTCGAAGCGCTTCCGTTACCCGCCCTCACCCCCGCAGCCGTGCAGGAGCGCGCACGGGACTTCCACCGGGCCCTGGGGCGGGCGACCGCTCCCCGCGTGGCGCTCCAGCAGCGGGCCGAGGCACAGGAGAGCCTGCTGGGGCATCTCGCCTGGCTCTGGGACCACGCCACGGGGCCCGTGCTGGACCGCCTCGGCTTCGGCTCCGCGCACACCGGCAACGCCCCCTGGCCCCGGGTGTGGTGGATCCCCGGCGGTCTCCTCGGACGGCTCCCGCTGCACGCCGCCGGCCACCACGACGACCCGCCGCGGGCCCCGGACCGCCGTACGGTGCTGGACCGGGTCGTGTCCTCGTACTCGCCGAGCGTACGGGCGCTGCGGTTCTCCCGGGAGCGCCGCAGAAGCCTGCGCGGGCCCGCCGACCGGGCGCTGATCGTCTCCATGCCGACCACCCCCGGGCTCCACGCGCCCCTGACCAGCGCCGCGCGGGAGGCGGAGCTGCTCAGGAGGCGGCTGCCGGGGTCGTTGCTGCTCCGCCCGCCGCAACCGGGCTCCGGCGAGGAGGACTTGGCGACCAGCAGCCGGGTGATGGCCCGCCTGGCGGACTTCCCCATCGTCCACTTCGCCTGCCACGCCCTGTGCCACCCCACGGACCCGTCGCAGAGCACCCTGCTGCTCGCCGACCACGCCACCGCCCCGATGACGGTGCAGCGCCTGAACACCCTCAGCCTGGAGCGCGGGCAACTGGCCTACCTCTCCGCATGCAGCACCACGGCCACGACCGCCCGCACACTGCTCGACGAAGCCCTCCATCTGACCTCGGCGTTCCAGCTCGCCGGCTTCCCCCACGTCATCGGCACCCTGTGGCCGGTGACCGACACCGGCGCCCTCACCGTCGCCGACACCTTCTACGACCGTCTCGGCACGGACGGCCCCATCGGCGACGCGGCTCTCGCGCTGCACGAAGCCACGCGCACGCTCCGCGACCGCTACCCGCGGCTCGTCAGCGCGTGGGCGGCGCATCTGCACACCGGTGCGTGAGAGCACCGCCCAGGTCTGACGATGCTCATCGCGGCGTTGGAGAACGTCCTTGCAGCGATCGACGACGAGTACGCGGCCGACTGCCGCCTATCAACCACAGAGGAACGGACCACCCGGTGAAGCCCTCACGCGGCGTTCTCGCAGCTCCCGGACATTACCCTACGTACTCATGCGATTGCTGTCCGTATCTCCCGTGGCCGGTCCGGCGAGGTTGGGATGGCTGGACGCCCTGCGTGGCATCGCGGCACTCGTCGTGGCGTTCGACCACTCCTCCTCCACCTTCATGTCGGACTTCCGGCGGGAGCTGATGCCGGAGTTCAACACCAGCAGGTACGGCATCATGGTGTTCTTCCTCGTCAGCGGCTACATCATCCCCGCGTCCCTGGAACGTCGCGGCTGCGTCCGGACGTTCTGGATCGTCAGAGTGTTCCGTGTCTACCCGCTGTGGGCGGCCGTCGTCGTCGTGACCCTCGTTCTCGGCCTGTTCGGTGTCGCGAGGATCCGTGACTTCGGAGCGGAGGAGGCCGGGGCGGTGGCCGTCGCCCATGTCACCTTGCTCCAGGAACTGCTCGGGACCCCCAGCCTCCTGCTCGTGCTGTGGACCCTCTCGTACGAGATGGCGTTCTACCTGCTGGTCGTCGCGCTGTTCACCGTCCGGGTGCAGCGGCCGGCGACAGTGGCCGTCACCCTGGCCGTGCTCGCGGCCGTGAGCGTGACGGCGGGCGTGATGCCGCAGGACTCCGCCCTGTCCGGCGTGACCGGCACCGGCCCACTGATCGCGTTCGGTTCGATCGCCATGGTGGCCGCCATCTGCTGCGCGAGCGCCACGCCACCCGCACTGCGCGTGTTCGGGGGAGTGCTGGGCGGGGTCGTGGCGCTCGTTCTGGTGTGCAACGGCACGGTCCCCTTGTGGGAAAGCCTGGTGATCCTCGCCGCGATGTTCCTCGGCACCGCCGTTCACCGGGCCGAACACGGCCGGAGCACCTGGTGGCACGCGGCCGGCACAGCGGTCGTGGTGGTCGTCTGCGCGGTGTGGAGCGCCTACTGGTACGGCGACGGGGACCTCTTCACCCGGCGCGGGTGGATCCTGGCCTTCCTGCTGGCCGTGCTCACCTTCGGCATCGGTCTGGCATTGCGCCGACGGCACCTGCCGAGACCGCTGACCGGGCTGGGAGTGATCAGCTACTCCGTCTATCTGGTTCACCCGGTCCTGCTGGCGGTGATCGCCGGCACGATCGCCCGGCGGTGGCAGAACAACCTCGCCCTGGAAGCGGCCTTCTTCGCCGTGCTGATCCCCCTGTGCGTCCTGACCTACCGTTACATCGAAGCGCCGTGCCACGCATACGGCCGCAGACTGGGCCGCCGGGTCCAGCCACCGTGACACACGCCCGAACCGCCCGCCCGCGCGGTGCCGTTGCCGAGTGCACGGACTCGGCCCGCGACCGCAGCGCCCAAGGGGCGGCTCTAGCCAACCCACCCCCGCAACAACTCCTCCCGCTCCGCCTTCCGGGGCGATCCCCCCTCCCAGGCGCGGCCCCACTCCGACATCGCCGTCAGCGTCGTGGCCATCGTGGCGGCTCCCTCCGTCAGGCGGGCCAGGAGAGCGCGGGAGAGGTCGACCTCGGTCCGGGTGTAGCCGACGGCTGCGGCCGTGTAGGCCGGCAACTCGTGTCTGCCGTCGGCTGATTCCACGTAGAGCGTCATGAGCGGCGGAGCGTCCTGCGACGGGCCGCCCTCGGCCGCGGCCAGGTTGATCACCGTGCTCAGCGCCAGACCTGTCACCGTGCCGACCTGCCGCCGCAGGGACTTCACGGGTACGTCCGCCACCGTCAGAGCGTGAACGTCCTCCCACAGGTGGAGGCGGGACCGTCCGTCGCCGAGCGCGATCACGCCCTCAGGGGTCAGGCGTACCCCGCGAGCCAGACCGGACGGCTTCGCGCCCACGTACACGTCGCCCTCGGCGATCCAGAACAGGCCCACCATGGCCATGCGTCGCTCACTGCTCCCGGTGACGGCGCCGCCGTCGTGTCACACATCAAACGATCAGGTCGTTTCCGTAACGCGGGAAGGAACCGGAAAGTTTCCGACTGCTCGCCCGAGGGCGCGGCGGGACGAACGCGGCCCGCCGCAAGCCGGGAAGCCGCCTGAGCGGGCCGGGAAGACGGCCTGCTCGAAGGTGTGAAGTCGAGGCGATCCTCGTCCGCTGCGGCGACCCCGCCAGGAGACTGTCCTCGGGTGGGGCGGGCGTCGCGCGTGCGGGGGAGAGGTGCGCCGTACCGGCCTCACCCGATCCACGGCGACAGGGGGAACAAGGGTGGCGTCGCGGCGCACTCCGCTCGGAGACAGGGCTCGTTACTGGTTCGACAGCACGTTGACACGCGGCGTCCCGGCGCTCGTGGGCTGGCTGGCCGTGCTGTGTCTGGTGGTCGTGGTCCCGGCCAGCGCCGTGGTCGTGTGGACCGATCCGAACGCCCCGGCACCCCTCCCGGCGAGGCTGGTGCAGGTGTGGCGTCTCACCGGCGAGACACTGCGACTGGGCGGTGCCACCGGGGCACCCCTGAGAGTGATGCTGTCGGTGCTGCTCGCCCTCGTCGCCCTGCTGTACGTCTCCACGCTCGTCGGCCTGGTCACCACGGCCCTGACCGAGCGGCTCCTCGAACTGCGGCGGGGCCGCTCCACCGTGGTGGAACGAGGCCACGCCGTGGTGCTGGGCTGGTCGGAGCAGGTGTTCACGGTGGTGGGGGAACTGGTCGCCGCCAACGCCAACCAGCGGCGTGCGGCGGTCGCCGTGCTGGCTGACCGGGACAAGACCGAGATGGAGGAGGCGCTGAGCACGAAGGTGGGGCCGGGCGGCCCCACCCGGCTGATCTGCCGCAGCGGCCCCACCACCGATCCGGCCGTCCTCGCCCTGACCAACCCGGCCGAGGCAGGAGTCGTGGTGGTCCTGCCGCATGACGAACCCGACGCCGACGCCCAGGTCGTCAAGACACTGCTGGCCGTCCGGGCCGGGCTGCCCGACCCGGACTCGGGCCCACCGGTCGTCGCCGCGGTGCGCGACGAACGGTACCGGCTGGCGGCGTCCCTGGCCGCAGGACCGAACGGCGTCGTCCTGGAGAGCGACACGATCAGTGCCTCACTGATCGTGCAGGCCGCCCGCCGCCCCGGCCTCTCGCTGATCCACCGTGAACTCCTGGACTTCGCCGGAGACGAGTTCTACCTGATCAGTGAACCGGCGCTGATCGGGCGTTCCTTCGGCGACGCGCTGCTGTCGTACACGACATCGAGCGTCGTCGGACTGATGCGAGGACATGTCCCTCTGCTCAGCCCGCCGTCGCACACGCCCATCGGCCGGGACGACATGCTCGTCGTCATCTCCCGCGACGACGACACCATCCACTGGGAGGACTGCTCCCCACTGGTCGAGAAGTCGGCGATGGCGAGCGAACAGCCGTCGCCCGCGCGGCCGGAACGGGTCCTGCTGCTCGGCTGGAACCGCAGGGCACCTCTCGTGGTCGACCAGTTGCGCCGCTGCGCCCGGCCCGGCTCGGCCGTCGACGTGGTCGCGGAGGACGCGGATGTCACGCTCCGGGAAGTCGACGATGCCGACCGGGAGTTCGGCGCCGGTCTGGCCCTGACGCTGCGGCGGGGCGACGCCACCCACCCCGACACACTGCGCGACCTGGACATCGAGTCGTACGACAGCGTGATCGTGCTCGGCCGGGACCCCGGCCACGCCTCGGACGAGCCCGACATGCGCACCCTCGTGACCCTGTTGCTCCTGCACCGGATGGAGCGCGCTGCCGGATGCGAACTCCGCGTGGTCACCGAGCTGATCGACGACCGCAACCGGGCCCTGGCCCCGACCGGCCCCCGAGCCGACGTGATCGTCAGTGGCGAGCTCATCGGCCTGCTGATGGCGCAGATCTCGCAGAACCGGCACCTGGCAGGAGTGTTCGAAGAGCTGTTCTCCGCCGAGGGTAACGGGGCCCACCTGAGACCGGCGTCGGAGTATGTCCTGCCGGGTCACGCGACGCCCTTCGCCACGGTCGTGGCCGCGGCGCGCCAGCGGGGCGAGTGCGCCATCGGCTACCGCAGCCACGCCGACTCCTCACAGGGTCCCGCGTACGGCATCCGGATCAACCCGCCCAAGACCGAGACCCGTTGCTGGAGCGTTCGCGACGAAGTCCTGATCGTGGGCAAGGGCTGAACTCCGGCCCCTGACCGCCGTGCCGCGCCGGGACACGGCGGTGCGGTGGAGCGTGGCCGGATGTCGCGGTCCAGGGCGGCTCCGGCCTGCGATCCGAATCGATCAGCTTCATGCTCCTATTGATCATTGTGAGTTATTCCTGAGCAGATCCGCCTGGGGTCGCGTTGGTCGACCTACGGTGCTTCACGGGGCGGGTTCCAATCCGGTGCCCGCCGTTGCCGAAAAACCAAGGGGAGGCGCTGATGGCGAGTGTGGAAGTGTCGCTGAAGGAACTCATGACCGGAATCGAGGGGGCGCTCGGGGCGGCCGTCGTCGACTACACCAGCGGCATGGCTCTCGGAACTCTGGGCGGAGGCAAGGACCTGGATCTGATGGTCGCGGCGGCCGGGAACACGGATGTCGTCCGTGCCAAGGTCCGCACCATGGAGCATCTGGGCCTGCAGAGCGAGATCGAGGACATCCTGATCACGCTCGGCGGGCAGTACCACCTGATCCGGCTGGTGAAGGGTCGCAACGGCAACGGCCTGTTCCTCTACCTCGTCATCGACAAGGCCCGCTCGAACCTGGCCATGGCTCGCCATCAGCTCAAGCGGGTCGAAGAACAACTCGAGGTCTGACCGGCCACCGAGACCGGGCTGACGCATGCTCGCGATGTGCAGAATTCTTCAAGTCATCACATGGGAAGAGTTCCAACTCATGAACGAGAGTCGCCCGGCCCGAGGAGAATGAGCAGAGAGGACCCGTGGCGCGGTCGTTTCGGCATTGCCGCGCCACGGGAAGCCATCCCCGACCGGCAGGAAGAGCGCAATGCGAGTCCCTCTGTATCAAGCGAAAGCGGAGTTCTTCCGTATGCTCGGGCACCCGGCACGCATCAGGGTCCTGGAACTGTTGCAGCACGGGCCGGTCGCGGTGCGGGACTTGCTCGCGGACATCGAGATCGAGCCCTCAAGCCTCTCGCAGCAGCTGGCCGTGCTGCGCCGTGCGGGCATCGTCGTGTCCATCCGGGAGGGCTCGACCGTCAGCTACGCACTCGCCGGTGGCGATGTGGCCGAACTTCTCCGCGCGGCCCGCCGGATCCTCACCGAGCTCCTGGCCGGGCAGAACGAACTCCTCGTCGAACTGCGGCAGACCGACGACTCTCCGCCCGTGACCGCGCCGACCCAGACCGCCGCGGAGAGCGTCCGCTGACCTCGGCCGGGCCGCATCACGCCACCGGCATGACCGACCACACCGAGGCAGACGCCTCGGCCTCCTGACGGCAGCAGACCGGTGCGGTGCCGGTCTGCTTCGCGGATGAGTGGGCATACGGCGGTGAACCGGCGCGCGCAGCCGCCGCCGGACGTCGCCGCGAAAGACGGTCAGGGGAGGACCCATGCCCACCCAGGTGCCCGAAAGACCCCGGCAACTGCCCGGTGAAAGGAACGGCGCGGGTCCTGCAGGAGCAGGGCACGAGCGCCTCGCGCTGCCCCGTGGCCTCCGCTGGTCCGCCAGGTGGATCGGCGCCCTGACCATCTGCCAGGCAGCGCTGATGACGGGCCTGGGGCTCCTGATCACCGGCCCCGCCCGCGACCTGTGGCCGATCTCCGCCGAGGACGAGGTGAATGAAGCCCTGGAGCGCATCCGCACAGCCGCGCTCACGGCACTGTCCTCGGTCGCGTCGGAGGCCGGCAACACCCTCGTGGTGATCGCCGTCTCCCTGGTGAGCTGCCTGGGCCTGATCCTCGTACCCCGGCTGCCGATGTGGCGCCAGGCCGCCTTCCTCGCCCTTGCGGTGTCCTTGCAGGCGTTGGTCTTCCTGGTCGTCACCGAGGCGGTCGACCGCAACCGCCCGGACGTGGAGCGTCTCGACGGCTCGCTGCCCACGTCCAGTTACACCTCCGGTCACACCGGCGCGGCCACTGCGGTCTACGGCGGTCTGGCGGTGCTGGCGCTGTCCCGGCTGCGTCGGCCCTGGCGGTACGTCGTGGGCGCAGTGCTGTGCTGCCTGCCGATCCTGGTGGGCGTGGCCCGGCTGTACCGGGGCATGCACCATCCGACCGACGTGGCGGGTGGACTCATGAACGGGTCCCTGTCGCTGCTGATCGTGGGACGCGCGCTGCTCACCGACGGCTTCGTGGCCGCGCCCGCCAAGTCCGCCGCCCTCGTGGCCGACGACGCACGGCGGATCCACGGCCGCACCGTCGTGATCTTCGATCCCCTGGTCACCGGCCCGGCCCTCCGGCAAGAGCTGAACCGGGTGCTGGCCCTGCACGGCTGTCACGAGACGGCGTTCATCGAGACCACGGTCGACGACCCGGGCCGTGGGCAGGCGGCCGCCGCGGCCCGCGACGGGGCGGCGCTCGTCGTGGTCTGCGGCGGCGACGGCACGTTCCGGGCGACCGCCGACGCCTTGGCGGGCACGGGAGTTCCCCTCGCCCTCGTGCCGTGCGGCACCGGCAACCTGATGGCCCGCAACCTCGGCCTGCCCCTCGCCCCGGTCGCGGCACTCGACGCCGCGCTGCGCGGCACGCGCCACCGCATCGACCTCGGCCGTATCGAAGGCGACCACCTCAACGGCACCCACTTCGCCGTCATGTCCGGCGCCGGTCTGGACGCCGCCATGGTGCAGCGCGCCAACGACGACGGCCGGGCCAAGACCCTCTTGGGCTGGCCCGTCTACGTGCTGGCCGCCCTCCGCGTCCTGCGCACACCGCCGCTGCGCATGAGTGTTCGCCTCGACGGGGCGGCGCCCCTGCGGCGCGAGGCCCGCATGGTGCTGCTCGGCAACGTCGGAACCGTGCAGGGCGGCGTCCGGCTGCTACCGCGGGCCCGTCCCGACGACGGGCGGCTGGATCTGCTGCTCCTGCGGCCGCGAGGATTCGGCGGCTGGCTTCGCGCCCTGGGGACGCTGTTGCGCGGCACACCGACACCCGCGCGCACAACGGATCTCGACGCCCGCGGGCCGGTGGAGTTCTTCACCTTCCACCGCGCCGAGTTCACCTTCGACGCCCCGCAGCCCCGCGAGGTGGACGGCGATCCGGCGCCCCCCGGACAACACCTGGTGGCCGAGGTGAACCCGGGAGCGCTGACCGTACTGCTGCCCGCGCGGGGGAAGTAGTGGGTACGGCGACCAAGGTTCCCGAGACACGGGACATGAGCGGTGAGGAGCTGTCCGCCGACGAGGCGTGGGCGACACTGCGTCGCTACGGCGGCTGGTCCCTGCTGCGGGACGCCTTCGTCCGCTTCCGGTACGCCGACGGCTTCAGTCACTCCCGCGCGCTCGCCCTGCAGACGGTGCTCGCGTTGGTGCCCCTGGCGATCGCGTTCGTCGGCCTGTCCACCACTCTGCACACGGAAGACGTGGGCAGGCTGGCCGAGCTGACGATCCACCGGATCGCCGAGGGACCCAGCGCCGACGTGGTCGACGACGCACTCGACCGCAGCCGTCGCTCGGCGGGCGACGGCGCGGAGGTCGCCCTCTGGTTCGGCGCGCTCTTCTCCCTGGCCAACGTCACCACCGCCATGTGCCAGATCGAGCGGGGAGCCAATCGCATCTACGGCAACGAGCGTGACCGGCCTTTCCACCTCAAGTACCTGCGCGGTCTCGTGATGTCCCTCAGCGCCGGGCTGCCGCTCGGCCTGGGGTTCGTCCTCATGGTCGCCGGCGGCGATCTCGCCTCGGCTGCGGTCACCGTCTACCACCTGGACGGCAGCGCCCAGCGGGCCTGGGACCTTCTGCGCTGGCCGTCCGGACTGCTGCTCGCCCTCATCTCGGCGAGCGCCGTCTTCCGCCGCTCGCCCCGCCGGAAGCAGCCGGGCTACACCTGGCTGGCCTTCGGTGCGGCGGTCTACCTGCTGCTGTGGATGACGCTGACCTCGCTGCTGAGCCTCTACCTCGACATCAGCGGCTCGTTCGACACCGTGTACGGGCCCCTCAGCGCGTTCATGTCCCTGCTGCTGTGGGCCTACCTGACCTCCATCGCACTGTTCCTCGGGCTGTCCTTCGCCGCGCAGCTGGAGGCGGCGCGGGGCCGGCGTCCGGGGCCGATCCAAGCCGATCCGGGAGTCTGAATGATGACGCGGGAGGCTGTCCGACACCTTCGTGAACGGCGTCGCGAACGCTGTCGGCGGGCGGACCGGAGATTCGGTGTGCGGCTGCTGGCCTCGGCGGCGGTCGCCGCGGTGGCCGCGGTCGCGTTCGGACTGCTGCTGATCCTCGTCGAGGGCCGGTGGCGGCCGTTGCTCCGGGTCGACACGGGCGCCGCGGAACGGCTGCACCAGGTCGCCCTTCGCCATCCGGGGTGGACGGACACGCTTGAACTGCTGTCCGACCGGGTCTGGGACCCGGTCACGCTGCGTGCGGCAGTCGCGCTGCTGACGCTCTGGCTGCTCCGGCGCGGGGCGTGGCGTCTGGCGGCCTGGGCGGCGGTCACGGCGGTGGGCGGCGGGTTGACTGGCCTGCTGGTCAAAACGGTGGTGGAGCGGGCCCGGCCCGCTCTGCAGGACCCTGTCGCGCACGCTCCGGGCTACTCGTTCCCGTCCGGCCACGCGATGACGGCCACCACCTCCTTCGCCGTGTTCCTGCTGGTGCTGCTGCCCCTGATCCCCCGCGCGTGGCGCATTCCCTGTTGGTGTGCCGCGGTGCTCTCCGTGGCCGGCGTCGGCTTCACCCGGGTCGCCCTGGGGGTGCACTGGTTCAGTGACGTCCTCGGGGGCTGGCTCCTCGGCCTGGCCGTGGTCGCACTCACGGGATGGTCCTTCGAGGCGTGGCGAGCCGACGCCGGGCGGGCACGGTCCGCGGTGAGTGAGGGCTTGGAGCCCGAACTGACCGAAGCGGCCCCGGAGCCGGATCCGGTTCCCCGTTGAGACGAAGTCGGCACGCATGGGTGTGCGAAGTCGGGGTAGACGCTGCGTCGGCAGCCGTTTCCGGCTGAACGACGGCGGGATCGCCCTTGGCGAATCGGGAGGGGAACAGTCATGGTGCCCACGATGGCAGTGACGACTCGGAAGGCAGAGATGCCCGACGTCGCCGATCCTTCACGGGTGGCGCCGAAGGACGCTCGCGAGCTGTCCAAGCTGTTCTTCGAGCAGTTGGCGGTGCTGGAGGAGGGAAGCGAGGAGTACAGCTACGCCCGCGGCACGCTGATCGAGATGAACATGACCCTGGTGCGTTTCGCCGCCGGCCGGTTCCGCAGCCGCGGCCCGGAGGAGATGGAGGACATCGTCCAGGTCGGCATGATCGGGCTGATCAAGGCGATCGACCGGTTCGAACTGTCGCGGGAGACGGAGTTCACCTCCTTCGCCATCCCTTACATCGTCGGCGAGATCAAGCGGTTCTTCCGCGACACCACCTGGGCCGTGCACGTGCCGCGCCGTCTGCAGGAGGCTCGCGTCCAGCTCGCCCGGGCGACCGAGGAACTCGGCAGCCGACTCGGGCGCATCCCGACGGACCAGGAACTGTCCGAGTTGATGAGCCTGCCCGAGGACGAGGTCCGCGAGGCCCGCCTGGCCGCCAACGGCTACAACTCCTCCTCCCTGGACGCCACGATCAACAACAGCCAGGACGGCGAGTCCGCCCTCCAGGACTTCATCGGCGCCGAGGACCAGTCCTTCGAACTGGTGGAGAACGTCCACGCGCTGGCTCCGCTGATCGCCGAACTCGACGACCGGGACCGGCAGATCATCCACCTGCGGTTCGTGGAGGAACTCACGCAGGCCCAGATCGGTGAACACCTGGGCGTCTCCCAGATGCATGTCTCCCGCCTGCTGTCGCGCTGCCTGGCTCGGCTCCGTGAGGGCCTGCTCACCTCCGACTGACCTCCAGGAGCGTCCCAGCGCCGTCCCGATTGGTCCCGCCCCACGCGATCTGCCGGCGCGTGGTTGTCGTATGACGCCTGGACGGCTCTGTCGCACCGGGTGTGACGGAGCCGTCCGGGAAAGGTGGGGCACGAACGGGGGAGAGGTAGATCGGATGGGCGCGGATTCGAGGAGTGGGTGTCGCGACGACCAGTCGTGCCCGGTACTGGCCGAGGCGACGATCGCTCTGTCCGGTGACGGGCCGTGTATCGCCGAGGCCCGGCACTGGGCGGCGGCTTTTCTGGTGGACGAGGCGGTGGCAGGGCGTGTCACGATGCCGGAACGCGTCGTGAGTCTGGCCCAGTTGATCGTCAGTGAGTTCGTCACCAACGCCTGCAAGTACGCTCCCGGCCCCATTCTGCTGCGGCTCTGTGTGACGGCTGGGGCGTTGGAGGTGGAGGTCTGGGACAGCCATCCGGTCCTGCCGGTGGCCGGGCATGCGGACCCTCACCGGGTCGGCGGTCACGGACTGGAGATCGTGAAGGCCGTCGCGGCCGACCTCGCCGTCGTGCCGGAAGTGGTCGGCAAGCGGGTCACCGCCCGCATTCTTCTGGACTCCCACGCCACGCCCGACGCCCGGTCGAGCGGACCGTCGACCAGCGGCCGCGCCCGGCAGGACCGATGAGCGCTGTCCGGCCCGCGGCGGTCACGCGGCGGGGGCGGTCAGCGGCAGCAGGGCGACGACCTGTTTGCCGACGTTCAGCGCGACAGTGTGCACCTGCTTGCACAACAGGTCCACCAGGAGCAGGCCATGTCCTCCGACGCGTTGGGCGTCGGGTGCCTGACGGCGGGGCGGGTCGGGGGAGCTGTCGCGCACCGTGATGCGCAACTGATCGGCGTCCGGCGGGATTTCGAGCAGAAGCTCGTACGGGCCGGGTGCGTGACGCACGGCATTGGTGACCAACTCGCTGACGACCAGCTGGGCATCCTGGCCCGGCCTGTGGTCGGGACGGTGCCCTGCCCGGGTCAGCAGTGTGCGCACTGCTTTCCGGGCGTCCGCGATCGAAACGTGCGACGTGTCCCAGACAGCGCGGTAGCGCCAGGACGCCAACCGTCCGGGGTCGCCGGATGTCTTCTTGCTGAGAGGGGTGACCATAGCTGTGATCCTGTGGGTCTTCTCCGTCTTTCATGGCACGGTGCGGTTGTTTCCCAGGTTCGTTTACCCAGTGTCGTCTCCGGTATGGATCCGTTTCTCGACGGGACGGTGAGAACGAGCCGACGGCCGCCCCGCGCGTGGCGCCGCTGCCGCACCGGCTCGCGGAAGGGTGCGGTGGCAGAGAAATGGCCTTCCCGATCAGGAAGGCCATTTCCGGCAAGGAGGAGGGGCGTCAGCGCTTGAAGACGTCCTTGGACTTCTCCTTGGCTTCCCGGGCGTCCCCCTTGCTCTTCTCCCTCTGCCCCTCCGCGGCCATGCGGTCATTGCCGATGGCGGTTCCCAGAGTCTCCTTGGCCTTGCCCTTGGCCTGCTCGGTCTTCGCCTTGGCCTTCTCGTGGGCGCTCATGGAAAAGCCCTCCTCGTGACGGGGAATACGATGTCGTGGTACTCCACGGGTACCCCGGATTCAATTTCATAAGCAAGGTAGTTCCAGTGAATGACATGGGATTCGGAGGGTATTCGCAGCGTCAGGAGGTCGATAAAGATGGTTCCTGTTCTGTTGGTTCTGCTGCTTGCCCTCATCCTCTTCGGTGCCGGATTCGCCATCAAGCTTCTGTGGTGGGTGGCCGTGGCCGTCCTCGTGCTGTGGCTGCTCGGGTTCGTCATGCGCTCCACGACCTCGGGCGGTGGTCGCGGGCGCTGGTACCGGTGGTGACCTGACACGCTCCCACGCCTCTACCGCAGGGCCCGGGCCACCTCGGCCGGGCCCTGCGGGTATGCCCGTGCGCGGAGAAACCGGCCTCGCGTGGGCGGTAGAACGAAACAGGGCAACTAGGCCAAAAGGTACTGTTGTCGTTTGACAACAATAGCTATGAGGCAACAAAGTAGCCGTGTCAGAGCGCACGGGGAAGGACCTGGAATGCTCCGGTGGACGGAGACCGCTCCGTGTGCCGGCCACCATCACCGCAAGGCGACGGTGGCATCGGCGCCACGCAGGGTCGATCAGGCGGTACGGCTGCCTGGATCCGCGGCTTCGTCGTGTATCTGCGTCGCGGCGGTGACGCAGAACGACTCCAGCCCCTCCAGCAGCGCGATCCGCTTGGCGGCGGGCATGTCCGCCAGCACTTTGTGCAGCTCCTGTTCCCGGCGAGTCCGCAGATCGCCGAGGAAGGTGCGCCCCCTGCCGCTGAGGTGCAGCCGCACCTCACGCCTGTCCGCCGCGCTCACCACGCGTTCGACGAAACCGGCGGCCACCAGCCGGTCGCAGAGCCGACTGGTGGACGGCGGGGTGGACGCGAGCGACGCGGCGAGGGTGCGCAGGTTGATGCCGTCGTGGTGCTCAAGGATGTGCAGCACGCGCAGCTGGGACGCGGAGGTGGGCGCGGTCGAAGCCCGGCCCCACACGACTTCCAGCAGCTCAGCGGCCTTGGTGGTCACACGTGCGACCTCGTCGGGCTCTGGGCGGCGGCGGAAGGCAGTCACGATCACACTCTCGCAGGCACTGGGGTGCCTGTCAGCGTACTAGGCGCACGCGCTGGCGGCAGACGACTCAGAGGTGACGGCCGTGGCCTTCCGGGAACCCGGCCTCATGGGTGAAGTCCGCGCGTGTCCGGTGAAAGATTGGTGTATTCCTCATCATGAAGAGACTTGTGGCCGCTGAACGCGCTCTGCGCACAGCGGCTCCCCACGGGTTGCTCGACGCCCTCCGCGCCGTACTGATCGATCAGTACGGCGCGGAGGACGCCGAACTGTTGCTGGCCGACTACGGCCTGACCGTGCTGCAACCGGTGTCGGCACGGCTGCACACCCTGGATCCGGTGTCGTTGCACAACAGCCCGGCGGGCCGCGCCTTCGGCTCTCAGGAGCCCTACCGTGAGCAGAAGCGGGACGGACGAGTCGACCTGCACCTGCCGGTGAGCGTGCGGGGCGAGCGGCTCGGGGTGCTGACGGTGACCCTGCCCGGAAGCGACCTCGCACGGGAGTGGGAGTCCGAGCTGGCCGAGATCGCCGACGTGCTGGGACGCGAGGTGCTCGTCGCCGAGCGCGACACCGACCGGTACCTTCAGGCGCGGCGCAAGGACCGGCTCACCCTGGCCGCCGAGATGCAGTGGCAACTGCTGCCCGGCCGGTCGTGCTCGCGCCCCGAGTACGACCTGGGGGCCCAGCTGGAACCCGCCTACGCCATCTTCGGCGACAACTTCGACTGGTCCACCAATGCCGACCACCTGATGCTTTACGTCACCAACGGCATGGGCCAAGGCATAGAGGCCTCGCTGCTGACGAATCTGGCCATCAACGCGCTGCGCAACGCCCGGCGTGCCGGGATCTCCATCGCCGACCAGGCCGCCCTGGCCGATCAGGCCGTCTACGCCCACTACCGGGGGCGCTGCTACTTGTCGGTCCTCATGTTCGATTTCGACCTGGCCACGGGCCGGGCGAGCGTCGTGGACGCCGGCTCCCCCCAGTTGCTGCGGCTGCGCGACGGCGTAGTGGAACGGGTCGCCTTCGAGGCCCAGCTGCCCCTGGGAATGTTCGAGGAGACCGACTACGTGGCGCAGGACTTCCACGCCGAGCCCGGGGATCGGCTCGTCTTCGTCAGTGACGGGGTGCATGCCGTGGCCTCGCCCAAGGGGGAGGCGTACGGGGAGGCCGCGCTCGCCCGGGCCATCCAGTCCACCCGGCTGCTGCCCGCTGCCGACGTGCCACGCGCCATCCTGAGGGAGCTGTCCGGTCATCGCGGCAGGCACCTGCCGGACGACGATGCCCTGGTGCTGTGCCTGGACTGGCACGGCAGGCCCTCCGGGCCTTGACGGTGAGCGGGCCCGGTCGAGGCGCCGTGTGGTGTCCGCCTGCGGCTTCGCCCGCCGGCAGATGCACCGGGCGGGCCGCCGCGCCGGGCCATGTCCGGCGGCTACCACCGGCGGGCGGTGTGGGGCGCGGGCCCGGGCGGGGCCAGGCGGTCGGTCCAGGACTTCACCTCGGCGCTCGCGCGGCCGCTCGTGGCCTCGGCCGCCCAGCCCCGCCCTCGCGGCTCCCTCCCGCGGGAGACTCGGGGACCGGGCGCGCGCGATCACGGTGGTGCGGTGTCCGTCCCGCCGGGCGTGTCGTGCTGCGCCGCGCGCAACGCGCGCATGCCCCGTCCCAGGGCCTCCCGCCCGGCGGGCTCCATGGCCGCGAGTATCTCCGCGAGTGAGTGCGACCTGCGCGAGGCCACCTCATCGAGTACCTGCCGTCCTCGTCCGGTGAGGTTCAGCCGTACCTCTCGGCGTTTGTGCGGATGCAGATCGCGCTCCAGCAGGCCTGCCGCCTCCAGGCGGTCACACAGCCGACTGGCGGTCGGCAGCCCTATGTCCATGCTCTCGGCCAGCGCGGTGAGATTGAGCCCGGGTGCCGCCTCAAGGATCCGCAGAGCCCGCAGCTGGTGCGGTGAGAGCCGCAGACTCCCCTCCTGGAGCGCCAGCGACCAGAGGTCCGCGAGGCCGTCCACGGCATCGGCGATCTCCAACGCGAGGGACAACGGATCTGCGCCCGGTCCGCCTGCCTGCCCGTCTCCGGAACCGCTGAGGCGCGTCACGAACTCTTCACTTCCGGCATTCGCTCGCCCATACGGGATATGACGCCCATTGAAACGCGGTACCCGAAGAGTTGCGGCCCAAGCGCGCCGGATCGGCCGTCCCTGAAATCCGGGCCGACCCGGCGCGGCGGTGCCGCGCGGCGTCGTCTTCGGGGATGCGTGGACGACAGCGACACACGCTGCCAGTAGGCTTCGTTCGTTGCCTTACGGCAATGAACGGGCTCCGAGGAGCTCGGCCCAGACCATCGAGCGGAAGCAGGGGCGAATGCTCCCAGCACAGCAGGGGATTGTCGGGGTGCGGGTCGGTCCGGGTTCCGCCGTCGCGGAGGGCGCCGCACGGGCCTGGCATGAGCCCTCGGTTCTCCTGATCGAAGACGACGAGGCGGACGCTCTCCTGGTGGAGGAGCTGGTCGCCGACTGTTCTCCGGGTATGCGGCTGACCTGGGTGCGCTCACTGGCCGGCGCGCGTCAGACGCTGGCGACGGCGTCGTTCGACTGCGTACTGCTGGACCTGCACCTGCCCGACTCCCACGGACTGGAGGGCGTGGCCCGGGTCCGGCAGCACGCCGATGTCGCCGTAGTGGTGCTCACGGGGCTGGCCGAGGAGAGCACCGGCCTGGCCGCGGTCGCCGCGGGCGCGCAGGACTACCTGGTCAAGGGCCGGGTCGACGCCGAACTGTTCGGCCGTGCGGTGAGATACGCCGTCCAGCGCAAGCTCGCGGAACAGGCGGCCGCGGCACTGCAGGCCGGTCAACTGCGGGCGGAGGAGAACAGACGACTGGAGCGCGGCCTGCTCCCCACCCCGCTACTGCGCGACACCGCCGGCCTCGAAGTGGTCGCCCGCTATCGTCCGGGCCGCGAACAGGCGCTGATCGGCGGGGACTTCTACGACGTCGTGCAGACGCCGGACGGCAGCGTGCACGTACTGATCGGGGACGTCTCGGGTCACGGTCCCGACGAGGCGGCGCTCGGCGTGGGTCTGCGCATCGCCTGGCGCACGCTCGTGGTCAGCGGTGCCACCGGTGCCCGGCAGCTGGGGACGCTGGAGGAGATCCTGATCGCCGAGCGAACCGGTGAGCAGATCTTCGCCACGCTCACCAGCGTGGAACTGCTGCCTGACGGCTGCACGGCGCAGGTGATGCGCGCCGGTCATCCGGGGATGCTGCTGCGGACCGGCGGCGGTGTGCGCTGGGTCGAGGTCGCCGGGGGGCCTGCGCTCGGCGTGCTCCCCGGCGGCGTGGCCACCTGGCCGGTGCAGCGGCTCGCCCTGCCGGATGACGGCGCTCTCGTGTTGTTCACCGACGGCCTGTTCGAGGGCCGGACCGGCCCGGGAGGCCAACGGCTGGGCGAGCGGGGTTTGTTGGAGCTGGCACATGCGGCGGCGCGACGGCCGGCCGAGGCGTTCGTGGACGAGCTGATCGGTCGTGCCGAGACACTGGCCGAGGACTACGGCGGACTCGTCGACGACGTGGCCGTACTGCACGTACGCCGGCACCGGCTGTCCACGGGGAGCGAGGAAGCGTGACCGAGACCATGCCCGCCGCGACCCGTTCCCCGGGCCGGCTCAGCCGGATCACCGTGCAGGGGTGGTTCCACATAGCCCTGGCGGCGATGATCGCGCTGGTCGTGACCGGATCGTTCATCGGCGCCGAACTGCTGTCACGGACCGCGCGCGTCTCCGACCAGCTGATCGACGACATCCAGCCGGCCCGTGCCGAGGCGCTGCGATTGCAGAACGCCCTGCTGAACCAGGAGACGGGAGCGCGTGGCTACGTCCTGGCCGCCGACACCCGGTTCCTCGTGCCGTACACCGAAGGGCAGAAGGCCGAGCGTGACTCCGCCGCCCGGTTGCGGGAACTCATCGGCGACCGGGCGACCCTGCGCCAGGACCTGGACGACATCGAGCGCGCGGCGGCCGCGTGGCGCCGCGAGTACGCCGACCCCCTCGTCTCCGGGGTCTCCCTGAGCGCTCCGCGCCCGGCCGACCAGACCGCCACCGCGCGCGGCAAGGCCGCCTTCGACCACCTCCGCACGCTGTTCACCACGCAGAACAGCCATCTGAACCAGGCCAAGGAGCAGGGGCGCGCTGAGCTGGAGCACACGCGCACCGTACGGAACTGGGTGCTGGGCGGCATGATCGCCGGGTTCCTGCTCACCGGCGTCACGCTGGCCCTGTTGGTCCACGCCCTGGTCGCCCGGCCGCTGGGAGGCCTGCGGGCCGCGTCCCGCAGCGTGGCCCAGGGCGACTTCCAGCACCGCATCCCGGCGGAGGGGCCCGCGGACATCCGGGCCATGGCCGGCGATGTGGAAGCCATGCGCCGACGTCTGGTGGCAGAGCTCGACGCCTCGCGCGTCCAGCACGAGCACCTCACACGACAGGCCGCCGACCTGGACGCGCAGGCGGTGGAACTGCGCAGGTCCAACACCGAGTTGGAACAGTTCGCCTACGTCGCCTCGCACGACCTGCAGGAGCCGTTGCGCAAGGTCGCCTCCTTCTGCCAGCTGCTGGAGAAGCGGTACGGCGACACGCTGGACGAACGCGGCACGCAGTACATCGCGTTCGCCGTGGACGGCGCCAAGCGCATGCAGATCCTCATCAACGACCTCCTCACCTTCTCCAGGGTCGGACGCGTCAACGACGCACACCAGCCCGTCGCCCTGGAGCAGACCCTGGACAAGGCGATGGCCAACCTCGCCGCCGCTGCCGAGGAGTCGGGGGCGATGGTCGATCGCGCCGACGCCCTGCCCGAGATCACCGGCGACCCCATGCTGATGGTCATGCTCTGGCAGAACCTGATCGGCAACGCCATCAAGTTCCGTCGTCCCGACCGCGCACCCCGCGTCTGCGTCACCTGCGAGCCCGATACCGACGCCGACGAGGCCACCAGGGCCTGGAAGGTGAGCGTGACGGACAACGGGATCGGTATCCCCGAGGAGTTCGCCGAGAAGGTCTTCGTCATCTTCCAGCGCCTGCACGGGCGCGACGCCTACACGGGTACGGGCATCGGCCTGGCCCTGTGCAAGAAGATCGTGGAGTTCCACGGCGGGCGCATCTGGATCGACACGGCCTACACCGGCGGCACCCGCTTCTGCTTCACCCTGCCCTCGACCACGGCCGCCCCGGCCGGTGTCACCGCCTCGGCCGACGGGACCGCCCCCCGTCGCACCACCCCGGAAGGACAACCCGTATGACCTCGCCCGACGCACAGCCCATCGAGGTCCTCCTGGTCGAGGACGACCCGGGCGACGAACTCATGACCCGAGAGGCGTTCGAGGACAACAAGATCGGCAACACCCTGCACGTCGTCCGGGACGGGGAGGAGGCCCTCGACTTCCTCTACCGCCGGGGCGCGCACACCCAGGCCCCGACGCCGGACCTGATCCTGCTCGACCTCAACCTGCCCAAGTACGACGGGAGGCAGGTCCTCGAACGCGTCAAGTCCGACCCGGACCTCGCGCACATCCCCGTGGTCGTCCTCACGACGTCCTCCGCCGAGGAGGACATCCTGCGCAGCTACAAACTCCACGCCAACGCCTACGTCACCAAGCCCGTGGATCTGGACCAGTTCATCGCCGCGGTCCGTCAGATCGACGAGTTCTTCGTGACCGTCGTGCGCCTGCCGCGTCCGGACATGACCCCCAGGTGACCGGGCCGCTCGGCTCGGAACGGGCTGACAGCCACCGACTCGGCGTCCGGCGGCACCGCCGGGATCCGGGCGGCCGCGTGAGCCGGGCGACTTCCGGGTATGGCTCGCGGAGAGCGACCGGCTCGCAGAGATGAGCGGCTCCAGTTCGAGGGGGATCATGAGCGGCGACGGCGGCGACGCACACGACGAGGACAAGCGCAGACGCACCGAGTTGCTCTGGCGCATCGGTACCGTGGTCGTCCTGGTGGCCTGGATCATCTTCCTGATCTCCATCGCCGATGACCCCGGCCCGGTCTGCGGAACGGGCCAGGACAAGGGCCCCTGTTGAGCAACACGCCGGAGGTCGGGCGCACGCATCGCGCCTCACCGGCATGTCCGGCCGCCGTGAACGGCCCGCGGCCACGCCCGTAGCAACGCCCGTCGAGCAGACCGCGCCTGACGCCCCGACGTCAACCCCTGCGCCCGCGACCGGCGTGCGGGACCACCTGCCCCTCGCCCGGGGCCGTCGACCCCTGCGACAGCGACTCCGCCCACATCGCCGCCGCCGTCTCCTCGGGTGCGTCCCACGGCTCCCTTCACCGTACGTCGACGCGGTCCCCACCCATATGCCCACGTCAGCGAGTTGAAACGGCTGGTCCGCGTGGTGCAGCCCACCGCGCGACCGCCGCCTCGCTCAGGCCGAAGCCCGCGAAGGTCTCCGCCGCCGTCCCCGCGACCGGCGGCGCCACCGTCAGCGTCGGCACCCTCGGTGTGAAGCTGTCCCAGGTGCCCGCCGCCCCGGTCCGGGGCAGAGCGGCCGCGAAGGCCACCGGCCCCGCCGAGAAGGTGGCACTGAACGTCCACGCCCAGGCGGCCGCGAGGAAGGCGGGCGTCAACGGCGTCCTGCTCACCGTCGACCCGGCGGGCGCCACCTCCGCGAAGTCCGCCCGGGACGACGACAAGCTCCGGCTGTCCCTGGACTACTCCTCCTTCAACGACGTCTACGGCGGCAACTTCGGCCCCCGGCTGCGCCTGGTGACGCTCCCGGCATGGGCGCTGACGACCCCGCAGAAGGCGTCCTGCCGTACCCGGACCACGGTGCCGGGCGCTGACAACGACGCCGGGTCCCGGACCCTGACGGGTACGGTCTCCGCCCGCTCCCTCGCCGCGGGCGCCCCCATGCTGCTCGCGGCGGCGGCCGACAGCTCCGGCGGCGGCGGTGACTTCGGCGCCACCTCGCTTTCCCCGACCGCCACCTGGGAGGCGGGCGGCAGCACGGGTGACTTCACCTGGAACTACGGTCTGCGGGTTCCCCCGGCGACGGCCGGCCCGTCCCCGAACCTGTCCATCTCCTACAACTCCGCCTCGGTGGACGGCCGTACGGCCGGGGAGAACAACCAGACCTCCGTGGTCGGCGAGGGCTTCTCGATCACCGAGTCCTACATCGAGCGCAAGTACGGCTCGTGCAAGGACGACGGCCAGTCCGGCAAGGGCGACCAGTGCTGGAAGTACGCCAACGCCACCCTCGTCCTCAACGGCAAGGCCGTCGAGCTCGTCAACACCTGTGCCGACAAGGCGGCCTGTGACACCGCCGCCCTGTCCCAGGCGAGCGGCGGTTCGTGGAAGGTGAAGAACGAGGACGGCACCCGTGTCGAGCACCTGACCGGCGCCACCGGCAACGGCGACGACAACACCGAGTACTGGAAGGTCACCGACTCCTCCGGCACCCAGTACTTCTTCGGCTAGCACCGGATGCCCAACTGGAGCGACAACGGCACCGCCGCCGACGACCCGGTCAGCAACTCGGTGTGGACCGTCCCCGTGTTCGGTGACGACACCGGCGAGCCCTGCTACAACTCGGTCGGCTTCGGCTCCTCCTCCTGCAACCAGGCCTGGCGCTGGAACCTGGACTACGTCGTGGACACCCACGGCAACGCCTCCACGTACTGGTACACCAAGGAGACGAACTACTACTCCAAGAACGCCGACACCACGGTCAACGGCACCGGCTACACCCGCGGCGGCTACCTCGACCGCATCGACTACGGCCTGCGCAGCGACCTGATCTACGCCAAGCCCGCCGCCCAGCAGGTCCGCTTCACCTACGCCGAGCGCTGCGTCGTCTCGGGCGGCTGCTCCAGCCTCACCGCCACCACCAAGGCGAACTGGCCCGACGTGCCCTTCGACATGATCTGCGCGTCCGGCACCAAGTGCACCACGCAGATCGGCCCGTCCTTCTTCACCCGCAAGCGCCTGACCGACGTCACCACCTCGGTGTGGACGGGCACCGGCACCACGCAGCGGGACGTCGACACCTGGCACCTGGACCAGGACTTCCCCGACACCGGTGACGCCTCCTCGGCGAGCCTGTGGCTGAAGTCCATCAAGAACACCGGCAAGGCCAACACCATGGCGGCCGACATGCCGCCGGTCGTGTTCGGCGGCGTCCAGCTGTCCAACCACGTCGAGGGCAGCGGCCCGGACACCCAGCGCTACATCAAGTGGCGTGTGCGCACCATCAAGTCCGAGACCGGCTCCACCCTCACCGTCAACTACTCCGACGTGGACTGCGTCTACGGCTCCAGCATGCCGTCGGCCGTCGACAAGAACACCCGCCGCTGCTTCCCCGTCAAGTGGTCGCAGTCCGGGGCGACTCCGGTCACCGACTGGTTCCACAAGTACGTGGTCACCTCCGTCTTCCAGGACGACCCCTACGGTCACGGCGACACCGGCGAGACGTACTACGACTACCAGGGCGGCGCCGGCTGGGGCTACGCCGACGACGAGGGCCTGACCAAGACGTCCAACCGCACCTGGGGGCAGTGGCGCGGTTACGGCAAGGTCGTGCAGACCTCCGGCGACTCCGAGGGCCCGCGCTCGAAGAAGTCCACGCTCTACATGCGCGGTCTGAACGGAGAGAAGGAACTCGACGGCACCGCCCGGGTGGAGAAGGTCACCGACTCCACCGGCACCGCCGTCGACGACTCCCGCCAGTACGCCGGCTTCGTCCGCGAGACCATCGTCTACAACGGCACCGAGGAAGTCAGCGGCACCATCAACACCCCCTGGTCCCACAGGACCGGCAGCCACACCTACAGCTGGGGCACCACCGAGTCCTGGATCAGCCAGGCCGGTGAGACCGCCACCCGCACCAAGACCGCCACCGGCACCCGCACGGTCCGCACGAAGACCTCGTACGACACCACGTACGGCATGCCGCTCTCCGTCGAGGACAGCGGCGACACCGCCACGACCGGCGACGAGATCTGCACGCGTACCACGTACGCCCGCAACACCTCCGCCTGGCTGGTGGCCAAGGTCAGCCGCGTCGAGGTGTACTCCAAGTCCTGCGACAGCACTCCCGTGATACCCGACGACGTGGTCTCCGACGTCACCACGGCCTACGACGAACAGGCCGTCGGCGTGGCACCCACCAAGGGCGACGTGACCGCCAGGAGACATCCGTCTCCCCGCCGTCGCGTCTATGCATGTTCACCTTGCAGTGGGATTCCTCGGCCCGGTCCAGAGCGCGCCCGATGGAGCGTGTACCTGTCGGCGACGGCTACGTCTCGCTGTTCGACCTGGTAGGTGTTACGCGCAGATCGAGGCGTCATTCACCACGTTGGTGGTGACGTCGTTGAAGGTGTTTCCGGTGCTGGCTGCGAGGCATGCTCGGTGGCTGAAGATGCCGTACTGCATGCCGGTGAATGTGTTGTCGGTGACGCGGGCGCTGACGGGGTGGTCGAGTTTGACTGCGATCTTGTCGGTGTTGCCGATGTCGTGGATGTCGTTGCCGGAGATGACCAGGCCGGTCACGGCGTCGAGGGGCTCACCGTCGGTGCCGATGGCGAGGATTCCGCAAGTGAGCCGTGTTCCGCTGATGTCGTTGTTGCGGATCCTGATGTCTTCGGCGGCGGCATTGCCCGCGTAGATGATGCCGGGGAGGGTGCCGGTGCCGGTGGTGGAGCCCGCACGGATGGTGTTGTCGTGAATGTCGATGTGTGTCAGGTGCTCATCGGCTGAGTTCGGCTCGATGTCGATCGGGCCGGGCATGCCGGAGCGTGAGCAGTGGGTGAAGGTGTTCCGGAAGACCTCGACCGTGTTCCCCGTGACGATGGAGACGCCGTTGCGGTTGTCGTGTCCGGCCGTGAAGGAGTTGCCGGGTCCGATCTTGGTGTTGCTCGACGTTCCCACGTTGACGTAGACGCCGTCACCGATGATGTTGACGAACTGGCAGTTCCTGACCACGGTGTCGGCCAGGGCACCGTGGATCCGGACGCAGTGCCGGTGCTGGGACCATGTCGGCCCCTGGTTGGCGGAATTGCCGTCGAACCTGAGGCCGTCGAGCGTGACGCCCGATCCGGTCACCCTGAGGATCTCGTCGGACTGCCGGTTCGTGGTCGTGGAGTTGTCCGGAAACCTGAGCGTGGATCCATTGCCCTGGACGTGGCAATCAGCGGGGATCGTGAGCGACTTCACGGTGTAGGTCTCGGCGGAGGGGAAGACGAGATTCTTGCCGCGGGCTGCTTCGGCCGCCTCCTGAGGCGAGGAGTGGTTCACCACGAAGACCGTGTCGGCGGTGTCGGGACCGCACTCGCGTGGGGGGCAGTCCTGGGTCCGAGTGCAGGCGCCGACGAGGGGCAGCGACATCAGCGCCAGCAAGGACCGCCGGGACACCTGGCCCCGCTCAGAGAACACCTCCATCTGCGACCTCCACTCAGTAGGGATTCTCGGGGCGATGCGATCACGGAGGCGGCGGATTTCGGGTGAGGCGCAAGCGAATGCGGCAGCAACACCTCGAACAGCCCGAACAGCCCGATCAGACCGGTGTACGCCGGTGAGGACATGGCAGTAGAGTCCGGCTGAAACTTGCTGCAAGCGATTGCATTTCCGAGAGGGGCCGGCCATGCCGGGATTCGCACCGCCCGCCGCCGATGAGCGCACGGCGCTGACCGCCTATCTCGCGCACCAGCGGCGCGCGCTGCGTGTCACCGCCCACGGTCTGACCGATGAGCAGGCCCGCCTGGCGGCCTCCGCCGGCGAGCTGAGCATCGGCGGGCTGATCAAGCACGCCGCACGGTGCGAGACCTTCTGGACCGACTTCACCCTTCAGCGGCAGCGTGGGCCGCAGCGGTCGTCCGACGAGTCGGACGCCGACGAATTCCGGCTCACGCCGGACGAGAGCCTGGCCGACGTCCTGGCCGCGTATGCCGAGGCGGCCGGGCGGACGGACGCGGTGATCGCCGGCATCGCGGACCTCGGACAGGCGGTTCCGGTGCCGCGGGGCCTTCCGTGGTTTCCCGCAGAGGTCGGGGAATGGTCGGTCCGCTGGGTCCTGCTGCACCTGATCGAGGAGACGGCGCGGCACGGAGGTCACGCCGACGTCATCCGGGAGAGCATCGACGGCGCGACCCTCTACCCGTTGCTCGCCGCGGCCGAGGCGTGGCCCGACCCGTGGTTCCAGCCGTGGGAACCTCAGATGTCGGAGACGAGGAGCCGGTAACCGACGTCCATGGTGTCGAGCGTGAGCAGTTCGGCATGACGTGCCTGCCAGCGGCCGCTCGCCAGGTCGTCCGCGAGTCGGGCGAGGCCGGGCGCGATGGTGTCCTCGCCGGTCTGCGCGAGCAGGGAGGTGCCCGCGCGAACCCGAGGGTCGAGGTATGCGTACGGGCGGCGCCAGAAGGCAGCGGCGAATCCGTCCACGCAGTCGTGAGGGACGTGGACCGGTTCCGCACGCGCACCGCCGAGCAGGTCGGCCAGGTCGCCGGGCGGTGTGGCACGGGAGTCGTCGAAGGCGGCTGCCTCGGGCAGGTAGTCCCGCACGAGCCAGAACCGCTCACGGAAGACGCGCTGATCCCACGTCAGGACGACGACGCGGCGGCGGGCGACCCTGCGCAGTTCACGGATTCCGGCGGCAGGGTCGGACCAGTGATGAACGGTCAGCAAGGCCATCACGGCGTCCGCGGCGCCGTCGACCAGCGGAAGGTGTTCGGCGACCGCCTGCACCGCGGGCGCGGAGCCCGGTGGCCGCTGGGCGATCATGACCCCGCTGGGTTCGACCGCGAGGGACGTCTCGGGCGGTTCGTACGAGCCGGTGCCCGCTCCGACGTTGATCACATCCGTGACGTTCCCCAGTGCGGCGTGGATCTGTGCCGCGATCCGCGGATCGGGCTGTCGCGTGCGGGCGTACCTCGCGCCGAGCGAGTCGTAGGTGGCCACTCCCTCAGTATGCGAGGCGGGCGTCCCTCCCGGCTCACGCCGTTCGCGTGTGCCGATTCTCCCTCCGGCGCGCAACCGGGTGCCCTACGATCTGGCTCTCGCGGGGAGACACAGACGGGGGACGCTGTGAACATGTCGACGTGGAGAGCATCGCGTCTTCTGGCGATGCTGGTCGCCCTGGTCGTCGCTACGACGCTCCACAGCCCGGCCGCCGCCGAGGGCGACGAGATCCCGTGGACCTGGCGCATGCAGTCGGGGAGTTGGAGGCCATGTCTGACGATCGCCCCGGCCGGCCTCACCGCCGTCTTCTCCTGGGACCAGGGAGTCGACGGCTGTGCGCCCAAGGACTCCTTCGCCGTGCACTCGTTCCGCGTCTGGGGTGTTCGACCCAGCTACTGGACGGTCTACGAGCAGTACCCCGAGCCGGGACCCTACGAGGTGACCATGCCGGGTGAGGGGCTGTACGTCGCGGACGCCACCTACAGTGATCCTCCCAACTCCTGGCACCCGAACAGCCACTTGTGGGTCACTGTGGGCAAGGACAGCGACGGCGACTTCTTCCCCGACAGCGCCGACGTGTGCCCCTCGGTGCCCGCATCGCCGGAACAGTCGTCGGGGGACGGCTGCCCTCCGCTGCCGGACAACACCGCTCCGGTGGTGTCCGCCGGAGCCGACATCACGCTGAAGGGCCAGGCCGGGACGGCCTTGCACGGAACCGTCTCCGACGACGGCCTGCCGAAGCCCGCCCGGATCACCACGTCGTGGTCCAAGGTGTCGGGTCCGGGCACGGTGAAGTTCGCGGCGCGGAACCAGACGAGGACGACAGTGACGTTCGGAGCGGCAGGTACCTATGTGCTGCGGTTGTCGGCGAGCGACGGGGAACTGTCGGCGCGGGACGAGGTGAAGGTCAAGGTCGTCGAGCACTACCGGGTGGAGATCCGGGCCTGGATTCCGCACCCGAAGGTCGTGGACCCCGTGCATCCCAAGGCCCAGGCGCTCGTGGGCAACACCCCTGACAGCTACAGTGCTTGCGGCGCTCTCTCCGGACCGATGGTGCAGTCCTCCACCTTCCGCGGTGACGACCACCGCACGTTCTCCAGCGGCTCGGACGGTTACCGGGGGCGGTCCTGGGCGGAGTTCGACTGGGACGGGACCGGAGTCACCGGGCTGAAGACCACCACGGACCCCGTGCAGCTGTTCGGCACGACCCACCGCGACTTCGTGATCAAGCGTCCCGGCCTGCCCGACAAGAAGTGCACCGCCAAGCGCCGTGTCACCAAGACGTCCACGGTGAAGGTCATTCGCGACGGAGCGGGCGTACACCTGGATCTGGCCACCCGTAATCCGCTGGTCGACCCGTCCCCGAACATCGACTCCGACCTCGACGTCTGGTTCCCCACGCCCGGCCGCCTCCAGTTCCAGGCCCGCACCGACCTGTTCCCCAGCCACGGGGTGCGGATCTGGCGCAACGGCACCGCCTTCTACACACGTACGACTCACCAGGCCGCCTGCGTCAACGCACTCGGCGTTCAGGGCGCGGCCAACCTGCTCGACCGGCTCACCCACCAGACGAACTCCCGCACGCTCCTGCTCGACATCAACGCCACGCCGAAGTCGGTCGACGAGAGCTGCTGAAACGGGTCCGGCACGGGCGGGCCGCCCTCTTCGACCCGGAGAAAGTGGCCTCGCTCTTCAACGATGGCGACACCTCTGCCGGCAAGCCTCACGAAGCCGATCTCGTGAACGCTGTGGTCCGCGGCTGGTGAGACGCCCTCGGCGCGGATGGTGCACTGCCGGGGCCCCGCGACCAGAACCCGACGTGCACCCGGCCGCCGCCGGTCCGCGGCGGCCGGGACAGGTAGTTGCAGGGGCCCCGGAACCGATTGTCAGTGGTCGCCGCTAGCGTTCTCACATCGTCGCACTGGGGCCGGGATTCCCTCGGCTGAACCGTGCTTTCTTCTTGTGCTCTTGACGCGGAAGGCTGTGGCTCGTGGGTTGGCTGTCGGCAGGTGACGGGTATGAAGTCGCCCTGGTGGAGGGGCGGGTGGCTGCGCGCGCCACCTCGGGCCGGGCGGCGGGGCGGCAGTTGAAATCACTGCCGCGCGCCCTGAAGGACCACCCGGAGGTGGAGCGGCTGCGACGGTTCGCCGAGTGGCTGGACCGGCACGCCGCCGGATGTGTCGCGCAGGTCGACGCCTGGATGGTGTCGTCGCTGCCCGTCCCCACCGGCCTGCTGGCCCGGGTCTGGCCGGACGAGGCGTGGCAGTCCGCGCTGCGCGACCTCGCCGTGGTCGGCGACGACCCCGACGAGGTCGGCTTCCTGCGTGGCGCCACCGAGTCCGGCGAACTGCGGATCGTGAACCTGGACGGCGAGACGGTCCGGCTCTCCCCGCGCACGGTGACACTGCCGCACCCGGTGCTGCTGCCGGACCTCGACGACGTGCGGGAGTTCGCGGCGGAGCTGGGCATCGTCCAGGGCGTCGAGCAGATACACCGGGCGACCTGGCGACGGCCCGACGACCTCGACGTCAAGGCCACCGAGGTACGGGACTTCACCGGGGGCTCGTTCCGCTCCCGCTTCGCCCTCGCCGCGCGCGCGTCCTCGCTGGGCTACCGCGTGTCCGGCGGCTACGCAACCGCCCGGGTCCGGGACGGCGGGCGGACCGTCGAGGCCTCCGTGTGGATCGGGGAGCCGTACTGGGACGACGAGGTGGAGACCGGCGCCCTCACCTGGCAGGACCAGGACGGCCGCGCCCTGCCGCTGCGCGAGGTGGGCCCGGTGGCCTGGTCGGAGGGGATGCGGATGGGCGCGGCGCTGTACGCCGGGCGCGTGATCGAGGAGGGCAAGGACGCATGAGCGGGGGGACCGAGGTGTCGTACGAGGAACTGCTGACGGCGGGCGGGGTGCTGCCGCCGGACACGGAAGGGGCCGGGGAGCGGGCCGTGCCGCTGACCACGCGGACGTACCGCCATCCGGGGCTGGACGACCGGGTGGTGGTGCGGCTGGTCGCCGGGGAGCTGGGCGCGGCGGAGGACCTGGCCGCGGGCTACCTCGGACTGGAGAAGGACGCGGAACCGGCCGTCGTGGGTCTCGGTCTGCGTCAGTCGCTGGGCTTCCCGGAGTGGGTGCTGGTGCATCACCCGGAGGACGGCCACCACGCGCTGGGCGTCGTACCGGACCTGGAGCGGGCGGCCCGGCAGGCGAAGACCAAGCCGAAGGCGGCCCTGGACGCCTACCTTGAGCTGGGCGCCCGGCTCGCGGCCTCGGTGCCGCACTTCCTGCCCACCTTCTACGAGCAGGCCGGGCGGGTGTTCCTGGCGTCGGAGAATGCCACGTACGCGGCCCAGTTGTTCACCCGCGCCCGCAAGGCCGAGGCGGAACACGGGCTGGTGGTCGAGGAGGAGCGGCTGGACGCCGTCTTCCTGGAGTTCGCCCTGGCGGGTGCGCTCCCGGTGAAGGTGCTCTCGGGGTACGCGAGGGAGCTGGCCGCGCGGGTGCCGGCCGAGGAGGCGCTGCGGCGCTTCACCCGGCTCTGCCTGCGCCGCACGGCCGGCGGCCTCCCGCCGTCCGCCCAGATGGCGAACGACCTGCGCAGGCTGGCCCGCGCCGCCGGCCGGGACGCGGAACTGACGGAGCAGGAGTACCTGACCGAGCTGCTCGGTCTGCCGGCCACGCTGCGCGCGGCGGCGGGCTGGTGGAAGGGGCACCGGGCGGCGCTGGTGGCGCTGGCCGCGCGTGAGCCGCGGGTGCGGGGTGCCCTGCTGGACCTGATCCCCTCCTGCCACGACGGCGAGATGCCGGCGATGTGGCTGGACGTCCTTCAGGCGTCCGGTGCCGTGGCGGGGCTGTGGGACGCCTCGCTGCCGGAGGAGGAGCGGCCGCGGGACGGCGCGGCGGGCTGGCTGGAGCGGTTCCTGACGTTCCGGGAACGGGTGCGGTCCTGGCGCGACTCCACCCGGATGGCGGAGCTGTACCCGCTGGTGGAGCGGGCCGCGGACCGGCTGCGGGCCGAACTCCTCGCCGCCGGGCGCGGGCTGAAGGCCGAGCAGGACATCGACCTGATCGACCTGCTGCTGTCCCTGGACGTGCCGGTGGCCGCCCCGGTGCAGGGCGCGCACCTGCCGCTGGTGGCGTGGGCGCCGGGCGAGGGGCACCGCGAGCTGCGGTCGCTGGCGGCCGACCCCCGCTTCCACGACGCCTTCCTGCGCGGCGCCGAACAGTTCGGGGACAACGACCACGCGCTGCGGGCGATCCGCCTGCTGGCGGCGTCGCCGGGCGGACAGCCGCTGCTCGCCGAGTGGGTGCGCCGGGTCGTGCGGCGGTTCACCGCCGTCGGCCTGCCCCAGCTGCCGGACGCGCTGAGCCGCCTGAAGTGGCTGCCCGCCGAGGCACTGGCGCTGGCGGAGGACGAGGTCCGCGCCGCCGTCCGCACCGACCTCGCGCCGGTGCTGGCGCGCACGCTGCGGGCCGGACTCTTCGACGAACTGGGCTGGCCCGCATGGGAGGACGCGGCGGCCGCCCTCGTCCCGAAGAACGACGTCGAGGACCTGATCGTCGCCGACGCCTGGCCCCACCTCATCGTGGCGGGCGCCGCCCAGGCCCGGGTGATCGGCGCGGAGGGCACCGTCCTCACCCACGACCTGCGGATCCCGGCCAACGACAGCTGGGGCGACCCCGGCTTCCACCACGTGGACGGCGAACTGCTCGTCTACTGGCGCCACCGCGGCGACGGCCTGCGCGGCTACTGGCACCCCCGCGCCGACCGGATCCAGACCCTTGAGGGCCCCGCATCCACCCGGGGCACCGAGATGGACTGGTACCGGGGCGACCTGCCGGTCACCCTGCCCCTGCCCGGCGGCGGCCGGACCACGGGCGCCGCAGTCCTGCACGCCGGGGACACCAAGCTGCCCGAGGAGCGCAGGATCATCTCCGACGGCGTCGCCCACTGGGTGTGGCGCGCCGGCGACGACGAGGAGCACGGCTGGTTCGAGTACGACCCGGCCACCGGGGAGACCGGCCGGGCGAGCCGGCCCGCCTTTCTGGCCGACGCGCTGCGCGACGCCCCCGCAGGCAGCACGTTCGACGGCGGCCACCTGCGGCCCTCGCCGACGGTGAGCCCCGCGCCGGCCGCCGCACCGGTGGACGGACTGGTCGGTCTGCGCCGGGTGGCGCTGCCCGACGGCTCCCGGCGCACCGAGGACCTCGCCGGCCACTCCGTCACCCTGCCCCAGGACGTGGGACGGCCGACCGTGCTCGTGGTGTTCCCCGGTGACGACCGCGCCCGCGCCGTCGTACGCGGCAGCTGGCAGCTCGAACTGGTCGATCCGGACGGTGTCGTCACCTCGGTGGCCAAGACGGACCGCACCCCGGGCGTCTTCGGCGAGGGCACGCTGCTGCTGCCTCCGACGCAGTACTGGGAGTGCCTGACGCCCCGCGACCCGGAGGGCTCCGTGGCCCTGCGGCGGATCGACCGGGACACCTCGGCGGCCCTGCTGGCCGCTGCCGCGCAGGAGGACGAGAAGGCGCTGGCGCGGGCCATCCGCAACCTGCTGCCCGTCACCCACGACGCGCTCGTCGCGGGCATCGCCGGTGTGGTGCGGCACGCCGCGGGACAGCAGGCCGTCCTGGACGCGGCGGCCGCCCGGCTGACCCGGGCCCTCGACGGCGACCTGGAGGAGGAGGGCCCGGCCGGCCCGGCCGACACCGTGGTCCAGGACGCGATGAGCGGTCTCGGCGCGCGGCGCGGCTACTGGTGGAACCGCGACGACGAGGCCGACACCGTCTTCCGCACCCTGCGCGTGCTCACCCGGGCCGCCGGTCTCGGCGACACCGCCGTGCCTGCGGAACGGACCGCGCCTCTCCACCTGGACGGGCCCGGACTGCCCTCCGGACAGCCGGACCTGGAGACGCTGCTCGACCGCGTCACCGCCCTGGCGTTCCGCGCGGCGGCCGCCACCACCACCGAGGAGCATCGCGAGGTGCTGCGCACCCTGCTCGCCGGGTTCGACGCGCTCGGTCTGCTGACGGACGCGTCCGGGCGCTGGCGCAAGGTGGTGCTGCACCTGACGGCCGGCCCGCTGCGCACCCCGGCGGGCGAATGGCGTGAGGGCTCGTGGACCGGAATGCTGCCGCTCGGTGGCGGTGCCTTCGTCGCCGTCACGGGACGCGGCTCGCTGGACGACGACGGCTGCGCGTTCACCGGGTTCTTCCACGACCCGGCCGGGCGGTTCGAGACGCCGGAGCCCTACACGCTCCGGGAGTCGGCCCCGCTCGGCGAGGCCGTCGACGCGGGACGCCTCGCCGAGGTCCTCGCGGAGCTGGCCGGCCGCGGACCGGCGCCCTGGTTCCCGGCGGCCGCCGAGGAGTTCGCCCGGCTCACCGGCGTCACCGACACGATGGCCCGGCTGATCGTGGCCGGTCTGCCCCGGGTCGACGAGTACGAGCGGACGTTCCTGACCGCTCAGGCGCGCACCCTGCTCGGTGTGAAGGTCGCCCCGGCCGCCGTCGCCAAGGACGAACTGAGCGGCGTCGACGGCGCCATCCGCGCCGCGGTGGTGGCCGCGCTGGTGCCCGCCGACCCCGCCCAGCTGTGGACCGACGGCCCGGACGTGGCCGCCGCGGCCGAGGTGTGGAACAGCAGGGTGGGCAGGCGGACGGCCGTGCCCGAGGAACTGCTCAGCGACGCGCTGCGCGCCGTCAAGCACACGCGGTGGGAGGTACGGCAGGCGCTGCCGGCCCTGCTGCACCCGGCCGGTGAGCCCCGGCTCACCCAGGACCTGGAGTGGGCGGTCGACGGCGACCGGGTCCGGCCCGTCGGGGAGAACCCGGTCGGGTTCACGGCGGAGACACTGACCGGCTCGGTCGGCCTCGCCGCCTGGCTCGCCCACCGCCTGCCCGCCGGCGACCCGGTCCGGGCGGCGCTGCCGTCGGCGCTCACCGTCGTGCGCGAGCGGCTCGCCCACCCCGGGCTGGTCCTCGACCTCGGGGAGTACATCAACCTCCCCGCCTTCCGGAAGACCGCGGGCGCCCCGACCGAGACCGGCCAGGGCTACGAGCGGTACGGCGCCGTCGTCCTCGCCACCCATGACGACCAGCCGGCCCCGGGCCTGCGGGTCGACCTGCTGGACGAGGCGGGCCAGGACCCGTATCTGCCCGCGCTGCGCGTCGAGCACCAGCGGCCCTACCCGGCCGAGGTGGCGCTGCGCCTGGCCCGGTCCTCCCGGTTCGCCGCCCTTCTCGCCGACCCGGGCGAGCCCCTGGCGGGCGAGCGGGACAAGGACGGCACCTGGTGGCCGCAGGATCCGAGCCGCTCCGTGCCCGACCTGGTCACCCAGGCGGCCAAGGAGCACCGCATCGGCGAGGACGCCGCCACGCTCTACCTGATGCTGCTCGCCATGCCCGACCCCACCGACCGTATGACGGCCCGGTGGACCGGCTGGAAGCCGGCCCGGCTCAAGGCCGCGCGCGCCGAACTGGCCGCCACCGACCTGGTGGTGGAGGCCAGCCGCACCCGGGCCGGGCGCTCGCTCTTCCTGCCCGGCGGCTGGAGCGACCTCGGCGCGCCGCGCGTCCCACTGGAGCCGTGGAAGCTGCCGCTGTACGGCGATCTGATGCATGGCGAGCGGACGTCGTTCGGGGTGGTCGTACCGACCGAACCCGCGGCGGAGCTGTACCGCAGGGCCTGGCAGCGGGTCCAGGACGGCGACGCGCCCCGGTTCGAGGAACTGAAGGTGCGGCGGGGGCGGCGGCGCTGAGGAAAGGGCGGTGGGGCGCCGGCTTCGTCCGGCGCCCAGCCCGGCCCCGTGCCGCGTTTCCACCGTCCTGCCCGGCATACCTCCCCGGCGGCCCGCCGCGCACGCCCTCCGTCCGGACCGGTAGCGCGCGGCGGCCTCACCGGCCCGCTCCGCACGCCGACTTGGCGGCCGCTGTCCCCATCGCGGCCCCACCGGGGCCTGGCGCGCACCCCGGTTCCCCGCCAACGAACCACCCCCACCATCCTGAGCACGACAGACAACCGGACAGACCGAAAGCCCGACGGCCCGGCCGGCCGCCATACGGACCGACAGACCGACAGACCGGCCCGACGACGGACCGACCTACCCGACAAGGAACCTGCATGCCTTCGACCGACACGGCGACGGCCCTTCCGGCCCGGCAGACCCTGCCCGCCGAGGAGCGTCACGCCACCGAACTCGCCTTCCTCGCCGCCCACGACGAGGGGCCCCGCCCGCCCGGCTGGCGGCTCACGCCGCGGGCCGTGATCACCTTCGTGTGCGGCAGCGGCGGTGAGGCGCTGAAGCTGCCCAAGCCGCACGAGACGCTGCCCGACCGGCTGGTGATCGCCCCCAAGTTCGTCGGCGAACGCGCCCTCGTGGAACGGTGCGTGGTCACTCTCGCCGGTGAGCGCGGCCTGCTGCTCGTCGGCGAGCCCGGCACCGCCAAGTCGATGCTCTCCGAGCTGCTGTCGGCCGCCGTCAGCGGCACCAGCGCCCTCACCGTGCAGGGCACCGCCGGCACCACCGAGGACGCGATGCGCTACGGCTGGAACTACGCCCTGCTGCTCGCCCAGGGCCCGACACCGCGGGCACTGGTCGACTCGCCGGTGCTCAGCGCCATGCGCACCGGCCGGGTGGCCCGGGTCGAGGAGATCACCCGCTGCCTGCCCGAGGTGCAGGACGCCCTGGTGTCGATCCTGTCCGACCGGCGGATCAGTGTCCCCGAGCTGTCCGGCACCGACGACGCCCAGGTCGCGGCCGCCCCCGGGTTCACCGTCATCGCCACCGCCAACCTGCGCGACCGCGGTGTTTCGGAGATGTCCGCCGCCCTCAAGCGCCGGTTCAACTTCGAGACCGTGCACCCGATCGCCGACGTCGACGCCGAGACCGAGCTGGTGCGGCGACAGGCCACCGCGGCCGTCGAGCGAGCGGGCGCGGCCTTCGGCGTGGACGACGCGGTGCTCGACGTACTGGTCACCGTCTTCCGCGATCTGCGGGCCGGCCGGTCCGCGGAAGGCTGGGACGTGGAACGCCCGGGAACGGTGATGTCCACCGCGGAGGCCGTACAGGTCGCCACCTCACTCGGGGTGGCCACCGCCTACCTGCCCGGCGGCGACGCCCTCGACCTGGTGCCCGGCCACCTCCTCGGCGTGGTCCGCAAGGACGACCCGGCCGACCACGCGCGGCTGCTCGGCTACTGGGACGGCCCCGTACGCCGCCGCGCCGAGGACGGCTCCGCGACCTGGCGCCGTCTCTGGGACCTGCGGGAGAACCTCCGGTGACACTCGCTCAGGACCCGCGGGACGCCGTCGAGGCCCTCGCCGACTCCACGGCGCCGTACCTGCTCGGGGTACGGCACCACAGCCCGGCGCTCGCCGCCGCGGTGCCCGCCCTGCTCGACGCCGCCGGCGCCGAGGTCGTGTGCGTGGAGCTGCCCGCCGACTTCCAGCCGTGGCTCACCCACCTGGCCGCCCCGGGCACCATGGCTCCGGTTGCGCTGGCCGGGGCCGGCGAGGGCGGGCGGCTCGGCTTCTACCCGTTCGCCGACTTCTCACCCGAACTCGCCGCGGTCCGCTGGGCCCGCGAGCGGGGAGTGGAGGTCGTGTGCTGCGATCTGCCGATGGCGGATCCGGCCTGGAACGGAGGCGACCGCACCACCCCCGCCGAGGACACCCGGAACGCGCTCGCCGACGCACCGCCCGCGCTCTCGCCCACCGCCTTCGCCGACGCGCTCACCGCCGCCGGCACCGGGCGGGACGGTGACGACCTGTGGGACCGCTGTGTGGAGGTACTCGCCCCCGGCTGCCCGCCCGAGGCGATCCGGCGGGCCGCGCTCGGCGTGGGGTGGGCACTGCGCCAAGACGCCGAGTCGGCGGGCGCGGTGCCGTCCATGGACCTGGCCCGCGAGACACACATGCGTGCGACGATCGCCGAAGCCTCGGCGGGTGGACGCCGGGTCGCGGCCGTCGTCGGCGCGTTCCACGCACCGGCCCTGACGGCCGCGGCGTACGGGACGGCCGGGACTGACGAGCCGGACGATCCTGAGGCGCAGCGCGCGGTGCGGGGCACGGGAGCGGCCGACGGGTCGCCGGCAGCGGTCGGTGCGCCCTCGGCCGGCACGCCCCTTACCAGGGAGCGGCCGCCGGTGGTCACCTCGCTGGTCCCGTACTCCTTCGACCTGCTCGACTCCCGCTCCGGCTACCCCGCGGGCATCCGTGACCCGCGCTGGCAGCAGGCGGTGTTCACGGCCGCCGGTGATCCCGAGCTGCTGCACGCCGCCGCCGCGCGGGCGATCACCGACGTGTGCCGGGAGCTGCGAGCGGCCGGGCACACGGCGGGCACCGGCGAGGCCGCCGAGACCCTGCGGATGGCCGGCGACCTGGCCGGCGTGCGGGGTCTCGCCGCCCCCGGGCGGGGCGAGGTGCTGGAGGCGCTGACGACCGTGATGGGCCAGGGCGAGCCCCTCGGCCGCGGCCGGGCCCTGGCGCGGGCGCTCGAAGTGGTCCTGGTCGGCACCGACCGGGGCCGGATCGCGCCGGGCACCCCGAGGTCCGGACTCGGCCCGTCCGTGGAGGCGGAGCTGGCCGCGCTGCGGCTGCCGGGCCCGGACGACCCCGCCGCCCGCGAGCTGCGGCTCGACCCGTTCCGTTCCGCCCTGGACGGCCGCCGCGAGATCCTTCTCCAACGGCTCGCCGTGTGCGGCGCGGGCTACGGCGAGGCCCAGGAGGTGGCAGGCACGGGCGACGGCACGGCCCTCACCACCCGGTGGCGGCTGGCGTGGACCCCGGCGGTCCCCGTGCGGCTCGACCTGGCCGGGACCCGGGGCGTGACCGCGGCCCTGGCCGCCGAGGGAACCCTGCGGGAGACCTTCCGACGGGACTCGGCCGAGAGCGGGCCCACCTGCGCGCTCGTCCTGACCGGGCTGCGCGCGGCGGCCCGCTGCGACCTGCCCGCACTGGTCGCGGAGCGGCTGGCCGACGCCGCCGCCGTACTCCCCGCCGCCGCCACGCTTCCCGAACTCCTGGAGGCGCTCGACCTGTTGGAGGCGCTGCGCCGCGGCCATCTGCCCGGCACCACCGCCGACGGCCGGGAGGCGGCCGCCGCGCTCGCCGCCGACCTGCTGGAGACGGCGGTCCGCGCGCTGCCCGGCCTCGCGGGCAGCGACCAGGCGGGGGACGCCGCCGCGCTGATCGCGCTGGCCTCGCGAGCCGGTGACCACCGGCTCGGACTGCGGATGGACGACGCCCTGGGCACCCTCGCGCGCACCGGCTCCCCGCTCGTCCAGGGCGCCGCGCTGGCCGCCCGGGCCCTGCTGGACCTGGACGACGCCGAAGTGCTGGGCGCGCGCACCGCCGGCTGGATCGACACGGCCACCGGCCCGGACGGGCGGCTCGCGCTGGCCCGCCGGCTTACCGGGCTGCTCAGCGGCGCCGCCCCGCTGCTCCAGTCGGCGCCGACCGCGCTCGACCCGCTGCTCAACCGCATCGACACCCTCACCGACCAGGGGTTCCTGGACCGGTTGCCCGCACTGCGCGGCGGTTTCGACACGCTGAGCCCGGCCGGCCGCGACCGTCTACTGGCCACCGTCACCGAGCGGCTCGGCGATCGCTTGGACCTGTCGCTCGGCGCCTCACCCCGGCTCCTCGCCCTGTGGACGGCGGCCGACGCGGCGGGTCTCGCGGCGGTGACCTCCCTGGGCCTGCCGACGGGGACGCAGACGCACCCGTCCGAGACCGCCGGCACCGCCGCCGCACAGGACGCGTCCCAGGTTTCCCCGGCTGGCGAGACGCCTGAGACACCGAAGGAAGCCGAGGCACCGGCCGACGGCACGGTGGACAACGCCGCGCCCGAGCCCAGGTCCCTGCCCGAGACCGAAGCCGAGGCCGAGCCCAAGTCCCTGCCCGAAGCCGAGGCCGAGCCCAAGGCCCTGTCCGAAGCCGAGCCCAAGGCCCTGCCCGAAGCAGAGGCCGAAGCCGAAGCCGAAGCCGAAGCCGAGACCGCGCCCGAATCCGTGTCGGGGGCCGCGCCCCGGGACGGCACGGCCTTCGCGCTCCACCTCTCGCCCACCGACCGCTGGCGGCTGCTGCTCGGTCGGGAGAGCGAGAAGTTGCCGTCGAACGCCCGCCGTTACGCGCATGCGCTGGACGAGCTGTACGGCACCGGACGGGGCGAGGGCGCCTCCGACCTCGGCCGGGAACGAGGCTCGGGCGGCGGTCAGGAGGCGGCCTTCCCCACCGCCCGCGAGTGGGCCGAGGAACTGGACGTACTGTTCGGCGCGGAGGTCCGCGAAGAGGTGCTGGCGCGCGCCGCCGACCAGGGCCGTACCGATGTGCTGGCCGAGCTGGATCCCGCCTCGGTGCGCCCCTCGGTCGACCTGCTGACCTCCGTGCTGTCCCTCGCCGGAGGCATGCCGGAACAGCAGCTGGCCAAGCTGCGTCCGCTGGTGCGCCGGCTGGTCGACGAATTGGCGAAGGAGCTGGCCACCCGGATGCGTCCCGCGCTGACCGGCCTGGCCACCCCGCGTCCGACCCGCCGCCCCGGAGGCAGGCTCGACCTGCCGCGCACCTTGCGCGCCAATCTCGCGACCACACGCCGCACCGCCGACGGCCGGACCCTGGTGGTGCCGGAGAAGCCGGTGTTCAGCACCCGTTCCCGCAAGGAGTCGGACTGGCGGTTGATCCTCGTGGTCGACGTGTCCGGGTCGATGGAGGCGTCGGTCGTCTGGTCGGCGCTGACCGCGGCCGTGCTGGGCGGAGTGCCGACCCTGTCCACGCACTTCCTGGCGTTCTCGACCGACGTGATCGATCTGACCGACCGGGTGGCCGATCCGCTGTCGCTGCTGCTGGAGGTGCGGGTCGGCGGGGGCACGCACATCGCCGCGGGGCTGGCGCACGCCCGCTCCCTGGTGACGGTGCCCAGCCGGACCCTCGTGGTGGTGGTGAGCGACTTCGAGGAGGGCTATGCGCTGGGCGGGCTCCTCGGCGAGGTGCGGTCCCTGGCCTCCTCCGGAGTGCACCTGATGGGCTGTGCCGCCCTGGACGACACCGGCACCCCGCGCTACTCGGTGCCGGTCGCCCGCCAACTCGTCGCGGCCGGGATGCCCGTCGCCGCCCTCAGTCCCCTCGCCCTCGCCCGCTGGGTGGGCGACCGCCTCCGCGGAGAGACCCGATGAACGCCCAACTGCCCCCCGTGGCACCCGACGTGGTCGCCGCCGCCGTCGAGAGTCTGACCGCGCGGCTGCGCAAGAAGCTGGACGCCGCGATCGAGTCGTACGGAGCCCTGCCCGTCGCCGTCGCCGACGGTGTGCTGCGCGTCAGGTGCGGTGAGGACGCCGAGGTCGCCCTGACGCCCGGCCCCTCCGGCGCGGTCACGGACGCCGGGCAGGCGGTGTGCAGCTGTCTGCTCGCGCCCCGGTGTCTGCACCGCGCCGCGGTGCTCGGCGCCTGCCCGGTCGCCGACGCCGACGCCGACGCCGACACCGACGTGGCCGCGGTCGCAGAGCCGGAGCAGGCCTCGGCGGACATCGGGGTCGACGCCGGGACACCGGTGAGCGCCGAGGCCGGAGCGCCGGCTGAAGCCGGCATATCGGACGCGCCGGAGGAGCCCCCGGCGCCCACCGGCCCGACCCCCGCCCAGGTCGCCGCGGCGACCGCTCTGTGGACGGCCGCCGCGGCCGTTCTCGCCGCCGGGGTGCCCGCCGCGGGCGCGGTGCCCCAGGCGGAACTGCTGCGGGCCGCCCACACGGCCCGGCTGGCCGGGCTGCACCGCGCCGAGGCAGCCGCCCTGCGGGTCGTACGGGGGCTGCGTGCGGCCCGCGCCCGGCACGACGGCCACCGACTGGCCGATCTGGTGGCCAATGTGCGCGAACTGCTGCTCACCACCGGCCTGTTGGCGGCGGCGAATCCGGATCCGGCACTGATCGGCACGGCCCGCCGCGCCTACCGTCCGGGCGGCGGGCTGAGGGTGCACGGCGTGTGCCGGGAACCGGTGATCGCGGCGACCGGCTACGGCGGTGTCGTCACGCATCTCGTCTCCGAGGACGGGCGCTGGTTCTCGGTGGCCGACGTCAAACCCGGCGGCCCCGCCCGGGCCAGGGGCGCGGGCACGGCGAGCGTCACACTAGGCTCGGGCACCCTCGACCACGCCCGGCTCTCCCGCGGCGGACTGCTGATCTCCGGCGCGACGCTCTCCCCGGACGGCCGTCTCGGATCCGGCAAGGGCGTGCGGGCGACTCCGGTCGCCGGTCTGTCCTGGACGTCGGGTGCGCTCGCCACGCTGTTCGCCCGTCCACTGACCGAGGCGGTGTCGGCACGGCTCGCGGGCAGCGCGGGGACCGACCCGGAGCGGGCCGAGCAGTCGGCCGGCGAGCTGATCGGCTGCGACGTGGTCCTCGTCGGCGCAGTGGGCGACCAACTGCTCGCCCGTGAGCTGACTCCGGGCCGTCCCGACGGGGACGGCCTGCTGATCCGCCTGACTCCCGCCAACGGTCACCCCGACCTCGCCCACACGGCCAACTTCCGTCGGCTGGCGTCCCTGCCGGGGCTGCGGCTGCGGGTGATCGGCCGACTGGACCCCGACCGGGCGGCGACGCTGCGGCCGCTCGCGGTGGGTCCGGTGCCGGACACCGAGGTGACGCTCCGGCTGCCGGCGGAGTGGGAGGGGCACGCCGACCTGGGCTACGACCGTCTCCAGGGCGCGCACTTCCCGCCGCCCGACGTCCTGCCGCCCGACGTCCTGCCGCCCGACGTCCCGCCGTCCGACGTCCTGCCGCTCGCGGACGGACGCGACGGCCCTCCGCCGGATCCGCTGGCCCAGGCCCCGCTGTGGCGGCTGCGGCGGCTGGTCGAGGTCGCCGTGTCGGGAGGCCGCCGGGCCGTCGCCGAGCCCGCTCGCGACGGTGACCGGGCCGGCGGAGGGGCAGCGCTGCGGCGCGGCGGGTTCCGGGCGGCGGCCGACCTGTCGGCCGCGCTCACCGCGGAGGCCGACCGCCGCACCCGGGACGTGTTCGGCCGCACCGCCGAGGCCGACCCGGACCGCTACGCCCGGGCGTGGCTCGCCGCGGCGGTCTATCTGGCCGGCACCGAACGGGCGCTGGTGCGGGCGACGTGGGAGCACGAGGAGGCACGCGCGTAGCCCAGGCCCCTGGGACGATCGCGGTTCACGACGGGAGTGGTGAGGCCGTCACTGCTCCCCGGCCGATGGCCCCGGCACACGGTCCGGAACCGAACGGCGCGGCCCGGTCCGCCCGCTGACGGTCCTGCTGTCGGCGACGCGGCGGAGTGCCCGGTGCTTCGCGCACCGGGCGCCTTGCTCGGGCGCCGTCCCCTCGAAGGACACGATCAGCGGTGGAAGCTGTCCTTCGCGCGCTCCTTGGTCGCTCGGGCCTTGCCCCGTGCCTCCAGTGCGGCGCCTTTGACCGCGGTGGTGTTCTTGCCCAGCGCGTGGGCCACCTTCCTGACGGCCTTACCGGCAATCTGCTCGGCCGTGGCCTTGGCCTTCTGCCCGGCGCTCATGTCGGTCCCTTCGTCGACGCTCTACAAGGCGTCTGCCCCCGATGCCGCGGCGGAAACGGGATCCCCGCCCGTCATCAGGCCCAGAGCCGCTGATGATGAAAACGGTGACCGTGGAGATTGCCGCCCCCGTCGATCCGGAGTTCCGTCACGCCTCAGGCGGACTGGCACCCTAGGGGAACCTACGGTGCGCTGGTCCGTCGGACCGGACGCGGACCTGCGGCGGGGTGCTCGTTGCCGACAGGGCCGGCGGTGAGCACGTCGTAGGTTTCGGTCAGGCGGAACAGCCGCGTGGGCTGGTTGCGCAGGCCGGTGACGGTGAAGGAGCCGCCCCCGGCCTGGAGGTGTCTACGCAGCTGCAGCAGCAGGTTCAGGCCGCCGGCGTCCATGAAGGAAACGCCTGACAGGTCAATCTGCAGCAGGGTGCATCCGGGCAGAATGAGGGCTGCGGCCTGGGAGAGTGCGGGACTTGTGGCGAAGTCCATGTCCCCGGTGACGGTGATCACCGTACGGTTGGGGTGCTGCCGCGTGGTCGTGCTGAGGTCGTTCATGGTTCGGCCCTCGATTCGGGGTCGAGCCCATCACGCCCTGGGGGAGAGGGCGTCAAGCACGCGGCGTGGGGCCGCGTACAGCCGAGCAAGACAACCCGTACCGCGTCCCGGCCAGGATGTTGGCCCTCAGGGGCGGCGCGGGGTCTCCCACCAGACCAGGCTGGTCGTCCGTGCAGCGTGACACAAATACCGCGGTCCCGGCCAGCCTGGCCGGCCGACGAGGAGCGACGATGGGCCGGTTACGGCCGGTCCGACGGAGGCGGCAGGCGGTTTCACCGTCCCGCGGGAGCGGGGCCATGCCCGGCGCGAAGAGCGTCAGCAAGGCGAGAGTTCGACCGTCGATGGATCGGGCCGGGCAGACGATGACCGACGGGGGAGAGGGTCTGTACCCCGACCACGGGCGCCGTCTCACAATGAGATCACTCGCACCAGGAAGAACGCCGCCACGAGAAGGCAGCCGAGCACGATCAGGGACAGCCACACATGCGGGTGCTCCCAGATGCCGCCGTCCGGCCGTTCGCGATGAGCCTCGGCGGTGGAACCTTCGGCGGGAGGGGTTTCACCGGGAGGAGGCAGTGACTCGTTCATGATCACGCCGCGTGGATGGCTTGGATCGGAAAGGCGTTTGGGGTGGGCTGCTCCCGTTCCTCGTAGTTCGCCAGGGCGAGACCCAGACCGAAGAACGTGGGAGCCCACTCGCCGACGAAGATGCCCCATCGGTCAGCACGCTCCAGGCTCTCGTTCCTGCTGGAGGTGAGCCAGGACAGGAGGGAGAGACCGATGGACGCGGTGGCGGCCAGGTAGGCGTGCTCACTGCGGACGCCTGTCTCGTGCAGCTTCTTCACGATCATGAGTACTCCTCGACAGTGCAGGGAGCGTCCCGCTTCATGCGGAAAAGCCGTACAGCGGGATGAAAGGTAGTTGATGATTCGGGTCGCGGGGACCGCTCGGATGCTGCTCGACGCAATTCTTTTTTCTCCCCGAGTGCATCCATCGACGGGCCTTGAGGGAACTTCTCGTTCGCAGGGGTTATGGGCTCGCGGTCTGAACCCCCGAGCCAGAGCGCGAGCCCGCCCCTCGGCGACACCGCGGCGACCCGCCGCGGTGTCTCGCTGGAGACCCATCGGCCTCGCCATGATCGGCGGTCCATGAGGCAGACGCCGGTGCCGCCGGTGCTGCCCGGCGGCACGGACAGCGTTCGGGGTTGCGGCTTCTTCCGCCACGCGACCCAGGTCTCAAACCGTGCGGGATCGCGGACGCCGTCGTCGAGGACAGCCGAAGGCGGGGACGTCGTCCACAGGTATGTTCCTGGCCCGGTCGGGCGGTTGGCCGCGTCGAGACGGTGCGGTGCAACCATCTGGCGGCTTCATAGGTCTTCTTGGCGATCACGTTGTGGTCGCATTGACGAGGAGGCCATCATCACCGCCCTACGTAAGACCCTGACCGCCACCGCAGTTGTCGGCGCCGTCCTGGCGGGTTCGGCCGCATGCGGCACCGTGGAGCAGCTCTCCGCGGGGAAGAAGCTCGACGAGGCTTTCGAGAAGCTCGCCAGTGAGAAGACGATCTCCTTCGAGCTCGATCTCGACACCGACGCCCAGAGCCTGAAGGCGCTGGACGCTTCGTCGGAACCGGAGCCCGGTGAGGAGTTGCCCGACGAGGCGGCCGAGCTGTTCAGTGGCGCGAAGATCAGTTTCACCGTGCATTCGAAGAAGCCGATCGCCGAGTCCGGGGAGAAGGACTACGTCGGCATGGCGGTGAAGATCAGCACCAAGGACGGCGACCTCACCGAGTACCGGGTCATCGGCGACTACGTCTACATCCGCTCCGACCTGGAGTCCGTCGGCAAGGCGATCGGCGCCCCCGTGCCGCAGGCGCAGGACCTGCCCCCGGAGGCGAGCGGGCTCAAGAAGGTGCTTGAGGGCGAGTGGGTGAAGATCAATGCCAAGGAGATGGAGAAGACCGCAGCCGAGATGGGAGCGGAGCCCGGTGCGAAGCCCGAGCCCGAGCTCGACGCCGCGACTCAGAAGCAACTGCTGGAGGCGCTCCGCGGGACCATCGCCCGCGAGGTCGACTTCAAGACCGCCGGTGACAAGGACGGCTCCGAGCACATCACCGCCACCGCTCCGTTCCGTACGCTGATCACGGAGTTCTTGGGCGAGATCCGTCCGCTCGCGAAGAAGCTGCCGCCCGGCGTGGAACTGCCCGCGGACAAGGACCTGAAGGACGCCCCGAACACCAAGGTCACGGCGGACTTCACACTCAAGAACGGCGAGCTGACCGAGGTCTACGTCGACCTCGCCAAGCTGGCCGAGAACGCGAAGGTGAAGAAGCTGGGCCTGGTGGTGCGGATGAGCGAGGGCCGGACGCCCACGGCCCCGGCCGGCGCCACCGAGCTCGACATCGAGGAGCTTCTGGGCGGTTTCGGCGCCGCGATGATGGAAGAGGAGGAGCTCGCCGAGGACGCGGCGTAGGCACGCCTCGGGACAGGCGTGCAAGGGGCGCTTCGGACGCCCCGCGCCAAGCTGCCCGTCCCGTGGGCGCTGCGGACGCGCCATGCGGCGCTGCCCGGCCCGTGAGTACTGCGGACGCGCCGTGCCGCGCTGCCCGTCCCGTGGGCGCTGCGAGCGGTGGCTACCGCGCTTCCGTGAGGGCACGTACGCCGCCTCGGGCCGACCCGGCAGGGCGGCCCGGGCGCCTGCTTCAGCCGTCTTCGGGCCGGTCGCACCATGGCCGTGGCCTCAGCGCGGGGGCTGGGCGACGATCGGAACGCTGTGGCAACGTACGGCGGCCAGGACGGCGGTGGGCAGGCGCTCGGCCTGACGGCACGGGCCAACGGGCTTGACCGGATCCGCAGCTCGTGGACAAGCGGCTGCGGCGCCGTCCTGGGTAATCGTCACGGACAAGTCCCAGCCAGGGGGTGTCCATCCACCACCGACTCGGCAGACTGGCCCCATGACAGCGCGATCCATCAGCAAGGGCGCCAATCTGCCGGTCGCCCCGTCCGTCGTCCGCGTCGAACTCAGCTGGTCCGAGCAGGGCGGTGGGCCGGACGTCGACGCGTCGGCCCTGCTGCTGACCGAGGCCGGACGGGTCCGTGACGACGGCGACTTCGTCTTCTACAACCAGCCCCGGCACGCCTCCGGTGCCGTGACGCACACCGGCAAACGAGCTGCCGGCGGTGTCATGACCGACACGGTCGAGGTGAACCTGGGCGCGCTGGAGAGCGGCATCGCGCGCGTGGCGCTGTGCGCGTCGGCCGATGGCGGCACTTTCGGCCAGGTCACCGGTCTGACCCTGAGGCTCCTCGACGCGGCGGGCCAGGCCGAGGTGGCCCGCTTCGAGATGACGGCCGGCACGGAGACGGCCTTCATCGGTGGCGAGCTCTACCGGCGCGAGGGACGCTGGAAGTTCCGTGCCGTCGGCCAGGGCTACGCCTCCGGGCTCGCGGGACTGGCCACCGACTTCGGGATCACCGTCGACGAGGAACCGGCAGCCGCGGTCACCCCGTCACCGGCAGCCGCGGTCACCCCGTCACCGGCAGCCGTCCAGCCCCCGCCTGGCCCGGCGACGCCATCGCCCTCGGCCCCGGCGTCCGGCCCCCGCCTCACCAAGGGCGAGGAGCGGCTCCCCGTGGACATGCGCAAGCGGCTGTCCCTGCGCAAGGAGCAGGTCGCCGTCAGCCTCAGCAAGCACGGCGCGGCCGGCATCACCGCGCGGGTGATCCTGGTGCTGGACGCCTCCGGCTCGATGGCGTTCCTGTACTCCGGCGGTGTGGTGGCGGACGTCGTGGAGCGCATGGCCGCGGTCGCGGCGCAGCTCGACGACGACGGCGAGATGCAGGCCTGGACCTTCGCCAGTAACGCGGCCCGCCTGCCGGATCTCAGGCTGGGCGAACTCCCCGAGTGGCTGCGACTGCATGTGCGGGTGGGGGAGATCAGTCTGTTCCGGCGCGGCAAGAAGCCCAGGAGAGGACTGGAGGCGGGGCAGGTCGACATGCGGTCGGTCGGCATCCAGAACGAGGAGCAAAAGGCGATCGCCGAGGTCAGAGCATACGTACGGGAGAACCCCGCACCCGTACCGACCCTGGTGCTGTTCTTCTCCGACGGAGGCGTCCACCGGGACGCGGCGATCGAGGTCGAGCTGCGCGAGGCGGCCGAGGAGCCGATCTTCTGGCAGTTCGTCGGCCTGGGCCGCTCCAACTACGGCGTCCTGGAACGGTTCGACACCCTGCCCGGCCGTCGCGTCGACAACGTGGGCTTCTTCGCCGTGGACGACATCAGCACCGTCCCGGACCAAGAGCTCTACGACCGTCTGCTGTCGGAGTTCCCGTCCTGGATCACCGCCGCCCGCCGGGCGGGAGTCCTCTGACCAGGGCCGATGCCGTACGGCGGGGGCGTTGTCAGTGGGGCCGGTTACGGTTCGTGACAGTGAGGATCACAGGACCCGTCGACGACTGGGCGACCGTGGCCGGACGGTGACGGTGACGGGGGCGGGGGCGGAGAGGACGGGGAGCGAAGGATGGCGGGGGACGGCATGGAACAGCCGGTATTGGTGTCGTACGCGGTCGGGTGGGACCTGTCCTCCCGCGCCGCGCTGGAGCCGCTCTCCCGGGCCGGGGCACAGGCCCGGGACGCCGCGGGGGAGCCGTATGTGACGGTCCATCGGCGCCCTGGCCGCGCAGAGCCGGTGGAGGTCCACCTGGTGGCGTGGAACGCCTCGTACGTGGGCGTGTGGGCCTACGACGACCAGGGGCGCCGGACGCGCGAGGCGGACTGGCGGCTGATCGAGCCGGAGCGGCTGTTCCTCCTCCGAGTCGCGCAGTGGTGCTACGACTCCCCGGACCAGCCCGAGTTCGGGCCCGGGGTCGCCCTTACGTATCAGGACCTCTGGCCGGACGGGAAGGGCAGCAAGGTGGTCGAGCGCCCGGGCGGCGGATCGACGCACACTCTCGCGGACCTGCCCCTGGCCGAGCGGTGGCTGAGCAGGGACCGGTTCGGTGCGGGAGGCGCCGGAGGGCTGCACTTCCCCGATGCCGGGGGCGGCTCGGGGTGGGCCGAGAACCCGCGGCGCGAGCCGGAGGCGGCCGCCGGGACACCCAAGCCCTGGCAGCCGCCCCGCCCGGGCCGGCCGGAGTGCCTGACCGAGCTCTTCCAGCCGGGCACCCGTCTCGGCACCGACCACCAGCCGGAGATGACCGTCACCGACGTCCGGGAGATCGCGCGGCTGAGGCTGCCCAGCGGCAGGCTGATCGTCGGCGACCCCGTCTCCGGGGGCTCCGACGCCGACCGTGAACTGACCGAGCGGTTCGCGCCGGGCAGTTACCCCCTCCAGACCGCTGTCCTCGCCTACGAGTACGAGTTCATGGGCGAGCACGTCGCCGTGGAGGAGCCGGTCGCAGTCCGCCTCCTGCTGAGCGACGAGCCGGTGGCGTCCTGGGAGTTGGCGCTCGGCGCGGACGACGACGTCCGGCTGCTCCGGGACGGCTCGGTCTACGGCTTCGACACCGACGGCGCCGCGGGGTCCTTCGCGGACGCTTCCGGCTGGGAGGTTCTCGCAGGCAAGGCACGCAGCCACCACGAGGACGGCGGGGACGCCGCGGAGGTGATCGCCGACGGCCACATACGCGCCACCGACGAGGCGACGGACAGCGACCTGGTCACCTTCTACACCGGCGGGGACGGTACCCACCCCGTCTGGCTGGGCCGTTCGCAGTCCGGCGCACCGGTCGGCGTCGCGGTCGTCACGGACTACCTGACCGGCCTGCACCTGCTCTGACAACGCGACCTCCCTTTCGGGCCCTGCGCGCTCGCTCCTGGCGGCCTGGTTGACGCGTACGCCTCCGAGAGCCGACTCATCCCGACCGCTGACCGCCGTGATCCGTCTACTGCCATCCGTCATGTTCAGCCGTGTCGTCGGTCAAGTCGTCATATGACTGGAACGGGCTTCCTTGTTGAACGGTCTCTGAGGGTGCCAGAATTCATCAACTCATCGGACCTCTTCCGGTGAGCGTCCGAAGACCGACCCCGGCCATGGAGACACGTGACCGAGACCGATCTCACCAGCGCTCCCCGTCCCCTGCTGCTGGCCGACGGCCGCCCGGCCGCGGATGCCTGGTCACTGGACCCCGGTGTCAGACACCTGAACCACGGTTCGTTCGGGGCCGTCCCGGTGGCGGCCCAGACGGCGCAGGAGGAGCTGCGCAGGGAGATGGAGCGCAACCCCGTCGTATGGTTCCCCGAGCTCCCCGCCCGGATGGGCCGGGCGCGCAGGGCCGTTGCCCGGTTCCTGAACGTGCCCGCAGGCGACCTCGCGCTCGTGCCGAACGCCAGCGGCGGCGCAAGCGTCGTCTACAACAGTGTGCGCTTCCCGGCGGGAGGCGAGGTCGTGGTCACCGATCACGGCTACGGCGCCGTCACCATGGGCGCCCGGCGACTCGCCCACCGCCACGCCGGCACGGTGCGGACGGCACACGTGCCCCTCGACGCCGACGAGGACGAGGCGTTCGCCGCCGTGATGTCCGCCGTCGGTGACCGGACCGCGCTCATCGTCGTGGACCACATCACCTCGCCCACGGCCCGCCGCCTGCCCGTGGAGCTGATCGGCAGGGAGGCGCGCCGCCGCGGTATTCCGCTCCTGGTGGACGGAGCGCATGTCCCAGGCATGCTGGAGAACCCGTTGCGGGACCTGGACTGCGACTTCTGGGTCGGCAACCTCCACAAGTTCGGCTGCGCCCCGCGCGGCGCGGCGGTGCTCGTGGCGCGATCCTCGTTGCGCGAGGGGCTGTATCCGCTCATCGACTCATGGGGAGCCGAGGATCCCTTCCCCGACCGCTTTGACAGCCAAGGAACCCTGGACGTCACCGGCTGCCTCGCGGCCCCCGCCGCCCTCGGATTCGTCGAAGACACCTGGGGATGGCCGGCCGCGCGCAGGTACATGCGCGAACTCGGCGACTACGCCGAGCGCGTCATCGGCGCCGCCTTCGCGGACCTGACCGGCGATGACCGGCCCGTCGACACCGGGATGCCGGTCGACGCGCTCCGTCTCGTCAGACTGCCGGACGGTCTGGCCGCCACCCGCCTCGAAGCCGACGCGCTGCGCGACCGGGTCGGGCGCGAACTCGACGTGGCGGCCGCGTTCACCAGCTTCGACGGCGTCGGGTATCTCCGGCTGTCCACCCACGTGTACAACACCGCCGCCGACTACGAGTACTTCGCCGAGAGGTGCGTCCCGGTGCTCGGTGAGTGGTCCCGTACCGCGACGCGGGATTGGAGGGGATGACCCGGCAGAACGGACGAACAGGGGCTGAGCGGGTGTGCCAGGAGCGTTCGCCGTCACCGCACAGGTGCCGCCGTACTGAGGGCAGGTGCCCCAGGGCATCCCGCACAGGGTTCGGGTGCCGGGCGACGCGTGGGACGCGGTCGAAGCTGCCTGAAGGTCTTTGCGGCGCCTGCCGGATACGGCGGATGTGCCCGGCCCTGCCCTTGAGTTCGTCTGGTTGCGGAACCGCGGCCGTCAGCCGTGTCAGCTTCCCGGCGGGTCCGTCAGCGCACTGCGCGACCACCGCCGCCGACGCTAGCGTGAGCCACTGGCCTGCACTCGGTTCTCCGCACGCCCGCCCGTTCCTGAGACACTCCCCGCTGGAGGACGTTCCGCCATGCAGCGCGACAGCGGTCCCGGCACGTGGATCCGCCGTTACCGACCCCGGCCGGACGCCACCGTACGGCTGGTCTGCTTCCCGCACGCGGGGGGCTCGGCGGTGGTCTTCCACTCGTGGGCGGCGGCGTTCCCGCAGGACGTGGAGGTACTCGCGGTGCAGTACCCGGGGCGGCAGGACCGGATCGCCGAACCGAGGGTCGAGGACCTCGCGGAACTGGCTAAGGGCGTCCTGCCGGCGCTGAGAGACGCTGTCGGGCATAGCCCCTACGCGCTGTTCGGGCACAGCATGGGCGCCACGCTGGCCTTCGAGGTGGCCCGCCGACTGGAGGCCGAGGGCGAAGGCCCCGAGATACTGGTCGCCTCGGCGCGCCGGGCGCCCTCCAGGCACCGCGATCAGCTGGTGCATCTGCTCGACGACGCCCAACTCGCCGCCCACATCGCCGAGCTGAGCGACGCCAACAGCCGGCTGATGGAGGACGCCAGGGCACGGGCCATGATCGTGCCGACCGTCCGCAGCGACCTGCGGGCGATCGAGACCTACCGCTGCCCGCCGGGTCTGGCGCTGCGCGCACCCATCCTGACGGTCATCGGGGACGCCGACCCCTGGACCACTCTCGACGAGGCGCAGGCCTGGGCCAGGCACACCCGCGGCGGCTTCGAGCTGCGTCTGCTGCCCGGCGGGCATTTCTACCTGGACGATCACCAGGACGAGGTACGCGAACTGGTCCGCGCCCGCCTCGGCCACCGCGTGGCATGAGCCGGGTGCGGGACCGGCGGGCCGCCGTGAGCAGCCGAGTAGGGCCGCGCACTCTGCGGTAAGGCGCACACCGGGTGCGTATGGGCGTCCCGCGAGGACTGCCCCGGCCGTGCGCGCGCATGCCCGGCACCGGACCCGTCGGCCCCGGACGCTGCGACCGTCCCCGGTCCCCCCGGTCCCCCGGCGGCGCGGACCCGCTCGGACTGCGTGGCTGTTCGGCACCCCCTTCGTCCGGTACCCGTACCCGTGAAGGCAGCCGGCAGTGATCTGCAACCAAAAGTTGCGCGTAAACGACTCCCGGCGTAGGCTGATGTGCAACTAAAGGTTGCGAAAGGTCGGGGCATGGAGTACGGCAGCATCGAGCGCGACATCCACGTCGACGCATCACCCGAGGTGGTCTTCGAGGTCATCAGCCGGCCGGAGCATATGCGGGAGTGGTGGCCGGACGAGGCCAGGTTCGAGCCCGTCGAAGGGGCGCCCGGCGAGCTCTTCTGGCGCGACGGGACGACCGGCGAGACGATGACCGTCGCGCTGACCGTCGTCGAGGTCGACCCGCCGTCGCGGTTCTCGTTCAGGTGGTGCTATTCCGGCGCCGAGCGTGACGGGGACTCGTTGCTGGTCACCTTCGATCTGCTGCCGACGGAGCAGGGGACCCTGGTGCGGATGACCGAGACCGGGTTCCGCGAGATGGGCTGGGAGATCGCCGTCCTGGAGGAGCAGTACCGGGACCACACGAGCGGCTGGGACCGCTACATCCCCCGGCTGGGCGCGTACATCACACGGCTGGAGTCGACCCCATGAGTACGCCCGGGGACGACGAGTTGTGGTCGGCGATCGGCGACCCGACCCGGCGCACACTGATCGACCTGCTCCTCGCGTCCGGACCCGGCACGGCCACCTCACTCAGCGCGGGCCTCCCCCTCACGCGGCAGGCCGTGTCGAAACACCTCGCCGTCCTCGACCGGGTCGGGCTGGTCCGCGCGGAGTCGGCAGGCCGCGAGCGGCGCTACCGGGTCGACGAGGCGCAACTCGCCCGTGCGGCCGCGCAACTGGCCACGGTCGGGGCCACCTGGGACGCACGACTGCGAAGGATCAAAAGCATCGCGGAGGCGATCGAACGCAGCCGCACCAACACCGAAGGAGCATGACAATGGTCGACATCCTGCACCGGGTCGGCGCCGTAGCGCCGCTGGACGACGTCTACCGGGCCCTCGCGACGCCCGAGGGCATCGCCGGCTGGTGGACGACCGACACCACCGGCAAGAGCGAGGTCGGCGGCACGCTGGCGTTCCGCTTCGGCGACGTCGGTGGCTTCGACATGGAGATCCTTGAACTCGACCCGGCCGGCCGGGTGCGCTGGCGCGTCACGGACGGCCCCGCGGAGTGGATCGGAACCGAGATCGACTGGAGCCTCAGCCGGCACGAGGAGTACACGATCGTCCTGTTCAGGCACGAGGGCTGGCGCGAGCCGGTCGAGTTCATGCACCACTGCAGCACGAAGTGGGCGATCTTCCTGATGAGTCTGAAGGACTTCGTGGAGACCGGGAAGGGCAGGCCGGCGCCCGACGACGTCCGGATCAGCGACTGGCACTGACTGCGGGGGCGGAGCACCGCACCGTGGCGACAAGTGCCGCTGCCGTACGCCGATGCGGCAGACGGCGTACGGCCCGACGGCGGGGGCGCACAGGGCCTTCAGTCGCTGATCGGCTCGCGGCCGCCCAGCACCCGGCGTACGGCCCACGATGCGCCGGTGCCGTGACGCCAGCGGAGTGGTGATCATCGCGGCAGCCACCGGCGCCACCGCGGAAGATGGTGCCGCAGCCGCAGCCGCAGCCGCAGCCGCAGCCGCAGCCGCAGCCGCAGCCACCGACGCCACCGACGCCACCGCGGACGATGGCGCCGCAGCCGCCGCCCCGGGCATGATTCCCGACGGGTTTCCCCCGTGCGACAGCCAACCGCGGCAGCGCACGGCGCGAGATCTCGTTCCCCTGGTCTGCGCCCCCGCACCGGCGGGAACACGCGTACGGCAGGCCACTCCGCGTCCGCCATGTCCGACGGACCCGGGCGCACCCGAACGGGACGACCGGCCGGGGCTGCCGTACGCACGGTCGAGAGGCGGGCCTCTCAGTAGCCGGAGGTCTGCCAGCTGTACTGGTAGCCGAGGCCCCATGTCGCAGTTCGCCTCGACGTACACACTCACGCCCCTGGGGGCGACGCTGCTGCGTGAGGCGGGACACGGCCCCCGGCCTGCTCCGGGCCCGCCTGCGCCTGCCCCATGACCGGGCGCGCCGACTCCTTCTCCGGCATGAGCGACTGAGGGGCCGACGGATCATGTGCGAATGCCAGACAGGCCCGGGGACATCCCGGGCCTGTCGACCGGCCTGCGCTCTGCCGGGCCCTCGGACGCGGACCGGCGAGGGGGACTCAGTCCGAGATCACCACGCCCTCCGCGAGCAGGACCGGGACACCCTCGCGGGTGCCCGTCCAGTGGCCCGACTCGTCGTCGTAGCGCAGGCGTTGGACGCGCTGGGCGCCGGGTGCCGCGACGAGGCGGCGTGCGGACAGGGTGCCCGGGACGCTCCTCGGGGAGTGGAGATCGGCCGCGCGCACGAGTGCCTCCACGGCTGCCGGGTCGATGGTGGGAGAGGGCGGGAAGGGGACCGTCCACAGGTCTGCCGGATACACGGCGGGGACCGTGTCCTCGCCGTCGAGGAAGTCGGGGGCGTCTTGGAAGACCACGCCCTCCCAGGCGAGCCGGTTGCCGTGTCGCTGCCCCGTGCGCGCGGCGCGGCTCGCGGAGCGGGTGTCCGGCAGGTCCTCCACCGGCTGCTCGCCGTAGACCAGCGTCAGCGACGCGACGTCCTCTCCGGCGCCGTCGCGGACGGAGACGTCCACGCACCACTCACCGTCGCGCCGGACTCCCCGCGCCTCGCGGTGCAGGGTGAGCACGTCGTCGGTGAACCGCAGCCGCGGGAGGCGAACCCGCAGCTCGCGCAGCTCGCGCAGATGCAGCAGGGGCCAGCCCTCGGGAACCACCCAGTCACCCGCGGCCACCGCGTGTTCCAGGACGACGCTGACGGGGACGGCGAGGTCCGCACCGACCCGGAACTCGGCCAGACACGGATGATCGCGCGCCGTCAGGGACAGCTTGGTGCGCAGCATGCGGAAGATCTCGTACTGCTCGACCTGACCGAGATAGTGGTCCAGGGCGTGCAGCCGGGACAGGTCGGGGTGGCCTGTGAGCGTGCCGAAGCCGCGTAGCTGGCCGGGGGAGAGGACGGCGCCGATCCGGCCGAGGAAGACGGACTCGCCGGTGTGTCCGGAGGCCAGTTCGGCGGCCCACAGCCGGGCCCCCTCGGCGGGGTCGAGGGTGGACACGTACCGCACGGCGGCCGCGTAGTTGGCGATGACGCCGAGCCGTTCCCAGGTGGGCCAGCACAGGGTCTGCACGGGCAGCCCGAGGTTGTCGCGTGCCCAGAAGCCCAGCCGGGCCAGCGCCTCGTTGCCTGCCGCGTAGTCGACCTGCCCCACCATGCCGCCCATGCGGCCGGCCAGTGAGCCGACGTTGCTCAACAGCCGCAGCCGCCGGCGGCGTTCGGGCCGGGCGAGGACGGCCGCGACCAGGTTGGCGAAGCCGGTGACCTTCACGTCGACGGTGCGCACGACGTCGTCGGCCGACTTGCGGTCGAAGCGGGCCGGCTCGTCGATGCCGGCGTTGTGCACGACATGGGTCGGTCCCTCGCCGAGCGCGGCGAAGACACGCTCGACCTGGTCGGGGTCCGTGCAGTCGCAGCGCAGGTAGTCGATGCGCAGCCCGTCGGCCGCCGCCCCCGCGAGGTTGCGGTGCACGGCGCGGTCGTCCTCGGCGCGGCGCACCTCGCGGCGTACCTCGGACAGCCTGGCGGGTGTCCGTCCAGTGGCGAGCCGCTCGCGACGCCAACCGGCGAACTCCTCGTCCTCCAGCAGGACTTCGCCTTCCGGCTGCGGGCGCTCGCCCCGTCCGGTGACCACGACCCGGCAACCGAAGGTCTCTGCGAAGGCGCGGGCCGCCGCGAAGCCGACACCTCGGGCGCCGCCCGTGACGAGGACCGTGTCGCCCGGGCCTGGTGCCGTCGCCTCGCCGGGCGGAGGGGTCGGCGCGGGCCGTCCGGCGAGCACATGGCGTCGTCCCGCGCGGTAGCAGACCTCGAAGTCCTCGGGGAGCGCGTACTCCTGGGCGGCCGCCTCGGCGATCACCTCGGCCTCGGCACGGTCCACGTCCACCACGACGATCCCGGCGGCGGGCAGTTCGCGGGGCAGGCACTTGGCCAGGCCGGACCAGATGCCGCTGAGCGGCTGCGGCACCGGTCCGTCGCCGTGGCCGCCGAGCCCGCCGAGATGGGTGACGGCCACGTAGATGTGGTGGCCGTAGCGGTGCTCGGCGGCCCAGCGCGCGTATGCGCCGCGGATGGCCTCGGTGGTGCGGCCGAGTGCCTGACGCCACGAAGTGTCGCCCAACTCGTAGGAGCGGCCGACCACGTTGAGATCGACGATGCCGTCCCAGCCGTCGGCCGGCAATCGGCTGCCGGGGGTGTGGGTCACCACGCGGGCGCCGCGCCGTTCGAGGGCGGCGCCGACCGCGTGGACCAGGTCCGCCACTTCGCCCACCAGCAGCAGCCTGCGCCCGGCCAGCGGTGTCTCCCTGGGAGCCGGGCGTGGTGCTTCGACGGGCTCCCAGACGAACCGGGTCACCGGGCGGACGAAGGCCTCGGGGTCGAAGGCGGACAGATGCGGCCGCAGCGCCGGCCAGTCCCGCTCGGCTTCTTCACGTGTGACAGTCGAGGTCATCGCCCGCGCTCCTCTGCCGTCACCCGGATGCCGTCCTTGGGGAAGAGGGTGATGTACGCGCCGCTGCGGGGCGTCTCGTCGACCAGGGTGAGACGGAAGCGGCCGTGCACCGTGGCCACCGCCTGGTGCAGCAGCCCCAGCCCCATCCGCTTGCCGATGCACTGGCGGCGTCCGCCGCCGAAGGGCACGTACGCGGACCGGTCGCGTTCGGCGGAGGCCTCGGTCGTGAACCGGTCCGGGTCGAAGGTGTCCGGGTCGTCCCACTGGTCGGGGTTGCGGTGGGCGGCGTACACGGAGATCAGGACCGGCGTGCCCGCGGCGACGCGCCGGCCCGCCAGCACGTCGTCCTCGATCGTCTGCCGGGGGAACTGCCACACCGGCGGGTGCAGGCGCAGCGCCTCGTCGACGGCCCGGCCCGTGTACGGCAGCGAGTCGAGATCGGCGGAAGTGGGCGGGCGCACCCCGCACACCTGGTCCGTCTCCGCCTCCAGCCGGTCGCGGACCTCCGGGTGGCGGGCGGTCTCGTACAGCGTCCACGCCAGGGCGAGGGCGGTCGTCTCCACCCCGGCGAGCATGAGAGTCACCAGGTTGGACCAGAAGGCGTCCTCCGGCAGGTCGGAGGCGCGGATGAGGGCGGCGACCTCACCGCCCGAGCCCTCGTCGGCGTCCCGGGCGGCCTGCGCGATGACCCGTTCCAGCGTGTGCCGGGCCCGCCGTACGCGGCGCCGGTAGGGGGTGGGGATGAAGGAGGGGACCAGCTTCTCCAGGGAGCCGACCTCCTTGAAGATGGCCTCCAGCGCGACACTCAGCGCCCCGGCGAACTCGCCGCCGTCTCTTGAGAGATCACGGCCCACCAGGGCGTGCCCGATGACCCGGCAGGTGAGCTGCATCGACTCGTCGTACAGGTCGAACGGGCGCCCCGTGCGGGCGTGTTCGGCCCAGCGGTCCGTCAGATCCGCCAGCGCCGCGTCGGTTTCGGCCGCTCGGGCGGCGATCGCGTTCGGTGTGAAGGCGGGGTTGACGACCTTGCGGTGCTCGCGCCAGTCGGCGTCGTCGAGCGTCAGCAGGCCGTGGCCCATGAACAGACGGAAGGCCTCGTAGTAGGCGCCGCGGCAGTAGTTGTCCGCATTGCCCTGGAGGATCTGCCGGACGGCTGCCGGATCGGTCACCTGCACGGTGGGGTTGTGCGGGATCATCGGCAGCTTCACCACGGTGCCGTGGGCGCGCTGCGCGCGCACCGCGAAGGCCGGCGGGTCGGCGGCGTACAGGATGGTGGAGCCGACCACGGGCCAGGCCAGCGGGCGTCCGGTCGGCCCGTCGGGCTCTGGCGGCGGGGCCTCGCCCGCCAGGGCTCCGGTCACGGGGCAGCGCACGGCGGTGTCCGTGTCACTGCCCTGCGGTGTGCTCTGACGTGTCACGATGTCGCCTCCTGGGCCTGCGCCGTCGCCCGATGGGCGAGGCCGGCGTCACGCGGGCGCTCGCGGTAGGCGCCGGTGGTCTGGTTGATGTGGCCGAGGACCACGCCGGTCATGTCCTTGATCTGCAGCACGACGTCCCCGGCCGCGGTGGCCGCGACGGCCCGGTTGGCCGCGCCGCTCTCCAGGTCGAGACGTGCGGGCAGTGAGTACAGCTCCACGCGGGTTCCGGCGGCGGCGAGTGAGGCGTCGGTGTGGCCGCCGTACAGGTCGATGCGGCGGATCGTGCGGGGGACGGCGAGCGGGGTCCAGTCGCCGCCGTGCTCCGCCAGTTCGGCCCGCTCCAGGACGCACACCCGGGCCAGACCGTCCAGCAGCACGGACGGCACGACGAGGTCGGAGAACCAGCGGTCGATGCCGGGCCGGTCGGGCGCGTAGTGGGCGCGCCGGCCGGACGGGTGGGTGCGGGTGCCGGCCGTGGAGACGAAGACACCGCTGAGGAGTACCGCGGGATTGGGCACGTGGTAGGGATCGGCCAGTGGCTCGGCGCCGTTGTCGTCCCAGTGCTGCCAGCGCGGCGCGGCCACCGGTTCGTCTCGCAGACGGACCCGGGCGCTGAAGTGCCGGCGGTCCTTCACCAGCACCCGCCCGTCCGGCGCCACGACGTCACCGGTCACCTCGACGGCGACGACCGACTCCTGCGGCCCGTCGGACACCAGCCGTGCCTTGATCTTCTTGACCTCGTCGCGGTCGGCCTTGTAGACGCGCAGGAACGACTCCAGGCGTACGTCCTCGATGACGACCGGCACGCGGCCGGGCACGAGGTGCATGGCGGCCTCCGCGGCGAGTTCGGGGACGAACGTGCCGGGCAGCGTGGGGTGACCGTCGACGACGTGCTCACGCAGATAGGCGTCGCGGTCCAGGCCGAAGCGGCGTACGACGGTCAGCCGGCCGGGGGCGCGGTCCACGATGTCGTCGACGTAGAACCCGGGCAGCCGGGGGGCGGGTGCGGTGGGAGCGGGTGAACTCCTCCGCGAGTCGGGCACCTTGCGGCAGAAGTCCAGGTAGCCCGGTGCGGCCGCCTCGATGGCGGCGCGTTCGGCGTCCCCGAAGAACACCGTCACCGGCGTGTGCTGCCCATGGTTCGCCTGGTCCAGTTCGTGCAGGAAGTGATCGATGCCCTCGGCCGTGGGCATCGCGGTGAACTGGGCACTCTTGGCGAGGAAGGTCCGCATGAGTGGGGTGGCGCCCAGGCCGACGTCCCGCCACAGTGTCCAGCCGAGGGTGAACTCCCGTGTGCCGTGGGCGGAGTGGTGCAGGGCGGCGGTGTTGAAGTAGTCGTTGGCCGCGCCGTAGTCGGTCTCGCCCGTCTGGCCCGTGAAGCCGACGAAGGAACCGAAGTTGCACCACAGGCGCGGCTGCCGGTCGCCGAACGCCGCCTTGAGGTGGGCGTAGGAACGGACCTTCAGATCACGGACGGTGCGGAAGTCCTTCAGCCGCTTCTGCTCCACCGAGGCGGCCCGGTTCGTACCGGCGATGTTGAGCAGCAGGTCGATGCCGCGCTCCGCGTCCGTGATCCGCCGTACGGTGGTCTGCACGTCCTCCGCGTCGCGCAGATCGCACCGGTGGTAGGTGACCCGGTCGGCGCCGCACAACTCCCGCAGCGCGGCGAGCGTGGCACGGACCTCGCGGGCGGAACCCAGCCGGTCGTAGGCGCTGTTCGCCTCGCGCACGGTGATCCGGTTCGGACCCGTGGTGCGGACGCGGATGAAGTCCTTGCGCTCCAGTTGCGCGTCTGCCTCGTCGCTGTCGAGGTCGGTCGAACCGATGAGGTGCAGCCGGGGCCGGTCGCGGCGGGCCAGGGCGAGCAGCAGTTCGGCGCCGATGCCGCGGGCGCCGCCTGCCGCGACCACCACCTGGTCGCCGGAGCTCGCCCGCGTCTCCGCACGCTCGCCCGGTTCGGTGACGGCCTGCCACAGCAGCCGGGTGCCGCCCGTGTGGTAGACGACGGGCAGCAGTTGCGGGGTCGCCAGCTCGCGGGCCGCGTCCGCCTCGGCCGTGATCAGGTCGCGTGCCTCGTGCACCACCGCCACGACCGAGGTGTCCGGCCACTCCAGCGCCAGGCTCTTGGCGAAGCCGGTGAACAGGCCGGCGCACGCGTGCGGGACCCGCGCGGAGTCGACGCCGCCGAGCACGAGCACGGAGAACGACTCCGGCCGGGCCGCGCGTTCGACGCAGGCCTTGGCCGTGCGGAACATCGCGTCGTGCACGTCGAGCAGTGCCTCGGACGGGGCCGCCTGCTCGGCGTGCAGATCGACGATGACGCGGATGTGGCGGGGCCGGGCCCGTGCGATGACGTCCTCGAGCGTTTCGTCGAGGGGGAGTGGCTCCGGTCCGCGGACGTGCTGGCCGGTGTTCGTCAGGAGGGCGGTGCCGGCCGGGAACAGTTCCGGTGCCGGGCCGTCGGTGCGGGCCCGGGCGGGAGCCGGGGCCAGCCGCAGGACGTGGCGGTCGAGGAGGTGCGGCTGTGTCGGGCCGGCCTCGTCGGGCTCCGCCTCGACCGCTGTCAGGTCGGGACTGCGCAGGGTGAGCCGGTGGACCGGGCCGCCCTTGCGCACGGGCCGTTCCAGCACCGCCGTGCCGGCCGCCCCGTTCGCCCGGGTCAGGAAGGCGATCAGTTCGCGGGCACCCTCGGCGCCCAGGAGAGTGGTGTCCTGATGGGTGGCGCTCATGCGGCCGCGCTCCTTTCCATGACGGCCAGTACGGGCAGGCCGGCCTCTTCGGCGAGGGAGCGGCGCGTCACCACGAACAGGAACGCGCCCTCGGTGGCGGGACGACCGTCCGCGTCGTTCCAGCCGGGCAGCGCCGCGCCGTTGACACCGGCGACCAGCGCCACGTCGATCTCCTTGAAGCCGAGGTAGAGCCCGGCCACGTCGAAGGCCTCCAGCAGCGAGGCCTCGCCGGCGTCGACGGTGAGACTCAGGCCGCGCAGATCGAAGTAGTTGCACAGCCGGGCCGCGATGACATTGGGCATCTCGCCCGGGAAGGAGTCCTCGGTGGGCGCGGCGATCAGACCGGTGGCCCGCTCCTGAAGCCGCTGCAGGAACTTCGCCGTCACGGCGGGCTCCTCGGCGCCCGTCACGGCATGGGCGATCTCGTCGAGATAGGCGCGGGTCTTGTACAGCAGCGCGTTGCGGGTCGCGCCGGTGTGTCCGACGACGACACCCGCCGTCGTGCGCCGGTTCAGGCAGAACTCCCGGACAGGCTCGTCGAGTTGCTGCACACAGCGGACCAGCATCAACTGCGAGCGGTCCGTGGTGCGGGCCGTCGGGGGCGGCATCCGCAGCTCCTGGAACGGCGGCACCGGGTAGACGGTCCCGAACGACGCCTCGGGATCCGGTCCTTCGCCCGCGGCCCACGCGGCGACCGCCGCGGAATCCGGGTCGCCGGGCAGCCGGGACGACCAGCCGACCACCACCAGATCGTCGTCCACGGGGGCGGGCAGCGCGATCGGGCTGCCGGACCGGGCGGCGGAGGGGTGGTCCTCGGTGAGGATCAGATGGGCGTTGGTGCCGCCGAAGCCGAAGCCCGAGACGGCCACCCGGCGGGTACGGTCCGGCCGGGCCGGCCAGGCCACCGGATCCTGCGGCACCCTCAGCGCCCCGGACAGTCCGGCGAGCGCGTCGGGCAGCCGCTCGAAGCGGTACTGCGCGGGGATGGTGTCGTGCCGCAGCGCGAGCAGCGCATGGATCACGGAGACCACACCTGCCGCCCAACCGCTGTGTCCCACAAGGGACTTGTTGGAGGTGACGTACATCGGCCGGTCGCCGGCGTAGCGTGCGTGCAGGCCGGTGAACTCCGCCTCGTCGCCGGCCGGCGTACCGGTGGCGTGGGCGATGATCCAGTCCACGTCCTGAGCGTCCAACCCGCTTCGGTCCAGGGCGCGTTCCACGGCGAGCTCCTGTCCGGCGGGCGCCGGAGCGTAGATCGCCTTGCCCCGGCCGTCGGCCGACAACCCGATCGCCGACAGCAGCCCGAGGACCCGGTCACCGTCCGCACGGGCCCGTGACAGCCGCTTGAGTACGACGAGACCGGCGCCGTCGGAGAACAGCGCACCGTCCGCTCCGGCGTCCAGCGCACGCACCGCGCCGCCCGCCGACAGCCCGTTGAGCTTGGCGAACAGCACCGAACCGCTCGGCGCCAGGGCGAACGAACCACCGCAGACGGCGACATCGCTCTGCCCGGACAGCAGGTCACGCACCCCGAGGTCCATCGCGTAGAGCGAGGAGGAGCACGCGGTGTCGACCATGTGCAGCCGGGTGCCCGCGGGCAGGATGCCGGCCATCGCGTCCTCCCCGACCCGGTGGGGGAGATACCCGGCCGACGGGTCGTCGCCGCGGTGGAAGCGGCTGCGCAGCGCCTCCCCGATCGGCCCCTCGACCGCGTCGTCACCGTCCTCGGCCAGCGTGTCCAGCGCGGCGCGCAGCACGAAGGCCTCTTCGAGGTGCTGGCTGCCGTCGGGGGTGTAGCCGACGCAGAAGGAGAAGCGGTCGTGGGGGTCGCGGCGTACGCCCTCCAGCGCCTGGTGGAGGCTGTGCCGCAGCCACAGGGTGGTGTGGTCGAGACCCGCGGTGGCCGGACCCTCGGCACGCAGCCGCTCGTGCGGCTCGAAGGAGGTGATGAAACCGGAGCGGCGCTGGTAGGTCTTGTCCGGCGCGCTGCGGTCCTCGTCGTGGAAGCGTGCGATGTCCCAGCGGTCGGCGGGCGCCTCGACGAAGAGTTCGCCGCCCTCCAGCAGCAGTCGCCAGAACTCGTCCGGGGAGGAGGCGCCGGGGACGGCCAGGCCCATGCCGACGATGGCGATCGGGTCGTCCTCGTCGGCCGTCGCCTCGGCCTCCGTCGCCGCCGCGGCTGCCCTCTTCGGGGTAGTCACCTCGGCGGGCGCTGTGAGTGGCGCGGTCACCTCCGCGGCTGCCGTCTTCGTCGCGGTCACGTCCGCGGCTGCCGTCTCAGGCGCGGTCGCCTTTGTGGCTGCGGTCTCAGGCGCGGTCACCTCCGCGGACGTCTGCCGCACGTGCGACGGCTGCTCCGGGCTCGGCGACATCGCCGACCGCAGCAGCGTCAGGCCGCCGTCCGCCAGCAGCGTCTGCCCCGTGACCCAGCCGGAGCGCTCCGAGGCGAGGAAGACCACGACCTCGGCGAGATCTTCGGGGCTGCCGAGACGGGCGAGCGGGGTGGCCGCGACGGTGTTGGCGCTGACGTCCTCGAAGGCCGGGAACATCTGGCCGACAGGGTTGTCGATCAAACCGCAGGACGCCGCGTTCACACGGATGCGGTCCTCGGCGAGCTCGGCGGCGAGGTAGCGGGTCAGCGACTCCAGCGCTGCCTTGGAGATGCCGACCGGAAGGTAGTTGGCCGGGGCGGTGATCGAGCCCAGGGAGGAGAGGTTGACGATGGCGCCGCCCTGCCGGGCAGCCCGCGCGAGCAGAGGCCGGGCGTAACGGGCGCACCACAGCGGGCCCTTGACGTTGGTGGCGTAGGTCCGGTCGAGGAGCTCCTCGGTGATCTCCTCGAACGGTACGAAGGAGCCGGCCGCGGCGTTGTTGACGAGGATGTCCAGGCGGCCGTACTCCTCGCCGATCTCGGCGAACATCCGCTCGACCTGCTCCGGCTTGGCGACCGAGGCCCTGACGACCCTTACGTCCAGACCCTGTGCGGTGAGGGTGTGGACCACGCCCTTGGCGGCGTCGTAGGAGTGGAAACAGTTGAGCAGCACGGTCGCGCCCTGCTGGGCGAGCCGTTCCACGATCACCCGGCCGACGCTTCCGGCGCCACCGGTGACCAGTGCGACGCGACCGGCGAACTCGCCGGTGGACACGGGCGGACGGGCGCTCATCGGGCGATCTCTCCCTCGGCGAACGCGCCGCCCGCGACACCGGCGGCCACGAAGTCGACGACCTTGCCGAAGGTGTCGTAGTCCGCCACACGCAGCCCGCTCGGCGGCGCGCCGAGGCCGAAGCGGTCGCCGAGCCGGCTCAGCAGCTCGGTCTGCTTCACGGAGTCGACCCCGAGGTCCGCCTCCAGCAGTACGTCGTCGGTGAAGACCTCGTGGGGGTACTCCATCGCCTCGGCGTACAAGGTCCGCACCCGGCCGGCGAGTTCGTCGCGGTCGACCGGCGCGGATGTGGCGCTGGGCGCGGCCTCGACGGTCTGAGCCGCGGCTTCCGCGGTCAGGTCCACGGTGACCGGGCCGCTGTCCGCGACCGGATCCTTCACGACCTCGGCCGACGTGACCGGACGGGCGTCGGCGAGCCCGCTGAACGGATCCCGCAGCGCCTTCGCGGCGGCCGCGAGCCCCGCCTCGTCGTCGTGGCCCGCCAGAGGTGCCACCGTGTGCACACCCGGCAGCGCCTCCTCGGCCAGGCCCGTGAGCACCCGTCCGGCGCCCATCTCGACAAAGGTCCGTGCGCCGGCGGTGTGCAGCGCGGCGAGGGACGTGCGGAAGGCGACCGGGGTGACCAGGTGCAGGGCGAGCAGCTCGGCGAGGTCGTCACTGTCACGGTAGAAGCGGCCGAGGATCGGTGAGTAGACCGGCACGGTCATGTCGTGGCGCTCGAACGAGGCCAGGCGGTTGGCCAGTTCGCGTCGCGCACCCGCCAGCAGCGGGTTGTGGAAGGGGTGCGGGGAGCGCAGCGGGATGGTGGCTATGCCGAGGTGACGGGCGATCGCTTCGGCGGTGTGGATGGCGTCGGCGGGGCCGGACAGTACTGTCTGGTCGAGGGCGTTGTCGACGGCCACCACCAGGCTGGTGTGGTCGATCAGGGCCACGAGCCGTTCGGCCCGCTCATGACCGCACCGCAGCGCGAGCATCGAGCCGCCCCGGCGGTCATGGGCGCGCACCACGGAGATCCGCTCGCACAGCACAGCGGTGGCGTCGGCCAGGTCGTAGGCGCCCGCACAGGTCAGCGCGGCCACCTCGCCGAGGCTGTGTCCCATGTGCAGCGAGGGGCGCACGCCGTTGTCGGTCAGCAGGCGGTGGGTGGCCACCGAGGTGGCGAAGATGGCCAACTGGAGTGTGTCCGGGGCCTGCTGGAGGAGGGTGGCCGGGCTGGGCGGTGAGGGCTGGAACAGCACCGAGGAGATCTCCTGGCCGAGACGCTCCTTGGCGACCTCGTCCACCACCTCGAAGATGCCGCGCACGGCGGTCGAGCCGCGCTCCCACAGGCCCGCCAGGGCCCCGGCACGGTAGGCGCCCTGTCCGGGGAACAGCGCGACGGTCAGGTCCAGATTTCGGTTCATGGGAGGACTCCTGTGGTGGTCAGACGCCGGATACGGCGAAGTGCTCGTCCAGGCTGGTCGGATCGGTCAGGTCCACCAGGTGCACGGTGTCGGCCCGACCGCCCTCGACGGCGATGGCGAGGGAGTGTCCGGAGGCGGTGCGCAGCAGCTCGAACCACCAGCCGGGCCCGCTGCCGTGCGGCTGCTGCGGGTCGTGCACGGTGATGGTGGCGGCGGTGCGCGGGGCGAAGGCGAAACCGTCGAAGTCGCGCCGCCCGCCGATGCCAAGACCCTTGATGTACGCCTCCTTGAGCACCCACAACTCTGTGGTGCGCTCAGCGCGTTCGGCTTGCGGCAGGGCAGCCAGTTCGGAGCGCTCGGAGGGGGAGAAGAACCGGGCCACGTGAGTGGCCGACTCCTGTGACAGCGGGCTTTCCACGTCCACGCCGCAGGAGGCGCCGTCGGTCACGACGCAGCAGATGAGGCCGTCGGTGTGCGAGAGGTTGAACCGCACGCCGTAGCCGTCGGGACTGGGCTCGGGCCGCCCGTACTCGTTCACCGGGAACTGCCAGCCGTCCGGAGGATGACCCGTGCGCATGCTCAGCGCATGCCGGCACAGCAGCCGTCCGGCGAGGAACTGCCGACGCCGGCGCGGCATCAACATCCGTGCCATACGGGCGTGTTCCTCCTCGCAGAGCAGCCGCTCGCCGCCCATGCGCTCTGCGAAGGCGCCCGCCGCCTGCTCGGGAAGCAGCCACAGGTCCGTCATCGCGAGGCCTCCTCGGCGCCGTGCCCACGTGGGATGCGGAAGCCGTCCGGGAGCTGTCTGGAGTCGGCCAGTGCGGCCCGGGCCGCGTCGATGGGCAGCGACCGCGGGTCGGAAGCCTGCCGCCCGTCGTCGCCGTGAACTCCCTCGGTGACCGCGCGCCCGGCCGGGATCGAAGGCGGCAGGGTGCTGCCGATCCCGGCGGGATAAGGGTTCGCGGTCCTCATCGAGCCGACTCCTTCGTGTCCTTCGTATGCCGGGAAGGCGGGGCGGCACAGACGTGCGGGGAGGTGGCCCTGGGCGTGCGTCGGCCTGAGCGGCCGGGGCAGCCCTGAGCGGCGCGGGTGCGTCGGCGTCGGGGACGGGGGGCGCGGTGTGTGGCGGACGGTGTGGGGCATCGGCCCCAGCACAACACCGGGACCACGCGGTCTCATGAGTGGGAGGCACTCAAGCGCGGCCAGCCGCCTACTCCCCGACGCGGGGAGCGTCCAGCGGTGCTTCACCGGTGGGGCACGGGTGCAGGGCCCTATCAGGTGTTCGAATTGAGTGTCGACTACTCGCGCGGCGGTCCTGGCTGAAATGATGTGCTACGCCCGCGCAGTTGGAATGCTGTGATTCCGCGCGTGGCTGGGGCCGGCTTTCCGGAGCCGTCCGGTTCGTAGGTGTGGGCTCGGCCGGTGCTGGAACCGCACTTGCCGGTCGCGGTGTCGGGCAGGTCAGAGGCGGGTCGGCGGCGGCTGATCGAGGGGATCCCGCCGGACCGTGCGGACAGGTGCCGCGTGGACAGATGTGCCGCCGGAGTACGAGCCGCGGCAGACGGCCTCCGACTCTTCCGTCGGTGGCGGCATGGCGGCGGCTGGTGTGTGCTGCTGACCAGACCGCGGGTCTGAGCGGACTCGAAGGCCGGAGGTCCCATCGCGGAGCCACGAAAAGGCAACGGGGGGCTGATCATGCGAGAGGTCCTGGGATCAGCCCGACCGCTCCGCCCTCTACGAGCGCACGGGGAAGGGCGACGCCTGGACCAGGGACGGCGGTCCCGGCACCGCGTTCGCCTTGACCGGCGAGAACCGCTACGGCCTGATCCCCGACCGCTCCGCCGTCGTCGAACGCGGTACCACAAGGGGTGAGCCGAAGCCCGTCGGCGGGGCGGTCTGCCACATCTTCGTCACCGACGCGCTCCCAGCGGCCAGCCCGGTGACCGGCGACCCCTGGTTCAGCCGCTCCAGCATGTCCGGTTCCCTTCCTCTTGACGACCACCACGCTAGGCAGCGCCCACCACCCCGGACCCGACATTCTGTGCCCGGTCAGGTCGGGTGCACGAGGCATTCCGGAAGGTCGAGCGGCAGTGGTCGACCGGCTCACTCTCCTTTTGAGCGTCTCAGGGTTGCCGAGGGAGATCGTCAGCCCGTTCCGCCCCGATCTCGACCAGTTGGTCAGTGGACTGTGCGAGGTTGCCTCTCGCGAGGTGCCGGCAGGGGCCTGGACCTCTCGGCGTCTTGCGGCTGCCGAGCCAACGAGTGGTTCCAGGAGACCTGTTGTCGCAGTCCCTCGCGCTCGTTCCCGTGGAGCCGAACGTGTTGTCTCCGTCACGTGACTGCCTCATGCACAGGTTCGGCAACGTGGAGGACGGGCCGGGCAGGGGAGAATGAGGGCAGTACATAACGGTCGACCTTTACGGAGGAGCGGGGATATGAACGACGCGCGAGCTGGACAGGTGGCAGGGCCCGAGGATCTCGTCGATGTGGCCCGCCTGGTCACGGCGTACTACGCGCTGCACCCCGACCCGGCCGAGCCCGGGCAGCGGGTGGCGTTCGGCACCTCCGGGCACCGCGGCTCGTCCCTCGCGGCGGCTTTCAACGAGGACCACATCGCCGCCACCAGTCAGGCCATCTGCGAGTACCGCGCCGCCCAGGGCACCGACGGCCCCCTCTTCCTCGGCGCCGACACCCACGCCCTGTCCGAGCCCGCGCGGATCACGGCGCTGGAGGTGTTCGCCGCCAACGACGTGACCGTCCTGATCGACCAGGCCGACGGCTACACGCCCACCCCTGCCGTCTCGCACGCCATCCTCACTCACAACCGCGGCCGCACCTCCGGCCTCGCCGACGGCGTGGTGGTCACCCCCTCGCACAACCCGCCCGCCGACGGCGGCTTCAAGTACAACCCGCCCAGCGGAGGCCCCGCCGGATCCGAGGCGACCTCATGGATCCAGGACCGCGCCAACGAGATCATCACGGGCGGTCTGAAGGACGTACGGCGCATCCCCTATAGCCGCGCCCTGGCCGCACCAGGCACCGGCCGCCACGACTTCCTCGGCGCGTACGTGGCCGACCTGCCCAGCGTGCTGGACCTGGACGCCATCCGGTCCGCCGGCGTGCGGATCGGCGCCGATCCGCTCGGTGGTGCCTCCGTCGCCTACTGGGGCCGTATCGCCGAACAGCACAGGCTCGATCTGACCGTGGTCAACCCGCTCACCGACCCCACCTGGCGCTTCATGACGCTGGACTGGGACGGCAAGATCCGCATGGACTGCTCCTCGCCGTACGCCATGGCCTCGCTCATCGAGCAGCGCGACCGCTTCGACATCGCCACCGGCAACGACGCCGACGCCGACCGGCACGGCATCGTCACGCCGGACGGGGGCCTGATGAACCCCAACCACTATCTGGCCGTGGCGATCTCGTATCTGTTCTCCCACCGGGAGCAGTGGCCCGCGCGCGCCGGGATCGGCAAGACCCTGGTGTCGTCCAGCATGATCGACCGGGTAGCGGCGGACGTCGGCCGGCAGCTGGTCGAAGTCCCGGTCGGATTCAAGTGGTTCGTGGACGGCCTGTCCGACGGAACCCTCGGCTTCGGCGGCGAGGAGTCGGCGGGCGCCTCCTTCCTGCGCCGCGACGGCTCGGTGTGGACCACCGACAAGGACGGCATCCTCCTGGCTCTGCTCGCCTCCGAGATCGCGGCCGTCACCGGCAAGACGCCTTCCGAGCACTACGCGCAGCTCACCGACCGCTTCGGCGCCCCCGCCTACGCACGCATCGACGCCCCCGCCTCCCGCGAGGAGAAGGCACTGCTCGCCAAGCTGTCCCCGCGCCAGGTCACCGCCGACACCCTCGCCGGCGAACCGGTCACCGCGGTGCTCACCGAGGCCCCCGGCAACGGCGCGGCCCTCGGCGGCATCAAGGTCACCACCGCCAACGCCTGGTTCGCGGCCCGCCCTTCAGGAACCGAGGACGTCTACAAGATCTATGGGGAGTCCTTCCACGGTCAGGACCATCTGCACCGGGTTCAGGAGGAGGCCAAGTCCGTGGTCCTCGCGGCGCTGGGTGCCTGAGACGGACGAGCCGACGGGGGCCCCGGCCGTAGACACCCCGGTGCGAGACACGACACCGTTCGCCGTGGCACAAACGGCAGAACCGTCACCGTGCGTCGCTTCGGGGTGCGCGGCCGAGAGCCTGTCCCGGATGGGGCGCGGACGCACGCGTCCTGGTCGGGGCGTCCCCCGAGGCCGTACGTGTTCCGCACGCACCCCACCGGCGCGATGGCCCGCGCCTCGGCCGGCCGGCGCAGGTTCTCCTCGCCGCCATTGACTGACGCCGTCCGCTCTACGAGACCCGCCCCCGGCCGACACCGGGACCTCAGCGCGGCGTCGGCAACGGCCGTCCGATCGCCTGAACCGCCCACGACGACAAGAACAGTTTCGTTTCCAGGGCAACGCCCGGCTCGCCCGAGGCGTCCGGTCCCCTCATGGGGGCCGAAGCCACTGGTTGCGAGCGGTCGATGGACGGTTGCCCAGGACCAGTAGGCACGGATCACCCGGCTTCGGTGTGCCCGTCGGCACGAGCGGCCCCGGGAGAGAGCCCACCGCGCACATATGCCGCGGAGTCGGCCCCATCGAGTGTCGGCGGCTCCTAGAGTGCCAGGTACGAGCGGGGCGAGCCGGGGGCGTGATGGCACGTGTGGTGGCAGTGCACGGGGTGGGCAAGCAACTGCTGGGAGAGGATTCGCTGTTGACGGAATGGCGGCCGGCCATGGCCGACGGGCTGCGCCGGGCCGGGGCCCTGAGCGCCGCAGCGGAGCTGCAGGTGGAGATGGCGTTCTACGGGGATTGCTTCCGCCCGGCCGGTGACTTCCTGGCCGCCGGGGACGCGCCGTATGTCGGTGGCGACGTGGAGCAGGGCTTCGAGCAGGAGCTCTTGCTGGAGTGGTGGCGTGAGGCCGCGGAGACCGACCCGGCGGTGGTGCCACCCGGCGCGAAGACACTGGCCGCCACTCCCCGGTCGGTCCAGGCGGCACTTCGGGCGCTGTCGGGGTCGCGGTTCTTCGCAGGAGTGGCGCTGCGCGGGCTGATCTTCGACCTGAAGCAGGTACATCTGTATCTGACGGACGCCGACGTCCGTGAGCGGGTACGCGGCCGGGTCCTGGACGTGATCGCCGAGGACACTCGTGTCGTGGTGGCGCATTCCCTGGGCTCGGTAGTTGCGTACGAGGCGTTGTGCGCCCGGCCTGGGCACGGGGTGCGGGCGCTTGTGACCCTCGGCTCACCGCTGGGAATTCCACACCTGGTCCTGCACCGCCTGGAACCGGTGCCACGGGGCCCGGGGGGTGCTGAGCGGGGGGTGTGGCCCGGCGGCCGGGAGATGGTCTGGACGAACATCGCTGATGACGGCGACGTCGTGGCGCTGGTGAAGGACCTCCGCCCGAGCTTCGGTGACCTGGTCCGCTCGGTGAGGGTCCACAACGGCTCGCACGCCCATGACGTGACCGCGTATCTGACGGATGCCCTGTGCGGCCGTGCCATCGTCGACGGCCTCGCATGAGTCCGCACGTCGGCGGGGCCGCGATGGGCGAGGAACCGCGCCGCTTCCTGATCGCCACAGCCGTCGCCCGACACTCGCGGTGTCCCGCCTGGGACCGGCCCGGCCTGGTTCAGGCGCGTGAACGGATCATCGAGCTGTTCGGCAGGCAGCTCGGATACCGGCACCAGAGCGAGCTGGGGCTGGATCCCACCCGCGCCCAGCTCACCGACCACCTGCGCGCGTTCTGCACCGCCCCGGACCGCCGGGAAGAGGACCTGCTGGCCGTCTACATCTCCTGCCACGGTGACGTCCTCGACCACAGCGGCGACCATGTCCTGTACACGGCCGACACCGACCCCGATGACGTGGCGTACACCTCGCTCCCCACGGCAGACCTCGCTCGGGTGACGCTGCTCGGAACAGGGATCCGCCGTCTGCTGCTGATACTGGACACCTGCTACTCCGGCCAGGGAGGCAACGAACTGGCCGCCGCCGCGCTCGGCCGCGTCAGCGCCGGCTGGAGCCGGTCCGCCGGGTCCGGCCTGATGATCATCTCATCCGCTCAGCCACATCAGGAGGCGATGGCCGGCCTCCTGCCGAAGCTGTTCACCGAGGCGGTCGGAAACTGGGCCACCGCCGGGCAAGGACCGCAGGCGCTCCCGGTCCCCACCGTGGTACAGGCGATGAACGATCACCCCGACCGGCCCGGTCACCAGCGCATCTCTCTCACCATGATCGGACTGACCGGAGAGGCACCCCCGTTCCTGGCCAACCCCCGGCACAGCACCCGGCTGACGGACGTGGACCTGGCAGTTCAGCAGGCCGCCGAATTCGCCCGCCGGGAGACCGAGCTGACGTCGCGTCTGCTGGTGCGCGCCAAGGCCTATCACGGCGACGCGGCGGAGGGCTGGTGGTTCTGCGGTCGTCACTCCGCCCTCGCCGACATCACCGCCTGGCTAGGCCGGCGCGCGACGGACAGACACTCGCCCCCGCTCGTGGTCACCGGAGGGCCCGGCTCGGGAAAATCCGCGGTCCTGGGCCTGGTCACCGCTCTCTCCCATCCTGAACGCGGCCGCACCGTGCCCCGGGAACATCTCGGCCTCGCCCCGCGCCTGGTGCCTGACAAAGGCTGCCTCGACGTAGCCATGTACGCGCAGAATCTCACCGACAGCGAGGTACTCAAGGGCTTGACGGCCGCGGCGAACGTGCGCGCCGGCACCGTCGACGAGTTACTCGGAGCCCTTGAGGCGCGCCGAGACGCGCGGCCCTTCACCGCGTTGATCGACGCTCTGGACGAGGCTGCCACGCCCGAGACCCTGTGCTCCACCGTCCTGCGCCCACTGATCGAGAAGTCCCGCGGTCGCATCCGGTTCCTGCTGGGTTCGCGTTCCCACCTGCTGAAGGACCTCGGCCTCGAAGCCGCCGCAAGCCCTGCACACGGCGGGCCGGTCATCGATCTGGACGCCTCCCTCTACGCGGACCGTGAAGCCCTGCACGCCTATACCGTGCGCAGCCTGTTGGACTCTCACCCCACCTCCCCCTACCGGCACGACCGAACGGCGCTGCGCTCGGTGGCCACCGCGGTCGCCGATGCCGCCGGAACCTCCTTCCTCGTCGCCCGTATCACCGCTGGCACCCTGGCCGCGGCCGACCATGTCGCCGACCCGCATGACCGGCGGTGGCTCGCAGGACTGCCACGCCACGCCGGGCAGGCCATGCGCGAGGACCTCACCCGCCGCCTGGGCCCAGACGCCCAGCGCGCGGCGGATCTGCTGCTCCCGTTGGCCTTCGCCGCGGGCCAGGGACTGCCCTGGGAGGACATCTGGGCCTCCTTGGCGGGCGCCGTCTCCGGCCGCGTCTACACCGACGAGGACCTGCTGTGGCTGCGTCACAAGGCCGGCTCCTACGTCGTGGAGGCCACGGAGTCCGGCCGTTCCGCCTACCGGCTCTACCATCAGGCGCTGGCGGAACATCTGTGCGAGGGAACCGATCCCCAGGCCGTGCACGCCGCCTTCACCGTCACCCTCACTGCTCGCGTTCCGTACCGGACCGACGGCACGCGCGACTGGTCCCTCGCCCACCCCTACACCCTGCGCCACCTGCCGGCCCACGCGGCTGCCGCGCAGCGTCTGGACGACGTGGTCACGGACCCCGGCTTCCTGGTCAACGCCGACCCCGACACCCTCGTACCCGCCATGCGCTCCGTCCGGACGGCCGAGGCCCAGGCGGTCGCCTCGATGTACCGCGCGTCTCTCGAGCAGCACCGCCGCGCTGACCCGGGGGCCAGACACCACATTCTCGCCCGCGACGCCGCCCGGCACCGGCTCGCTGGTCTGCACGCGTCACTCACCGAGCGCCTGCCCTCGAACAGTTGGAAACCACGATGGGCCACCGCAGGCGCCATCCCCTCGGGAGCCCTGCTGGACACGCTCATCGGTCACACCAGCGGGGTTCTCGCCGTTGCCTGCACCACGGTCGACGGCCGTCCGGTCGCCGTCACCGGCAGCTACGACCGTACTGTGCGCATCTGGGACCTGGAAACCGGCCAGTGCCTCGTCGATCCCCTCCCCAGCCACACCAGCTGGCAGTGCGCGGTGGCCTGCACCACGGTCGACGGCATTCCGGTGGCCGTGGTCGGCGGCGACCGCGAGGCGACGCGGGTGTGGAATCTGACCAACGGCCGGCTTCTGGGAGAACTCCCCACCTCCGCCCGCGGGATGCGCACGCTGGCCTGCACCACGGTCGACGGCCGTCCGGTCGCCGTCATCGGGGACGGTGACGGGGTGACGGTGTGGGACCTCGCCACCAGCCGCCCTCTCGGTGAGCCGTGGCCCATCCCCGTCCACTCGCCAGGGTCCCTCGCGTGCGGCGTGGTCGACGGCCGCCCGGTCGCCGTGATCGGCCACGACTCCGTACGGGTGTGGAACCTGACCGGCGACGAACCCCTGCCGGATTTCATCCGGTACTACATGGGGAGCGCTGCCCCGGTCGCCTGCGCCACAGTCGAGGGCCGTCCTGTCGCTGTCGCCGTCGACGGCGGCGGGGAGCGGACGCTGTGGGTCTGGGACCTCGCCACCCGCAGGCCCCTCGGCGGCCGCTTGTCCGGCCACACCCAAGCGGTATACGCGGTGGCCTGTACCACGGTCGCCGGCCGGCCCGTCGCCGTCACCGCCGGCGAGGACCGGACGGTCCGCGTGTGGGACCTCACCACCCGCCGTCCCATCGGCGATCCTCTGACCGGCCACACGAGACGGGTGGTCGCGGTGGCCTGTACCACGGTCGCCGGCCGGCCCGTCGCCGTCACCGGCAGCGAGGACCGGACCGTGCGCGTGTGGGACCTCACCACCCGACGGCCCATGGACGAGCCCTCGTCCGGCCACGCCGGACCGATACGCGCAGTCGCCTGCACCACCTTCAGAGGCGTTCCCGTCGCCGTCAGCGCCAGTGACGACGGGAGCGTACGGGTGTGGGACCTGGCCACGGGTCAGCCGCGCGACGAGGGCGTGGCCGGTCACGCCGGCACCCTGTGCGCGATGGTCTGCACGACGGTCGACGGCCGACCGGTCACCGTCAGCGCCGGCGAAGACGGCAAGGTGCGGGTGTGGGACCTGGCCACCGGCGGGCTGCGGGACGAGATACTTCCCAGCTACACCGGACTCCGTTCGAAGCCGGTGCTGGCATGCGCCACGGTCGACGGCCGGCCCGTCGCTGTGATCGGCAGCGAGCGTGAAGGGCTGCGGGTGTGGGACCTGGCCGCCCACCAGCCCCTCCTCGGCAGCCCTGTCGGATCCTCGATACGCGCGATGGCCTGCGCCACGGTCGACGGCCGGCCGGTCGCCGTCACCGGCAACGAGCAACGGACGGTGCACATCTGGGACCTGGCCACCGGCCGGCGGATCGGCGAACCCCTCACCGGTCACACCGGAGCCGTACACGCGGTCGCCTGCACCACGGTGAACGGCCGCCCGGTCGCCGTCACCGGCAGCGAGCATCGGACGGTGCGCGTCTGGGACCTGGCCACGCATCGGGCGATCGGCGAACCCCTGAACGCCCATGCCGGAGCGGTGCGTGCGATCACCTGCACGACGGTCGACGGCCGCCCGGTCGCCGTCACCGGCGGCGACGACGCCACCGTACGAGTGTGGGACCTGGAGCATCACCACTGCATCGCAGAGCTCACCATGCCCGCGCCCGTATTCGCCTGCACGGCCGGCCCGGACGGAGAACTGGTCGTGGGCACGGGGAGCAGCGTCGCGATGTTCAGTCTCGACCGGAGTAGCTTCCCTCGGTGACGTGGTGATCCCCGTGCTCACTCAGCTCCGCGGGGCGGCCCCCGCCATGTCGAAGCCGGCGGCCCGGCTGCGCAGGTCGAGGGCGAATAAAGGCACGGGCCCCGACACCCGGGTCCACGCGGCCGTACAGGCCGTCGTCGAGCGAGGCGGGCCATGGCGAGTCGTTCGCCCTCCGGCCGGAAGGCGAGGGGTCGCGCCGGTGCGGGGTTCACGCCCGAGCCGGAACTGCCGCTGCCCTGCGACCCTCTTTGATGAACCGTCAAAGCCCCCTGCGGCAGCCGTCGTCGCCCCTCGGGCCGGGCCGGGCGCCTCCCAATCGGCGGTCGAGTCGTCGTGGGGAGCGGGGCGGCCAAGCCTCCGGAACCACAGTCGGCAGCCAGTTGAAAGCCACACCCCGCTCCCCTGGGTGCCTCAACCCTACGAATGGCTGCGGTCAACCCGTGGTCAGAAAGGCAGAGCCAGTTGACGGACACCTGGCCGCGCTGTCGACGCGGACACCGTCGACCAGATGCCCCCGCACGGTTCTCTCCTGCACCAGCGGCGACTGTTCTTGAGTTGACTCAATCGTTCCGGCTCAGGCGGCACCTTTCGCTGTCGATCAGTCAGATCGACCGTGGTCATCCGCCGACGACGAAGAGCCCCCGCACCACCGACAGAAAGTTGTTGATCAACGGAGTCCGCTGCGAGCGGCTCCAGACGACGCCGATCTGCCAGGAGGCCGCCTCATGGTCGAGCGGCACGATCCTGACCGTGGACGGCGCGATGAGCCGGGCGCCGGCGGGGACCAACGCGACCCCGACGCCCGCCGATACCAGGGCCAGGATCGTCAGCTGGTCCTGGGCGTCCTGAAGGACCCGCGGCCTCGCCCCGCAAGACGCGAGGAAGCGTTCGACCTGGTTGGCCTGGCCCCGGCCCCGTAGCGGGTCGAGCCGGATGAAGCGGCGGGTCTCCAGCCACGCGCCGAGGTCGGCCGGGTCCCCGGGCGGCGCGTCGTGCTCCGGTACGGCGAGGGCCAGCCGGTCGCGCTGGACGAGGATGCGGCCGATGTCGTCCGGCACCGGCAGCCGGGCGAAGCCGACGTGCAGTTCGCCCGAGCGGAGTCGGTTCACCTGGGCGTCGGACGACATGTCGTCGAGGGTGATGTCGGCCTCGGGGTAGTGCTTCCGGAAGGCCGCGACGGCCTGCGGCGCCAGTTCGATGCTGGACAGGCCGAATCCGATGTTCAGATGCCCGGTCTCCCCCCGGACCGCCCGGGCCGCGCGGCGCACCAGCGCGTCGGTGCGCCGTACGACATCCGTCGCGTCCGGCAGCAGCATCTCGCCCAGTTCCGTGAGCACCGCTCCCTGACGGCTGCGCACGAACAGCGTGCAGGCGAGCTGAGTTTCCAGTGAATGAAATCTGCTTGCTCAGTCCCGGCTGGGAAACGGAGAGGCTTTCGGCAGCCAAACCGAAATGTCCGTGATGGGCAACGGCAAGGAAGGCACGCAGTAGTCGCACATCCATTCTTGGACGTTATCACGCGGGATACCAGCCAAAGACTGGGAGCGAGATTCCTCTCCTGAAACGGAGGGCCGCCAGCACTTCCAGGGTCAGGTTCCGGGACAAGTCTCTCTGGCGGTAGGCGCGCTGGGTAACAGGAGCCTCGCAGTAGCGACCCACGGGACGTCCGGCCTTCGTTCATTCCATCCAGGAATCGTTCCATGCAATTCATTCATTAGACTCCCTCGGTTTTCGATGTTTCCCTGGGAAGGCGGCGGGTGAACTGAGGTCGCCCTGCGCAGCGTGTGCACCCGCATCAGGTGTCCGGTGTCCGTCTCTCAAACAGGATGGAAATATGCTTGCCCTTGGCGTTACCAACCGAGATCTCGCCGGTGCCTGCCTCGTCCGTGACGCGGAGATCGTCGCGGCTGTGAGCGAGGAACAGTTCACCAGGGTCAAGGACCACTCGGTGTGGCCCGAGCAGTCCATCGACTTCGTCCTGCGGGCGGGCGGGGTCAGCCTTGCGGACGTCGACTGCGTCGCCCATGGCCGGTCCGCGGGCTTCCAGGCGGACAAGCACCTGTTACTGCACGTGGACCGTGTCATCGACGAGGCGCAGCACCGCCCGGAGGGCCTTGCCCAGCTGCGTGCGCCCGTCGCGAAGGAGCTTCCCCGCGACAAGACGTGGCGCGACGAGTTCGACGTATGGGCCGAGCGCAACGGGCTGCGGTCGCGGGTCGTCCACCGACCACCACGAGTCGCACGGCCTCGGCGCCTTCCTGCGCTCACCGTTCGACGACGCCCTGGTCGTGACGTGCGACGGACGTGGCGACTACCAGTCGCTCACCGTTACCCACGTCAGCCCGCACGCCGAGGACGTCCTGCAGCGGGAGACCGCCCTGGACAGCCTCGGCGCACGTCCCCACCCGCAACGTCTGCCTCGCACGCGGCGTCTCCGCCAATATCGAGCTCAACCAGCACCGAGAAGTTCGCCAAGACCTGCCCGGCCGTCGTCCATGACGACAACACCGCGCGCCCGCAGATCGTACGGCAGCAGGACGATCCTTTCCCGCACCGGCTCCTGATGGAGTGGCACGCGCGCTCCGGGCAGGCGGCGCTCGTCAACACCTCGTACAACAAACACGAGGAGCCGATCGTCGGATCGCCGCGGGACGCCCTCGCTCCGCTCCGGGACGGCGTTGTGGACCTGGTCCCCGGCGACGACGTGTTCCTGGTCTGGAGGACCCGCGACGTCTCGTTCATGGACAGCCGTAAGGCGTGATCCCGAGTCCTGTCGTCACCCGCCGGGCAGACTGCCGGGCCCATGACGACAGGACCTGACGGGCCCCGCCCCTCCCCGTTCGGCCGGGAGCGGCGGCACCCGCGTTCCTCGTCCCTCGCGATCCGGCCGCTCCCGCGGAGAGGATCCGCCCGGCCGACCACCGGAGCCCACATGCAACAGCCCGACACCTGCCTCACGACCAGCGCCGTCATCTTCGACATGGACGGCGTGATCATCGACTCGGGACAGGTCATAGAGAAGGCATGGAGCGAGGCCGCCGCACGGCGCGGCATCGTCATCACCGAGCAGGAGGCGCAGCGTTCGATTCACGGCCGCACGGGGGCGCAGACCGTCGAGATCCTCTTCCCGGACCACACGCCGGAGCAACGCCTGGCGATCTGGCGCGAGGTGGACATGGCTGAGGAGGAAGCCGCCTACGAGGCCATCGCGGGGGTCCAGAGTTTCCTGCACGCCCTGCACGACAACGGCGCGGTGCTGGCGCTCGTCACCAGCGGCTGGCCGCGCAAGATCGAGAAGGCGCTGGACTCACTGGGCCTTGGCCACCTCTTCGCACTGAGGCTGACCCGCGACGACACGACCCGCGGCAAACCTCACCCCGAGCCGTATCTGACGGCCTGCCGAGAGCTGGGCATCCAGCCCGCGCAGGGTCTCGTCTTCGAGGACTCGCTCAGCGGGGTGCGCAGCGCCGTGTCCGCCGGGACCGCGTGCGTCGGAGTCGGCGCCCCGGACCTACTCGCTCTCGGCGCCATCGCCGTCGTACCGGACTTCACCGGACTGAGCGTGACGCGGACCGCGACGGACCTGGTGCTCGGCGGGCTTGCGAGTGAGGTGCGCGTCACGACGCCGGGGAGTGCCTGCCGTGACTGACGCGCTCGCCACTCCCGGCAGTCCCGTCGAACCGCACTCCGCGGCACCGCCCGCACCGCCCTCTCCCGGACGGGTGGGGGTCCTTGCCGCCTTCGCCGTCTTCTTCGTGACCGGTGCCACCACGGCCTCCCTGGGCGCGGGGCTCCCGCTGCTGGAGGACCGGTTCGGTCTGACGCACGGCGCAGGGCAGGTGGTGGTCTGGTACAACGTGGGCGCGTTCGTGGCGGTGGCGGCCCTGGGCGCCGTCGGCACCTGGCTCGCCCTGTCCCGGGCCGTCACGCTAACGCTGCTGCTCTTCAGCGGCGGCTGCCTCGCCATGGCGGCGAGCCCCGCGTGGGCCCTGTTCTGCGCCACGGCGGTCGTGGCGGGGTGCGGGTACGGCGGGCTCGGCCTGATCCTCAACACCGCCTTCGGCCGCGGCTTCGGTGCGAACAGCGTGGTGATGGTCAACCGGCTCAACGCCGTCTTCGGTATCGGGGCGGCGGCGGGCCCCCTGGCCGCGGGCACGCTGGGCCGCTGGCACATCCAGGCCATACCGCTGATCGCCGCGTTCCTCGTCCTCCTCTGCCTGCCGGCCCGGCTTCTCGACAAGGGCGGTGACCGGCCGCCGGTGACGGCCGCGGAGACCACGCCGTCACGCTCGACGCCCGGCATGTGGATCTTCCTGCTCTGCGCGACGGGATTCCTCTACGCGGGGACGGAGACCAGCATCGGGGCCTGGGAGAGCACCCAGCTCACCTGGGACGGCTGGAGCGAACCGGACGCGGCGCTCGCGACGTCGGGGTTCTGGGGCGGTCTCGTCATCGGCCGCCTGGTCCTTCCTGCCCTGACCCGGCGTATACCGGCGGCGACGCTGCTGCCCGCGTATCTGGCCGCGGGCACGCTGTTCATCGGTCTGTCCGCGGTGTCCGGTCTCACCTCCGGCGCCTACCTGCTGGCGGGCATCGCCGTCGCCCCGGTACTGCCGACGCTGATCGCCTGGCTGATCGCCACGGTGGACAAGCCCCAGAGGTGGAGCTCCGTGCTCATCCTCGGCGACATGGCGTCCAACGCGGCCATGCCCGCCGCGGTGGGGCTCCTCGCCGGGTCACAGCAGCCGTTCCTCGTCAGTCTCGCGCTGGCCGGAGTCTGCGGTATGGGCCTGGCGGTGGCTCTGGTCGCCCGGCGGAGGGCCCGGCAGTGGCCGACCTGATGCCGCGGGCGGGAAGCGATCTTCAACACCCTCTCTTCAACACCCTCGCGCACTCGCTGGTCAGGCCTACTCGTGAACACCCAGCGGAGACGCCCTCACGATGCTCCGGCGGCCCTCGCACACCCGATACGCGTACGTAGGAAAAATACCTAATCAATACGCTCAAATCCTGCCGAACAGATGTAGAATGAAAACACCGGGAGTACTTCGCACACCGGCTTTCAAGCGGGTGTCATTTCCGGCGATCACGAGAAACCGGGCTGCCGACGGGCAGCCCGGGGGCAGGTCCGCACCATGACCACCACCCTCGACCGGACCTCGCCGCGCGACCTCGCCGCAGAGCCCCCGGCACGCTTGTCTCTCACCCCGAAGACCACCCTCGCCGGCCAGCTCGACGGGGCCTGGTGGCCCCGTTCACGCGATCTCGAGGCGGAGCTTCCGCCGCTCGCGGCCGCACTCGACAAAGTCTGGGGACGCATCACACGCGTCACCGTGAACCCCACCCGCTGGCCCGTCATCCCACGCAAGGTGCCTGTGGCCGGGCACACAATGCATGTGGGCTGGTTCACCGAACAGCACCCCGACAAACTGATTCTGCTCTCCTACGCCACCGGCCGCTGGGACCTGCTGGTGATCCCGCCCGAGACCGAGCCCGCCGCCGCGGCCCGCCTGATGGCCGCCGCAGCGATCCCCGGGAGCGTCCTCACCGCCGGCGCCCTGATGGCCGATGAAGTCGTAATCGGACGTGACCTTGGCGATGCGCTGCGCCGTGAGGCCAGCTGGGAAAGCGAGGGCGGGGCCTGCATGTCCCCCTTCGGCAGCCCGATGGGCCACAGCGTCCTCCCGCTGCCCGGCACCTGGAGGTGAGTTCCATGGAGACCCTCGTCCTCATCGCGGCGATCATCCTCGCGATCGGCATCGGGATACTCCTGATCCGCCTGCTCAACGCACAGCACGACGCCCGGATCGCGGCGCACCACTACAGCGAGCCCCTGCCGAGACCTCCCCGTCAACCGGACGACGCCGGTCGTCGAGCACAGCGTACGCATGCCGACCGGTGAAGCAGCACTCTCCTCCGACCGGGGGCAGCGAGTGAGGCGCACAGCGCCTCACTCGCCGACTTGTCGCCCACTGCGAAGGGAACACGCCGACGTGCGATACATCGAGACCCAGACGATGCCGTCACTCGAACACGCCGAGGTCCGGATCGTCGCGCACACGCCTGAAGCCGCCCGCGCGGTCGCGGAAGTGCTCCGCCGTGCCTTCGCGGGCACGGAACAGCGCAGCTATCCCGGCCTCGACGGCGACACCCGCCTCCATCTCACCGTGGACACGGCGACACCTGCGGGACCCGCCCGGCCCTGGCTGGCCGCCAGCAGAAGCCCCGTCGGCATCAGCACCCATTCCGACGAGATCTGAGCCGGGCCCGGGAACGCGCCCCGCACACGCGCGCGGACCGCGGACACCACACGACACCCCGGTATGACCGGTCCCTCGGGCCGGAGTCTCATACGAATCCCAGGCGTGCCAGTTCCCGACTCTGTGAATCCGTGCGCCTGGGTCGGGCCTGGCGGACACCCCCGACGCCGGCGCGACCCTGACCCGCATCCAGGAGCGCGTGAACGGCGACACCGCCAAGTAGCCGCTGACGCCATCCTGCGCCGCCCCGCCCTTCCTGACCGGGGCGGCGTTCCGGCGTCTCCACGCTTTCGAGCCCGCGGTAAAGCGCCCGGCGCCCGTGGATTCCCAGCTTCGGCGCGCTTCACGGCCTCGGCCCCGCGGCCGGCCGGCGACGGCCCGCTCGAAGGCAGCGACATGGTCAAGCCGTCAAGCCGCGTCACAGTTCCCGGCTGACAAGGAAGGCGAGCAGCGACCGCAGCTCGTCGGTCGCCGTTGTCCGCAGTGGCATTCCGGCGAGCGCCGACTCCACAGCGGCGAGATGCCGCCGTGCCTCGTCCAGTGCCGCCGATCGTCCGCCCACGTCCTCGATCAGGTCCGCAGCACCTCGTGGATCGGTGTCCAGGAGTGGGCGCCGCCGTCCCGGCACGGCGCGGCTCCCCCCGTCGGCGAGGCCTGACCGTCCGCAGGCCGCGCCCGGCCGCCGTCAACCCAGCCGATCCAGTTCGTCGCCGATCGCCTCCCGCAGCACGTCATGCCGCGGACCGAGCTCGAACCGCTCGTCACTCCACCGGTCACGCGGGTACAACCACACCGGCCTGCGCACCAGTTCGGCCGGTTCCCACTCGTACCTGGGCCAGATGTGGGCATGCAGGAACGGGTCGGTGTTGCCGAGGATCTCCAGGTTGACCCGCCGGAATCCGGGATCCAGCCTCCGGCAGGCCCGCTCGACCGCTTCCCCGAGCCGGTCCATGTCGGAGAGGAACATCAGCCGTTTCACTCTCGGCAGGTCGGACAGCCGTTGAACGTCCGGTACATCGGTCAGGAGAACGCAGTACCCGGGCAGGAACTGGACGTCGCCGATCACCGCGAAACCTGCGTCGAGGCGTCGCAGCACCGTCGGATTTCCGCCCCGCAGAGCGGCTCCGACACGATCCGTTCGCCAGTCACCGGGCATGGCGTAGAGCCTAGTCCCGGCGGTCGCTGTGCTCGGTCATGAAGCGCTCGATGATTGCCGGACTTTCTGGACAACTGCCCACGGAGTGCGGCACCTTCTGCCCGCAGCGCGGTGAACGGTGGCGGACGCGCGTCGGCCCCGCGCCGCGATCGCGTCGCCGCCCAGGCGTTTGGCGGAGTTGATCCACTTTTCGAACAGCCGCTACGGTGCTGATCAGAACAACTGCCGGACGCTGCGGGAGTGGTGGGCATGACGCGCTCGGGGAACGGGTGCCGTGGCCGGTGCCGGACGTGAGCGCGTCGTCGTCCGGACGCGGAGCGCCGCCCGCGCTGCTGGGGCGCGACGATCTGCTGCGCGCCGTACGCGTCCACGTGGAGCGCGCGGGCGCGGGCCACGGTGGCCTGTTGCTGATCACCGGTGAGGCGGGCATCGGCAAGACGTCCCTCACCGGCCGCGCGGTCCACGAGGCGCGCGGCGAGGGCATGACCGTGCTGCGCGGATCGTGCTGGGACGCCGACGGCACCCCTGGCTACTGGCCCTGGACGCAGGTCATCCGGAGCCTGCGCGGGTCCGCGAGTACGGCGACCTGGGAGGCCGTCTCCGAGGCCGCCGGAGCGGCCTGGCAGGTCCTGCTCGGCGGCGGGGCCAAGGCCGAGGACGTCGACCGGTTCCAGTTGTTCGACGCGGTCACGACCATGCTGGTCACCGCCGCGCGGCACCAGCCGGTGCTGGTCGTGCTGGAGGACGTGCACTGGGCCGACCCGGCGTCGATGGCGCTGCTGGAGTTCGCGGCCCAGCATCTGTCACTGGAGCGGGCTCTCATCGTGGCCACGTGCAGGGACGTGGAGATCGAGCGACCGGACCATCCGCTGCGCGACCGGTTGCGCTCGCTCATGACCCGGGCCACGACGCTGGCGCTGACGGGCCTCGGCGCGGCCGATGTCGCCGAACTGATGCACCGTACGGTGGGGAGGGCACCGGACGACACCCTGGTCGCCGAGGTTGTGCGCCGCACGGGAGGAAACCCCTTCTTCGTGCAGGAGACCGCTCGCCTGTGGGCCGGCGGCCACGAGGTGACGGCGATGTCGCCGGGTCTGCACGCCTCGCTCCAGCAACGACTGCGGCTGCTGGAGGAGCCCGTGGCGGCCTGTCTCGCAGCCGCGTCCGTGCTGGGGCGGCGGTTCCACACCGACACCCTGGCGAGAGTGGCCGGCGCCTCGCCGGGCCAGGTACGCCGTTGGCTGGGCCGGGCCGCCGACGCCCAACTGGTGGAGTGGGAAGGCTCGGGGGCGGCGGTGTTCAAGCACGACTTGGTGCGCGAGACCTTGTACGCGGGCCTGCACGCCCAGCGTGCCCGAAGGCTCCACGCCGCCGCCGTGCCCGCGCTGCGCGACACGGCGGCGGCTCCGCCGGACGTGCGACTCCCCGTCGAGCTGGCCCGCCATGCCCATCTCGCCTTCGAGGAACTGGAGCGCGACGAGGCCGTGGACCTGATGATGTCCGCGGCGCGGCACGCGGAGAACCGTCTGGCGAACGAGGAGGCGGCGGGCCATTTCGGGCGCGCCTTGGACCGCATCGCCGACGCGGACCCCGCGCGGCGAGTGCTGATCGAACTCGACCTCGGACTGGCGCTCCAGCTGTCCGGTGAACAGGAGCGTTCCTGGCACGTGTTCGCCGACGCCGCCGCTGCGGCACGGGACCTCGGACAGCCGTTGCTGCTGGGACGGACCGCGCTGACCCTCTATGGCGCCGACGGACGCGGCGACATGGCCCTGCTGAAGCCGCGCGCCCTGCGCTGGGCGTACGAGCGACTGATCGCCGCGGGCGGGACGGCGACTGCGACGGCACCTGGGCCAGGACCCCATGGCGACGGACCACCCCATGGCGCCCGATCCCATGGCGCCCGATCTGATGGCGCCCGATCTGATGGCCCCCGATCTCATGGCGACGGACCAGATGAGCCGGACGACGGTGAACCGCCGCTGTCGCAGTCCCACCTGGCCCGAAGCGTCGCGGCAGCGGTGGTCGCTCAGGCACGTGCGGCGGGCGACGACGACACCCTGCACATCGGGCTGTGGGCACGGCTGCAGGCGGAGTGGGGGCCACAGGCGGCGGGGGAGTGCCGCGCCCTCGCGGCCGAGCTCATCGCGGTGTCCCGGCGTCGGGGCGACCGCTGGACGGAGCACGTGGCGATGTCCATGCGGTGGGTCGCCGCGCTCGAAGCGGACGACCCGCGATTCCTGGAGGACTTCCATGACATGGTGGCCGTGGCGGCCGCCGACGGCTCACCCCGGCTGCGTCTGACCTCGGTCATCGACCGGAGCGTCGTCTACGCAGTGACGGGCAGGTTCGCCGAAGCGGCGGAACTCCTCGACGCGTCGGAGTCCATGAGCAGCCCCGGCCCCAACTACTACCGGTACTTCATCTCACACCACCGGTGGGCCCTGCTCGTCATGCGGGGCAGGTTCACCGAGGCGAGGCCGTTGCTGGACGAGTTGCGAAGCCAGCAGCATCCGTACGTCGACCTGGTGGAAGCCCTCACCGAGCTGGAGGCCGGTGAGAGCCCGCGCGTACCCGTGCCCCGGCCCGGAGCGGGAGCCGACGGCGACACGGTCCTCCACCGAAGCGTCACCCCCCTCTGGCTTCGCTACCAGGCGCAGGCGGCCGCCGTCTCGGGCGATCCGGCCTGGTGCGACAACGCCCGCGCCGCGCTGATGCCGTACGAGGGCCAGTGGCTGGTCTCGCTCTTCGGATGGGACATCGGCGGCCCTGCAACGCTCTGGCTGGGACTCCTCGACGTCGCGCGCGAACAGTGGGACTCCGCGGTCCGCCACCTCACCGAAGCACGACGATCGGCCGACCGGATGCACGCACTGCCCTGGTCGCTGCGGGCTCGAATCGAACTGGCCCGTGCCCTCGCGGAGCAGGGAACGCACGACGAGCGCGACCTCGCCGCCCTGCTCGACGAAGCGGCGTCGCAGGCGCACCACCTGGGCATGACGCACTTGCTCGCCCGTGTCGAACACCTCACCGCAGGGCGCCGGCCCGTGCGGCCGGGCCATGACCACCAGGTCGGAGCCGTGTACGAGTTCCGCCGCAACGGCGAGGTGTGGCGGCTGACGTACGAGGGCCACACCGTGCACATGCCCGACGCGAAGGGCCTGCGGGACCTGCACTGCCTTCTGAGTCTCCCCGGCCAGGACATCGCGGCCGTCCGCCTGCTGAACCCGGACGACGACTCCGTCGCCACCGTGCACGGCATGGGAGCCGACGAGGTCCTGGACGACGAGGCCCGCAGACGCTACCGCCGGCACCTGGAGCGGCTGGAGACGGAGATCGACCGAGCCGTCGAGCGAGGCGACGACGAACGGGCGGCCGCCCATGACCGTGAGCGTGCCGCCCTGCTGGAGGAGTTGCGCCGTCACGCCGGTCTGGCGGGCCGCCCACGCCGGCTGGGCGACCCGCGCGAACGGGCCCGCAAGAACGTCACCGCCCGCATCCGCGACACCCTGCGCCGACTGGACGACCAGCACCCGGGCCTCGCCGCGCACCTGCGACGCACGATCTCCACCGGCACGATGTGCCGCTACACCCCCGACCAGGACATCCGCTGGCGCCTGTGAACCCTGGGCCCGAGGGCTCCCACTGGGTTCCTGCTCACAGCGGCTGCCAGTCGTGCCAGGTGCTGCCGGGCTGGTGTTGCCAGCGGTGGTGGACTCCGCCGGGGTTGTTGGCGAAGATCTCGAGTCGGCCGTCGTGGTTGCGCAGGGCCTGGATGAAGTAGCCGCCGTTTCCGAAGTCCTGCCAGGTGTGCCAGGTTCCGGTGGTGTCCTGTTGGTAGTTGTGCTGGAGGAGGTCGTCGTTCATGGCGAAGATCTCGATGCGTTGGTCGTGTGAGGTGACGGAGGCGAGGCGTGCTCCGGCGGGGCCGCCAAGGGGCTGCCAGTCGTGCCAGTCGCCGCCTGGTGTGTTCTGCCAGCGGTGGTGTACGCCGGTGGAGTTGGAGGCGAACACTTCGAGCCGGCGGTCGTGGTTGTGGGCGACGGTGAGGTGTTCGCCGCCGAGGCCGAAGTCGACCCATTGGCGCCAGGTTCCGGTGAGGTCGGTCTGGCAGGTGTGGCGGAAGATGTCGTCGGTGAGGGCGAAGACTTCGAGTCGTCCGTCGGATGCGGGTGCGGCTGCGAGGCGTGCGCGGGCGGGGCCGCCGAGGGGCTGCCAGTCGTGCCATGTTCCGCCGGGGGTGTTGTGCCAGCGGTGGTGTACGCCGGTGGAGTTGGAGGCGAAGACTTCGAGCCGTGCGTCGTGGTTGGCGGTGACCGTGAGGTGGTCGCCTCCGCCTCCGAAGGTGTACCAGTCGGCCCATTCTCCCGAGGCTTTGGTCTGGTAGCGGTGCATGAAGGTGTCGCTGTTCATGGCGAACAGTTCCAGGCGTCCGTCGGGTGAGGCCGCCAGGGCGATGGTCGCCGATGCGGGCCCGCCGAACGCCTGCCAGCCGGACCAGGCGCCGCCGGTCTGGAGCTGGTAGGTGTGGTAGATCTGGTCGATCGCCGCGTGGAACACTTCCGCACGGCCGTCCGCCGACACCCCCACCGCCAGCCGCTGCCGCCGATCCGGCACCACCGGACCGTTCCACCAGCTCGTCTCCTTGCGGGCGCCGGCCCACGAGAAGCTGAAGTGGATGTGGTCGGTGTGGGGGTTGGCACCCCGGTAGGGCTGCCAACCGGCGTCGGGACGGCTGGCCATCCAGATGCGCCGGTTCCAGATCATGTACATGATGCCGAAGCGGCGGGCGAGAGCGTGGGCGTTGCCGTGCCGGTCGGTGGCGTGGAGCCAGTCGATCAGGTCGTCGGCCAGGTCTCCCTGGCTCTGCACGCGCACGCCCCAGTCCCAGGCGCGGCCCTCCTTGTGTTCGCTCTGGCCTCCGCTCCCGCAGGCCCTGGTGATGCCCAGGCTGGTGGTGCCGGGGTAGGCGGCGAGCACCAGGTCGCGGAAGCCGAGCAGCCCGGGTTTGGCGTCCGGGTCGCAGTCCCGCTGGGGATCGTAGAGCGCGTAGGGGTCGATGTCGGGGCCGAAATCGGGTGTGGTGGGGGCCATGCCGGGCTCCTTCAGCCTGCTTCCCTCGCCCGGTGCGAGGGGCCGTACTCGTGATGCGCGTGATGGGAACGCGCGGCGGCCAGATGCGATCACGCGCCTCTCATACGACCGGCCCCTTCCGGCGCCCTCACCGGCAGCAGCAGGTCGAGGGCGAACAGCGCAGCGGCGTCCGATCAGGTCACCTCCGGTGCGTCCGCGCGCCGGGACCACGCCCAGGAGGAAGGCTTTCGTCGTGACCAACAGCAGAATTCCCTTTCGGGCGTCCGTCGTGGCGACGGCCTGTGCCCTGACGCTCCCCGCCCTGGTGTCCGCCCCGCTCGCCTCCGCCGCGCGCCCCGGCCCCTCAGCTGCCGACACCCGGCATGGCGCTGCGACCGGCGCCACCGGTGGCGAGACCGTACGTACGGACGCGGGGCTGGTCCGAGGGACCCGGTCGGCCGGGTACCGGATCTTCCAGGGCATCCCCTACGCGGGCGCCCCCGAGGGTCGCCACCGTTGGGCCCCGCCCCGCCCCGCGCAGGCCTGGAAGGGGGTCAGGGACGCGACCGAACAGGGACCGTTGTGCCCGCAGGTGCCTTCGCAGTACGCCCCGATCTCCAGCGCGGAGGAGGACTGCCTGGTCCTGAACGTCACCACACCGGCGGTGGCCGACCGGCGGCGGCCCGCGCCCGTGCTCGTGTGGATCCACGGGGACGGCTCCGTGGGCGGCGGCGCCTTCTTCGACGGGCGCCGGCTGGCCGAGCGGGGACTGGTGGTCGTCACCGTCAACTACCGTCTCGGCGTCTTCGGCGGCCTGGCCCTGCCCGGACTGCGGGGGTCAGGCACCTTCGGCCTCCAGGACCAGCGGGCGGCCCTGACCTGGGTACGGAACAACGCGCGTGCCTTCGGCGGCGACCCCGGCAACGTCACCGTGGCCGGCGTGTCGTTCGGCGCGTCCGCCATCGCCGGGCATCTGACGTCCCCCGCCTCCAAGGGCCTCTTCCACCGAGCCGTCATGGTGAGCGGTGAGGGCATGATGGACATGCCGGCCGGCGCGATGGGACCGGACGTGCCGGGGTACCCGTGGTACGTGTGGCGGACCGGGCGGGAGATGGAGGACATCACGACCGAGATGACCTCGTCCCTCGGCTGCCGCGACGACCGTCCCGCCCGCGTCCTCGCCTGCCTGCGCGCCCTGCCCGTGAAGACGATCCTCAAGGTGCCGTACATCATGAACGCCTTCCAGGCGTTCGGTTACGGCAACCGCACGCTGCCGGAGCTGCCACCCACGGCGCTGCGCGCAGGCCGTTTCCACCATGTGCCCGTCCTGTCGGGCGCGACCCTCGACGAACACCGCGTCATCGTCGGGATGATGTACGACGCGGTGGGCAAGCCGTTCACCGAGGCCGACTACGACCGCGCGCTGCGCACCGCCTTCGGTGAGCTGGCAGGGCGCGTCCGGGACGAGTACCCCACGACCGCCTTCCCGTCCCCCGCGCTGGCATGGGCCACCGTGATCACAGACCGCATGTGGGCGCGCGGCACACAGACCATGCACGACGCACTGGCCCGGCACGTGCCGGTGTACGCATACGAGTTCGCCGACCGGGAAGCGCCGATGTTCCTGCCGCTGCCCGGCGACTTCGACTTCGGCGCCTTCCACGCGGGTGACATCCCGTACCTGTTCGAGGACGAGGTGGCCGAGCCGCTCTTCACCCCGGCGCAGCGCCGCCTGTCGGCGACGATGACCGGGTACTGGGCCGCGTTCGCCCGCACCGGCGCCCCGCGCGGCGCCGGGCTGCCCGCCTGGCCGGCCCACCGCCCGAGCGTCGCGCTCCCGCCGTACACACAGTCACTGGCGCCGCGACGAATCGGTCCCGTCGACTACCACCGCACGCACAACCTCGGGTTCTGGAACCGCATGCCCTGACACCCCGACGCACGTCGTCGCCGTGCGCGATCGGCGCGCTCCGGCCGGAGAGGAACGTGGGTGGCATCCCGTCGTAGTGAGGAAGGTGCTCAAGGCGGTGCGGGCGCATGTGCTCGCCGGGATGGCAGGGTGGCCGTTCGACCCAAGCGGTGCCCTGCCACCATGACCTCGTGAACATTCCTGGCTCGTCGGCGCGGCGTCGCATGCTGATCGACGCGGTGGTCGTGGTCGCGGCAGCTGCAACGGCTCAGACGGCCTGGCTCGAGAAGTACGACGTGCCGCCGGACGAGATCGCCCTGGGCTTCGATGACGCCCTCCGGCCGGCTGGGCGACCGGTCGAGGAACGACAGCTCAGTCCTGCTGTGCCGCCTCGTCCGCAGAAGATCGAAGAGGTCTTCGGCGAGATGACCCAGGACGCAACAGTGGAGCGATGGACAAGAGAGGCATCGGCCACCGACGCGGGCTGGGATCGTGCCCGGCAGTGGGCGCGAGAAGTCCTCACCGCGGAAGGTGAGGAGGACGCACCGCTGCCGGGCATCCGCGTCATCCGCTGAGTGCCTGAGCCCAGCCGCGGATCTCAGGACACGGCCTCGCGCGCGAATGCGGCGGGCCGGTTCTTCCTAGTGGGCGGCGACGGCCCGTTCCCGCAGCCGGACGGGGACGTCGAGCGGGGGAAGCCTCAGGCCGACCACTCCTTCATGGGCGGCGAGCCGGTCCAGTACGGCGTCTATCTGACTGGTGTGCCACGCGGTCAGCCGCCCGGTGTCGTCGAGGTGGACGGCGCACGCGGTGACGGTGTCGACCAGGCGCTCCAGCAGGGCGACGGCCTCGTCCGCGCCCTGGGCGTGCCGGGCGAGGGCGGGCAGTTCGGCGGCGGTCAGCGCGATGGCGGCATGGGCCTCGGCGAGCGTGCGATACGCCTCGCGGCGCAGGCCCGAGCGCCGGGCGCTGTCGTCGGAGCCGCTCATCACGTGTGCGAGGTAGCTCTGTGCGGCCTCGGCCGCCGTCACGAGGCGGGCGCGGACACCGCCGCCTCGATCCCCCGGCAGGGGCACCGGCAGATGCCCCACGACCAGGACGATCGCACAGGCCAGCAGGGTCTCGCCGATCCGGCCCGCGGAGGCCTGTGGTTCACCGCCCACCATGACCAGCGCGAGCACCAGCACCGTCACGACCGCGGTCAGCGCGGCGAAGTGCCGCGTGGCGACGGGGAGGAGCGCCCCGCACACGGCCACGACCGCGACGAGCCCCGCGGGTCTGGGCAGTACGGCGGCCGAAGCGGCGAACACCAGAGCCCCCAGCACCGTCCCCGCGGCCCGGCACAGCACCCGGGAGACCAGCGGCCCGAGGTCGGGCTTGACCAGGAACACGGCTGTGACGGGCAACCAGTACCAGTGGGTGTGCGGCCCGTACCACTGAGCGTGGTGCAGCCACTGCGCGACGGCTGCCGCCACCCCGAAGGACAGTCCCACGCGGAACCCGTACTCGCGCCCGCCGACGCCGAAGGCCTGGCGGACGGCACCGGCGAGATAGCGCCTGCGCGTGTGCAGATCGCCCCCGTCCCCCTGGTCGAAGGCCTCGGCAGCGGCCAGAAGCGCGTCGTCGAGGGCGCGCAGCGCGGGCGCGGACCGGCAGGGGGCGGGCAGCGGACCGCTGTGCGTGGCCCCGCGCACAGCGGCTGCGAGCCGCCGTAGCGCGTCGCAGGCCCGCCTGTCGACGGCCCTTCCGGACCAGGCCAGCGCGGTCGCCGCCTCGGCGAGCGGCAGGGCCGCGGCGTACTGCGCGTGCAGTCGGCGTTCCGCGGCGGACGCGGCGTACCGTCGTAGCCGGGGACCTCCGAGCGCGTCCTGGGCCTCGTTGAGCGCGGCGGTCAGCGCGGCGCGCCGGGCCACGGCGTCCCCGCTTCCGGCGGCGTCGAGGAGCCCGGCGATCGTGTCGTACACCCGGGCGACGGCCGCCCGCTCCCCGTCGAACCGGAAGTCACCGGCGAGTGCGCCGGGAGTGGGCAGCGCGAGGCGCAGCAGGAGCAGCCAGCCGGCCCCGGCGAGATAGGCGAGCCCTCGCTGCCAGCCGGGTTCGGGCAGCGGCATCCCGGCGCCCACGGCCGCCGCGACGAGCAACTGCGTGGCCGCCGAGGAGGCCACGGGCCCCACGGCACTGACACACCCCGCGAGCATCCCGAGCACCAGCAGGACGAGGCTGAGTGCGACGGCCCCAAACGCCTGCCCCGCACACGTCCCCACGACGAGCCCGAGCGCCCCGACGACTGCCGGTGCCCCGAGCCCCTTCACCGCGGAACGCCGGCTCCCGGGACGGTCATTGATCCCGGCCAGCATGGCCGCGATCGCGGCGACGACCCCGAGGGAGACCCGGCCCACGGCCAGGGCCCCCGCCAGCAGCGGTCCCGCCGCCAGCGCCCCCCGTCCCACCGCACTCCACGGAACCGGCCCCCGCTGAGCACGCAGCGCGTGCCCGAGCCAGGGCGGAGGAACGACAACTGCGCGACGCGACACGGGGCTCCTGTCCGTACGAGGGCGAGACACCTTCGGACGACAGCGGCCGTGCGGTGGACTTCAGCGGGCTTGGGTGCTGTACATCGTAGATCGCGTTGTTGGAGGGGAGCGAACGGCAGTATTTCGGCGGTGTGACGAAGACTCCGCAGCGGTCGCGACCACGGTGCCCGCGCGCATCCGCCGCGCCCGAGCCGGAACCGGGGGAGTCGGCGGCGTTCCCCAGCGGCCGGGCGGCGGACTCGGGCGGGAAGCGGAGGCCGGGCCAGGACGTCGGCGCGCAGACCCGGCGGGCTCACTGCTGCGCCGCTCCCGAGGCCGGACCGTCCGGTGCGTGACGGATGGGCAGGTGCTAATAGCGGGCGAGAACGCCACGGGCGCCGGTCAGTGCGATCGGGTCCGGCGGCTCCTGCCGTTCCAGAAGTTCCACGAGTTGCCGCAGCAACAGCTCTGGCTGGTGCGAGTCCTGCGCGTAGACGCTGCCCTGCTCCGTCCACAACGCCCACAGCGGAGGAGCCGTGTCGGCGTTCGCCTCCGTGTCGAGCATCGAGGCCAGCACCGCCACGAGCCCGGCGGCTCGTTTCACCTCGCTGTCGAGGAGCAGGGCGAAAGCCATACTGCCGACACACTGGCGCCGCAGGGCCGGCGGCAGGACGGAGGCGAGAGGCGCCAGCACCTCGTACGCCTCGCGCGCCCGTCGCCGGCGGAGCAGCAGATGCCCCCAGTTGAAGGCGATCTCCGGATCCTTGCCGTAGATCTCGTACGCCTCGCGCAGCGCGTCCACTGCCTCGCCGTCGCGTCCCGTCAGCACCGGTGTCCGCGCCGCGGCCTGGGCGGAGCGGGCCCGGCGCTGGAGGTCGGCCTCCTGTTTCACCTGCTCGCTGAACGCGGCCGGCGTCTTCGGGGTCCGCAGGGCCGACGCGGTCTGCGGGTCCCCGAGCATGAGATGGACCTGGGCCGCGAGGAAGTCCAAGCGGTTGTCGGTGGGCCATTTGGCCTTCAGCTCGGCGAAGGCGGACATGAAGACCCCGATGAGACCCAGCCTGGCGGCACATTCCAGGAACAGATGGCGGCACGGGCGGATGTTGGGCTCGATGCTGATCGCTCGTGCCGCCAGGTCGAGGGCGGCCTCGTCGTCGCCCTGGGCGCGATGGCACGTGGCCAGCAGATGGAGCGCGCTGACGTCGTCCGGGTGAACATCTATCAGTTCCCGGCTCATGCGGGCGGCGTCCGCCCACTGCCGGCGTTCGACCGCCGTGCACGCGCGTTCGTAGAGCTCGGGATGCTGCGACGGCAGGCGGTGGGCGGCCTCCTCCAGTTCGAAAACGCCACCGTGTCCCCGGACGGTGAGTGCCTCGGGAACGGCGGGTACGTCGATGTCCCGGAGCTGGGCGAGGGCCCGCGCGGTCCTGGCGGACACCTCCTCGGCCCGCTCCTGATCGCGAATGATCTTGATGAGGTGCATCGTGAGGCCGGAGCGGCGGTTGGTGAGCGGATGGACGATGCGTTCCCCGCCCTCCGCGAACCACGGGCCGATGACGTACTCCGCACCGTCGCAGACGACGATGCGGCCCTCGTAGTCCTCCGGGCCGTCCGTCGTGAGATCGAGGTACGCCTCCATGGCCGCTCCTACAGTGCCGTCATCGGGTCGGTGGGGGGCAGTGACAGCTTCAGGAACAGTGGTGTCCCCACCAGTCGTTCGGGCGTGGCTTCCAGCAGCAGGAAGACCGTCGTCATCGACAGTTCGAGGTCCTGGTCGAAGAACCGTCTGTTGGCGGAGCTGACATTGAAGCTGCCGTCGGGGAGGGGGCCTTCGCTGAAGTTCCGTAAGGAGCAGTCGAGGAGAAGCGGCCGGCCCGCGACCTCCGACGCGATCGTGATCACGCCGTCCACCGTGCGCTCGGTCACGGGCTCGGTGACGCGGAACTTCCCCGCGTGGTGATAGCAGCCCGCTCGCCGGCCGGTCTCGCGCAGCAGCTCCGCCACGCCGGGGATGTCCTCCTCCCCGGCGACACTCAGCAGCACGTGCCGCAGCTTGGTCAGGTAGGTCTCCTTGACCTTGACCTCGCGCTGGACGAACCCCTTGCGACCGTAGGTTCCGCCGGTCTGGAAGAGCTGAACGACGTGCGGGATCCCCCAGTTCACGTCGGCCCTGGCCCCGAGGCTGTGCTCGGTGCTGCGCAGTTCGGTGACCTCGTCGTCCACGGACGGGTCGATCTGGGCGTACATCTGGTCGACCTTGTTGCGCGAGATGTAGCAGAAGTAGGAGACCTCCGGCGCCTCGTGGTCCTGAGTCGGCGCGACCGCCCGCACTTGAGCGACGGACCTCCCGCCCGATCCGGGATTCCCGGCGCTTGCGGCCGGGTCGGCACCACGACCGCGCGGAGGGCGAACAGGGGGAAGCCGGGTGAGCGAGAGCAGACCGGCGAGAGCGCTCACCGCCGCGCACGCCGTGAGCGCGGAGACGCCGCGGCTTCCGTCCAACAGCACATCGGTGCCGGCCAGTCCGACGGCGAGCGCGATGAACGCGCTGCCCGTCAGAGCCCGGCGCCGCCGCCCCGTTCTCACCATTCCAGACGTCATCCACCCAGTATGGTCCGCTGGTTGAGCTGCCGGGTGTGAACCACTGCCCCGAGGACGCGGTCAACTCCCGTAAAGGCTCGGCGGAATGACCTCCAAGACGGGTGGTTCACATCGGTACTGACGGACCGAGGCAGATCCGGGACTCCTGTCCCGGCCGGGGCGGCGCCGGCGCGACGTCAGTAGCCGGGATACGGGCCCAGGAAGGCGCCGACGGCCACGGTGATGACAACGCCTTCGACACCGCGTCCGAAGGGCAGGAGGATCACGGCGAGGGCCGGATCACGGCGAGGGCCGCGTACCCGACCGTGCTGGACCGCGGCTCGCGGACGGTTACCGGGTGCGGCTTGTCCGCGCTTCCGAGCCGGGGCGCGCGACCATGCCCCCGGGCCGCGTTGAACGCGCTTCTCGGCATCGCGGGTTCCGGTCGATGCGGCCGGAGTCGCAGCCGCGTGCGACAGGCAGCTGGTCGATGGCGGGCGCACTGCGCGCAGAGCAGCGCCACACGGCCGGTGCCGACGGGCGCCACCGAGGATCGTCGGTGTCTCGGACTTTCCCCGCGCACGCTGCACCGGCGCCTGCGCCACCTCATGGACATGGCCGGAGTCCGGACCCGGATGCAGCTCGGCGCCCACGCCGTGCGAAACGGCTGGGCGGGGCCCCCGGGAACGTGACCGGGGAGGTGACGGCTTCCCCGCGAACGGTTCGCCGTGCGGGAAGTCCTCGCCGCAGCCTCCTCTTCCGGCGCCGAAGACTGCACCACCAGGGGCCTCCTGTCGCCCGGTTGGATTCGACACCGACGAGCTGTGCGGGAGGCCCCGCTTTCATGCCCGGCCGGCCGAGCTCACCCGACCGGGTCGAGGCTGGTCAGGGGGTGACGGCCACCTGGTCGACGGTCCAGAAGGCGCTGTTGGTGCCCGTGTAGTGGAAGCGGAGCTGGACGGTGGTGGCGCCCTCCGGGACGGCGATGGTGAGCTTCTCGAAGGTGTTGAGGTCCGTGTCATAGGACTTCAGCGGTTGCGGGGTGCCGCCGTCGAAGGAGACGAGGACGTCTCCGGTCTGCGGTCCGTCCACCTTGTAGTTCGTCGCGTAGGAGACGGTCGCCGTCGTGCCGCCGGTCACCGGGTACGCGGGGCTGATGAGGGTGGAGTCGAACTGTCCGTCGCCGTGTGTGTTGTCGTCCCACTCGTCGGAGTCGGCGACGGCGAAGACGTCGCGGGCACGGACGTTGCTCTCGCGGCCCTGGCCGAGGTCGGTGTTGGTCCAGAATTCGTCGGTGGCGAAGGACCAGCCGCGCCACTCGGTGACTCCACCGGTGGGCATGGCCGAGTTGTCGATGCTCCAGCCGGTCGGCGGGGTGGTCGTCCAGCCCTTCAGAGTGGACGGCAGACCGGTCTCGTCGACCGGGGTCTTCAGGGCGGGGCGCAGGGTGTCGAAGGCATAGGCGGCGAGGTTCTTGATCGGCGTGCCGTCCAACTGCCACGCGGGCACGGCGGAGACGCCGAAGTGGGCGAGGACGGTCGGGGCGATGTCGGTGATCTTGACGTCGTTGCGGACCGAGCCCGGCGTGAAGCCGGTTCCCTTGGCGATGACGAAGGTCTGCCGCTCGCCGGGGGTGCTGCCCCCATGGCCGCCTTGGGGGGTGTGACCGTGGTCGGCGGTGACGATGATCTGCCAGTCCTCGTTCGTGTAGGTGGGCCTGGCCTTCACCGCCTGGAGGAGCTGGCCCACTCGCGCGTCGGCGGCCTTGAGGGCGTTCAGGTAGTCCGTGCTGTCGGTGCCGTGGGAGTGGCCGGCCTCGTCGACGTCGTTGAGGTGGACGAAGGCGGCATCGGCGTCGGTGGTGGAGAGCTTGGAGACGGCAGTCGTGGTGGTGTCCGTATCGCTGACGCCGCCGAGGCGGGTGTCGACTGCCGGGCCGAAGATGGTGGTGGGGATCGCGCTCCAGGTGCCGACGACCACCGTGTTCAGCGCGGGGTTGGCAGTCTCCAGCCGGGTCGCGTAGTCGGGGTAGAGGTCGTAGCGGGCGCCGTTGAAGCTGTTGTCGACGACGTGGTGCTTGTCGGGCCAGGTGCCGGTGGCGATCGTGGACCATCCCGGGCCCGAGACCGTAGGGGCCATGGGAGCCGCGTAAAGGTTGCTGACGGCGGTCATACCACCGGTCATCAGGCTCTTGACGTTGGGCATCTTCGCCTTGCTGAACTTGGCGAACGTCGCGCCGTCGATGCCGATCACCAGGGACTTGGGGCGCTTGGCCGCCGCAGCCGCCTGGGCGGTGCCGCCCTGGCCCGCGGCGTCGGCGTGGGCGGCCGCCGCGAACGGCAGCGCGGCGGCGATGGTCACCGCGAGGGCCGCACGCATGGAACGGGACAGGTGCACGGATTCTCCTTGGGGAAATCCGCCCGCAGATCGCGGGCAGATGGCTGTACGTGTCGGTCGTCAGCGGTCACCCGCTGAGAGATGCGAGGGGTCGGCGACATGCCGGCTCTGGTCGCGGCAGCGGGCGAATCGCGAACGCCGCCGTCGTCGCTCGTGTGCCGGCCGGCCGTTTGGATCAGCGGACTGCGCCGTTCAGGCGGAGGTCGTTGAAGGCTGCTCCCCGTCACTACGGCCGCAGCCGGCCGGAAGGGGGAAATGTGCGAAATGCCCTCATCTGCCCCTTATTGGCCCCATGGGCAGAGGAGAGTTGGGGTCGGCGGGGTCCGGCCGGTCACTCTCCATGTTCGCGTTAACAAGGCGGTGCGGTGAGTCTGAGAGCAGGGAGCGAGCGTGTCAAGAGAGCTTGCGCGAGAGGCCGTCGAAACCGCTGAGGGAAGGATGGCGGCGCCCGCCTGCCAGCATGTTCGAGGCTGACGGTGTGTCAGGTCACCACAGCTGAACAGGCGACCGACCCGATCGGGGAATCCGCTCCGGCGTCGGGATGAGGCTCGCGCAGGCGAAGGAACAGCCATTGGCTGATCTTCAACACGGCCAGGAATTCGAGGGGGATCAGCGCGATGACCGCATCAGGCACTGTGCGCCCGCACGCCCTCGCCGAGGGCGAGTTCGCCACGCTCAGTCCCGATGTCGCAGGTCAGCGCGATGGGCGCGCAGCTGGACGAGCGGGTCGCGGTCTTCCGTGACCGGCCCTTGGTGCAGGGGCCCTACGCCTTCGTACGCGTCGACGCGCCGGCCCAGGCAGTCCGCGAAGGCGGCCGCGTCATCGACGTCCGCCCGCACCGGCTGGTCGCCGCGCTCGCGGCGCCCCCGTCAGTCACCTCCTGGCAGAGGCCGCACCCGCTGCGCGCGCAGTCCGCTCCGGCGGGTTCCCGAGTCCGCTCAGCCGTGGGTTGCCACCCTGCTGTGGACCGTCACAGGTCCGTGGACGGTACAGACGTCTTCGCGTGGTGCGGCCGCAGGCCGAACGCCCACAAGACCCCGGCCACAGTGGACCGGGGACCGGTACAGGCAGGACTGCTTCGCCATGGACCGGGTCGACCAAGGGACGGCGTTCTCCGGCTTCGACTCCGGCTCCGGGCAATCGGATGGGTGATCTGCTCGCCCATCACCGTGCGAGGGCGGCCCGGTCGAGGTTCGTCCGGCAGCCCGTCAAGGAGGTCCGCCAGGAGCCGCCGACGTCACCTCGGCACCGTGTCGCGCGACCCCAGCACTCTCCCTCACCACCCGGCGTCGATACCGGGGGAACCGTCCTCCGCGGGCGTCGTCGCAGGTCAGGATCACGCAGCCCCGCATCGCCCGGTTCCGCTCGGACCGACGCCACCGCATCCAACCCTTCGACGCCGGCTGTTCGGCCTCCCCGGGCTCGCGAAGGGTGATCGCAACGGCGTCGCCGCCGAACCGGTTCATTCACCTCCGGACGCCCGCGAGGGACAGGGCCGAGGGCTGCGGATACCAGTCCGACAGGTGGCACACCGGGCGCCGCCTCCACTCGCCGCGGAAACGCCTCCGTGCACGACCGTTGACGCCCCCCAAAGGTGCGTGCTGCACTGTCTGCGCTTTATGTGAACGTAAACATGCGAGATGCGATCGCTTTGGTCACGCTTCTCCTGCCGAGTGTGCGGCGACCTGCCCGGCGTACGCTCCGCCTGGTCGGCCGACCGGCATGTGCCACGTTCACACCTCTGCTCCACCTGGTGAACGGAAACGCCCCATGCACATCCCCGACGCCTTCCTGGACCGCCGACGCTTCATCGCCTCGGCAGCCGTGACCGCCGGCGTGATCGCCCTGCCCGGGCTGGGATCGCCCTGGGCGTATGCCGCCGTCCCCCCTCAGGTCACGCTCCCGCAGCGGGGCATGTACGACACCACGCCCGCCACGAACTGGGGCGACGGATTCGTCACGGGCAACGGTGAGTACGGTGCCGTGGTCCACGGCACGCCGACGGACGAGCGCATCATCCTCAACCACCACCGCTTCGTCCTGCCGAACGGCACCCGCGACATCAGCCCGCCCGATCTCTCCGGCCGACTGGAATCCGTTCGGGACAAGGCCCTCGCGGGCGACTACTGGGGAGCCGCCACCGAATTCTCCGACGGATGGGACCTGCGGTGGACGCAGACCTTCCACCCCGGCTACGAGCTCCGGCTCAGCACCCCCGCGATGACCACCGCGAACGACTATGCCCGGATCACCGACTTCCGCACCGGCGAGGTCACCCACAGCTGGAAGGACGGGTACGGCGTCTGGCAGCGCCGCGTCTTCGTCTCGCGGGCGGACAAGGTCATCGTCCATGAACTGACGCCGGCGCCCGGGCGGACGATCGACACCACGATCCGGGCGAACACCGTGCTCGAAGGGGTGCCGAGTAACGTCTCCTTCACCGGCATCGCGACGGTCAGCAACCGCAACGGCTATCTGAACCTGCGCGGCACCTACCCCGCCGGCCAGGGGGCGTACGGCTACGAAGGCGTGACCCGTGTCGTGGTCACCGGCACCAAGGCCACGGTGAGCGCGAGCGGCTCGACCCTCGTCGTGGCGAAGGCGTCCAAGGTGCTGCTGCTCACCAAGCTCGACCGCTACGAGACGGCCACCGGCTGGAACTCCAAGCCCCTGCACACCGCGCTCGCCGCCCTGTCCGCCGACTACGCGACCCTGCTGGGCCGCCACACCCCCCTGCACCGGGCGCTGTTCGACGGCTCGTCCCTGGACCTCGGGGTGTCGGACGCCGACCGGAAGCTGTCGACGGGTGAGCTGACCACACGTCAGGACAGCGACCGCTCGAAGATCGACCTGGCGCTGCTGGAGCGGTTGTACGACTCCGGGCGCTACTTCTTCGTCAGTTCCACCGGTGTACTGCCGCCCCGTCTGACGGGCGTGTGGTCGGGCACCTGGACCGGCGCCTGGGCGGATGACTTCACCACCGACGCCAACATCAACCTCCAGGTCGCCGGCGGCAACATCCTCAGCCACGGCACCGCCATGCAGGGCTACTTCGACCTGGTCCTCGGCCAGCTCGCCGACTGGCGCGTCAACGCCCAGAAGTTCTACGGTGCCCGCGGCTTCCTCGCGCCGACCCGCACCGACGGCGAGTACGGCCAGATGCTCCACTTCAACGGCGACTTCCCCGGGCAGTGCTGGACCGGCGGCGCGGACTGGCTGCTGTATCCGCTGCTGGAGTACTACGAGGTCACGGGCGACACCGCCTTCCTGCGTGACAAGCTCGGCCCGGCCCTCATGGAACTCGCTCTCTTCTACGAGGACTTCCTCACCCGGACCGACGCCGACGGCAAGGCCGTCTTCGTGCCGTCCTTCTCGATGGAGAACTCACCCTCCAACACCGGCCAGCCGCTCTCGATCAACGCCACCGGCGACATCATGGCCGGCCGGCACGCACTCCAGGCCGCCATCGACGCCGCCGACGCCCTCGGCGTGGAGCAGGGCAGCGGGCAGGGAGTGGCCCGCTGGAAGGCCCTCCTGGCCAAGCTGCCCGAGTACAAGGTCAACGGTGACGGCGCGCTCGCCGAGTGGTCCTGGCCCGGCCTGTACGACCGCTACAACCACCGGCACGCCCACCACCTCTACGGAGCCTGGCCCCTGCACGAGATCAACCCCGAGGACACCCCCGACCTGGTCCGCGCCTCCCGCCGCGCCCTCGTCCTCCGGGGCGACGAGAACTACTCCGCCCACGGCGCCCTCCACCGGGCATTGGCCTGGGCCCGCCTCAAGGACGGCGCCGGCGTCTACGACAACCTGCTCAAGATCCTCGGCAGCAGGATGGTCTGGCGCTCGCTGATGACCTCCCACAACCCCGACTGGCACATCTACAACAGCGACGCCGCCAACTCCCTGCCCGCCATCCTCTCCGAAGCACTCGTGTACACCCGCCCGGGCATCCTCGAAATCCTGCCCGCCCTGCCCGACCAACTGGCCAAGGGCACCATCAGAGGCGTACGCGGCCGCAACCGCGTGCTCGTCGAGAGCCTCACCTGGGACACCGCCACGCGCAGTGCCACCGCCACCGTCACCTCGGACATCACCCAGGACATCACCCTGGTCTGCCGCCGGGGCATCAACTCACTCACCACCACCGCCCCCGTCGCCCCGTCCCCGCTGGGCGCCCACGCCAGGAAGGTGACCCTCACCGCGGGCGTCCGGACCCAGCTCACGGTGGGCCTGATGACCGGCACGTACCGTCTGGTCAACCGCCACAGCGGCAAGGTGCTGGACGTCTCCGGTGCCTCGACCGCCGACGGCGCCGAGGTCATCCAGTGGCCCTGGACCGGCGGGAACAACCAGCGCTGGGCGCTCAAGCCCGGCTACGACGGCTCCTTCCGCCTGTCCAACCTCCACAGCGGCAAGGTCCTCGACAACCCCGGTGCCTCCACCACCGACGGCGGGTCTCTGGACCAGTGGACCAACACCGACAGCGCCAACCAGTGGTGGAAGCTCGTCCCCGCCGCAACCAGCGGCCACCACTGCCTGGTCAACGTCTCCAGCGGCCTGTACGCGGATGTGGAGAACGCTTCCGCAACCGACGGTGCCCGCGTCGTCCAGCGCACGGCCACCGGCGGCCCCAGCCAGGAGTGGCGCCTGGAGAGCGTCTGAGCTTGGTGTTTCAACCTCGACGGATCACCTGCCCTGCTGCCTCGACTTCGTCACGAGGCAGCAGGGCGGCCGTACTTCACGCTTCGAGGTGCAGAGCAACGCCGCATGAAGGAACGGCCGCTGGTGAAGAGTGCCGCCGACGTCGGCGCGGGTTCGCGGAGCTGAAGTCCCAGCGGCCGGGGTTCACTTCATCGCCCGGGCGTAATGGACGGCTGCCCGGCCTCGCCCACGTGCCGGCCGTGCGCGTCGGGAAACGGTGGCATCCACTCAGCTGGGTTCTGGTCCGCTTTCGAGCGGTCCGGGCCCTGCGAGTGCGCGGATTCCTTCACGGCCCGGATGACGAACTGGCCGGCCGACGCGCACTCCCGTGCGGACTTCGCGGCGGGTTCACCGGCGGGCCGTAGCCACGCCGGTTCGTACGGCAAGGCGGAGGTGGCCTTCCGCGGGGCACGCCGGCCGGGCACGACCGCGTGACGGAAGGGGGCTGCGCCGATCGCCGACGCGCCGCCGACCGCGTGACGGAAGGCGGCTGCGCCGATCGCCGACGCGCCGCCTTCCGCCACCGTGGTCGACTCACCGACGTCGACGACCCTCCGGGTCACCCCGCTCGTCCCGACCGGCGACCCGGCCGTACGACCGCCCGAGGCGTCCTCTCTCGTCCCGTGACGCGCCCGGCGAGCGGGGTTACCAGCCGACCTCGCGGATCGGAGCCCAGGTCACGGACGGCAGGGCCGGTGTCGGGCCCGAGGGCGGTGTGACGCCGTGGATCGAGCCGTCCCAGGGCGAGACCGTGAGGACGAGGTCGGCGCGGGCCGCGTCGTCGAGATGCTTGAGGTCGATGCTCCAGGACTCCCCGTGGTAGAGGTCGTTGGTGAGCGGCGTCCCCGCTGCGACCAGCGTGGCCTCGGCGCCCCGGTAGTCGAGGACCAGGCGGGCCTCGGCCAGCCCGGCCAGGGCGGCCGGGTCGCTGGTGATGCGCCAGCGGCCCGTGCCGACGGACGTGATCTTCGGTGCCGCCGGACCCGAGGCGAGGGAGAAGGTGTACCGGGCGAACGGCGCGGCGGTCTTCGCGGACCGCCACCCCGCCGACGGTGAGAGCCCGGCGGCCGGGAAGACGTCGGCGGTGATCGTGGTGCCGGCCTTCGCCGCGAACCGCACGGTCGGCCGTACGCCGGTCAGTTCGGCCGCTCCCGTGAGGATCAGACGGTCGCGGCCGTTGAGCGGAGCCACGACCGCGCCCAGGGACTCGGCCTCGCCGAGCACGATGATCCGGGCGCATACGGTGGTGGTCCCGGGCCGTTGCACGAGCAGCGAGGTGCGCTGCCCGGCGGGGACGGTCACGACGAGCTCGTCGGTGGTCAGGGCCCGCGTGACCGTGCCGAGTTCGCTGGTGAGTACGACGTCCCGGTCGAAGGCGAGCTTGCGGTCCGTCCACTGCGGAGCCCAGTACACCCAGGTCGGCACTGAGGCGTCGGACAGCTTGGCCAGCGGTTCGACCGTGGCCCAGCGCAGGTCCACGCCGTTCAGGTCGGTCATCACGGGGAACACGACGGAGCGGTCGGCCGGCATGGCCAGGGGCGTGTCGGGCAGCGTGACCCGCCGTCCTTCACGAACATTCCGGACGTCTTCGCGGCGATCTGCGCGAAGTACGCGTCGACCTTGGCGAGGTAGCCGGGGTCGTCGGACCGACTCGAGGGGGTGGGGGTCCGGCGCGGAGACCGCGGCCGTGCTCTGCCGTACCTGCTCGGCCGGGGCCGGGGCCGTGGCGAGCACTGCGCACAGCAGCACTCCGGCCGACAGGGCGGCCAAGGCCGCCGACGGATCGAGAAGACGCCTGTTCATGTCACGTCCTGCGGGAGGAGCGGGAGGAGCGGGAGGAGCGGGAGGAGCGGGTGGCCGGTCGGTGGGTGGGCCGGGTCACCATTCGGAGGTGAAGCGGAGGGGGGTGTCGTCGACGGTGAAGTCCCGGAACCTGAAGGGGGCGTCGGTGTCGGACACGCTCTCCACCTCGGCCAGCACCCCGACGCGGGCGCCGCTCAGCCAAGAGGCGTCGATGGCCGCGCCGAGGGGCGTGAAGGTGCTGCCGTCGAGAGAGTAAGAGGCGATGACACCGTCCGCCGTGCGCTGCAGGCGCAGCCAGATGTCCTGCTGCTCCGGGTCGGGCACGCGGTACGGCTCCTCGGCCCAGCCGCCGCGCTCGGTGGAGAGGGTGACGGTGGGGCTGCCTTGGTTGTGCTTGCGCTGGAGCGCGATGTAGTCGTCGTCGCCCCGGTAGAGGACGAGCCCCGCCTCCATGTAGCCGCGGGGTGACCTGGACCGTGGACAAGTTCGGCGGGCGCGTGGCCTACGTCGACGCGGACAGGCGCGTCCATGGGCGTTCGTCCCCAACGGCACGTACATGTCAAGCTGATGGCCTCGCCCCGACGACTCGGGACCGGCGTTGACCGTGTAGTGCGGATCGCGGCGAACTGGTCGGGCTGCAAGGAGATCGTGGGCGTCGGCGACATCACCGGTGACGGCAAGTCGGACATCCTCTCCCGTGACACCTCCGGCAACCTGTGGCGCAACAACGGCACCGGCTCGGGGACGTTCGGCCCCCGCGCGAAGATCGCCTCGGGACGGCCGGTGTGCAAGGGCGTGTTCTGACGGCCCGGCGCGCACCGCTCCCTCGAAGGCCCGGACCATGCGGCCTGCCATGAACCTGGTCAAAGACGGGGTCCGTGCGCGAAGATCACGCCCGCAGCGCACCACCGCTTCCACGCCATCCGCAACGGGAGGATATACATGGCTCACCGCACACCCCGCGGTCTGCTCGCCGCAGCCACGGCCACCGTGGCCCTGATCGTCACGGCCGGCTCGGCCTCCGCCACCGCCCCCGCCGTGCCCGGCCCGCAGGCCCGCGTCTTCATGGTCAACCCCGTCCAGTCCTCGGGCGACCAGACCCTCACCGACGGCAAGGACGCCGCCGCAGCGGTCCCCGCCACCGCCTATGCCACCGTCGCCCTGCGCAATCTGGACGGCGACGGCGGGCTCTCCGGCCGGTGGGCCTCGGTCCGTTCCGACACCGGCGCCTCCGCGCGGCTCGCCGACGCCGCCTCGTACGACCGGCACGACGACCAGTTCGAGCAGGTCATGGCCTACTTCTGGGTCAATGAGGCGCAGGAGTACCTGCAGGGCCTTGGCTTCGGCAGCGAGCTGCCCGGCGCCAACGACCGGGTGCAGCCGGTTCGCATCAACCAGTGGGGCGCCGACAACTCCTTCTTCACCGACAAGAAGGCAGAGATCCGCCTCGGCAAGGGCGGCGTGGACGACGCCGAGGACGCCGAGGTCGTTGTGCACGAGTACGGCCATGCCGTGCACCATGCCCAGGTGCCCGGCTTCGGCAGTTCCCTGGAAGCCGGCTCCATCGGCGAGGCGTTCGGCGACTACCTGGCCGTCGCCGTCGGCGAGCACGCCGCCGCACGGTACGGCTGGCCGCTGAAGGCCGACGTCGCCTGCGTCGCCGACTGGGACTCCGTCACGTACAGCAACGCCCCGCACTGTCTGCGCCGGATCGACTCCGACAAGACGTACGCGGACCGGGTCGGCGAGGTCCACGCGGACGGCGAGATCTGGTCCCGTGCGCTGCTCGACATCCGTACCGCCCTCGGCCCGCGCGTCGCCGACCGGATCATCGTCAACGCCCAGTTCGGCTTCGCCCCCGACACCAGCTTCGCGGCGGCCGCGAACACGACGGTCGTGACGGCGCAGAAGATGTACGGCAAGAGCGCGGCGGACGCGGTCCGCGCCGCGTTCCAGGCCCGGGAGTTCCCCGGCGTCGCCTGACGCGCGACGTCCCGGAGGCAGCCGGCCGGCCGCCTCCGGGACACCGTCGGCCTCGCGATCACCAGCTGATCGGCACGACCTACGCCGCACGCGTTCCCTTTCGCGTAGCTCCTGCTCCCGGGCATCGGATGCGGCTCGCGCGGCGGAGACATGGTTGGAGAGGCCCCAGCCGTTCGGGGGATACGCGGGCCGCATCCGGCGCGTTTCCCGTCCCGCCGGGGCATCCCTTGGTGGAACGAAAGGGAGACATGATGCCGCTCTATCTATCGAGGTTCAGCTACACACCGGAGACTTGGGCGAGGCTGATCGTCCACCCCGAGGACCGCGCGAAGGCCGCTCAGGCGTACATCGAGTCCGTCGGCGGGAAGCTCCACGGCTTCTGGTACGCCTTCGGCACGCACGACGGGTACAACCTCTGGGAGGCCCCCGACAACGTGTCCATGGCCGCGGTTGCGCTGGCGATCAGTGGGGGCGGCGCGCTCAGCTCGTTCGAGACGACAGTTCTCCTGACCGTCGACGAAACCATGGATGCCCTGCGCAGTGCCGAACGAGTCCAGTACCGGGCGCCGGGCGCGTAGCGGTCCAGGGCCGACGCGTGTCGGGTGACAGGTGAGCTGTCCGGACTGCGCACTCCGGCCGCGGTCCCACAACTCGATGGTCGGCATACCGAAGCTCTCGCCGTCGCCCAGCCCTGTCCTGCCCTGCCTCTGACCATCCCACCTGGCCGGGAAGCAGGGCGGGTTCCGCCGTTCAGCGGCGACGCCCTGCGCTCGCAGCTGCCCGAAGTCCCGTACGGTGACCCGGACATCATCGAAGTCACCTGCCAGGTCACCGCCGCCGCAGCCGCCGCAGCCGTCGCAGCGATCGGTAGGGCGGTCGGCGGAGCGGTCCTCCGGGGCTGCCGGCGAGGACGGGGCCGACGCTCGCTGACCCGGCCCGTCCCCTGTTCGTGCAACCGCCCGCTCGCTCCCGTGTCCGTCGGTACGATCATCGCGTGCGAGCGGGGGCTCGTGAGCGAGGGGGCGGGGATGGACGACGACAACGCCGTTGTGCACAGGAGGACTTGGTCGTGGCGGGGCGCCGCGTCGGTCGCCACGGCGGCCGTGGTGCTCGGCGGCTGCGGTTTCGGGGACGACGGCAAGGCGGCCGGGCCGAGCCCTTCGGCACCTTCGAGTTCCACGGCCGCCGCGTCGGCGTCGCCCTCGGGTGGTGACGCGTCGTCGCTGACGCCGATCCAGGCGGACCCCGCCAAGGTGCCCAGGACGAAGAGCCGGGCCGAGGCGCTGGCAGCGGCCGTCGCGCTGAAACCGCAGGAGTGGGGCGCGGATTTCCGGGCGCAGGAGCCGGCCGTGAGCACCCCGGGCACCGTCGCCGTGCTGGACGAGCGGTGCCTGTGGGACCGGCAGGCACTGCCCCAGGGCGTCCTGGCGTCCCTGACCCGCTACAGCGAGATTCCCGCGGCCGACGGCAGGGGCGAGGTCAAGGTGACCGCGTCGGTCACCGTGCACACCACCGTGCGTGACGCCGACGAGCGGCTGGCCTCCACTTTGGAGGAGCCGTTGCGCTGCAGGCAGCAGCAGGTCCGCGCCGACGAGTGGATCTATGGACTCATGTCGACCGCCACTCCCTACGGCCAGGGCAACAACACCTACTCCGACGACCAGGTCGTGGAAATAGGCAAGTACCTCACCGGGAAAAGCGAGCAGACCTACCGCTGGTACGTCACCCGGCTCGGCACGGTGACCCTGGCGGTGTCGGTGAAGGGCGCGCAGGGCTACTCGGACAACGAGTTGGACAAGTACGCGTCGAACGCCAACGGCACGATGCTCAACCGCGTGGAGTTCGAGCTCGGAGGAGACAGCTGATGGAGCCGCTGCGTTCGTCGGATCCCGCGCGAATCGCGGACCACCGCCTGCTCGGGCGGCTCGGCGCCGGAGGCATGGGCGTGGTGTACCTCGCGCGCACGCCGGGCGGCGCGCTGGTGGCGCTGAAGGTGCTGCTCGCCGAGTACGCCGAGGAGCCGGGCTTCAAGGAGCGGTTCCGCCGCGAGGTCGAGGTCGCCCGGCGGGTCGACAGCCCCTGGGTGGTGCCGCTGGTGGACGCCGACCCGGACGCCGAGGCGCCGTGGCTGGCCACGGCGTTCGTGCCCGGACCGTCGCTGGGCGAGGCCGTGACCGCGTACGGGCCGCTGCCCGAACACGGTCTGCGGCTGCTCGGCGCCCGGCTGGCCGAGGCGCTGGGCGAGGTGCACCGGGCCGGGCTGGTCCACCGGGACCTGAAGCCGGGCAATGTGCTGATCGCCCATGACGGGCCGCGGCTCATCGACTTCGGCATCGCCCGCGCGCCCGAGGACCGGACGCTCACGGCGACCGGGATGGTGGTCGGCACGCCCGGTTATCTGTCTCCCGAGCAGGCCGAGGGGCGTGTCGGGGACGGTATCGGCCCCGCGAGCGACGTGTTCTCGCTCGGCTGTGTCCTGGCGTTCGCGGCGACCGGCCGGGCGCCGTTCGGCAGCGGAGCGGTCGACGCGCTGCTGTACCGGGCCGTCCACGACCCGGCGGACCTCGAAGGGGTGCCGGCAGGCCTGCTCGACGTGCTGGGCCGCTGCCTGGAGAAGGATCCCGCCCGGCGGCCGGATGCCGGTGAGCTGGTGCGGGAGCTGACGGCCGACGGCGCCGCGCAGGAGGCAGGGGCGGCCGAGGCCGCACCGCGGGACGAGGGGGTGTCCGGGTGGCTGCCCGAGCCGGTCGCCCGGCTGATCGCCGAGCGCTCGGCCGCCGCGCTCGCGCTGCCGGACATCGACCACACCCTGGTGCCGTCCGACGCGTCGCACGCTCCCGACCCGGCGGAGCCCGACACGGGTGAGACGTCCGGGACGGAGGAGCCGCAGGACTCCCGCCCGGCCGGCCGGCGTCGTTTCCTGCTGCTCGCCGGCGGGGCCGCGGCGCTGGCGGCGGGTGGGGGTGGGGCCTGGTGGGCGGTCGCCCGCGAGGGCGGCTCGGGAGGCGAGAGCCCTGGCGCCGCCGCGTCCCCGCGCCGGCCGGTGCACACCATCGCGTTGCACGGCGACCTCAGCGGCCCGCAGCGGGCGACGGGCCGGGCCCAGGAGCGCGGACTGCGGCTCGCGGTCGCGGAGTTCAACGCGCGCGCCGACGCCCCGTTCACCGTGCAGGTCAAGGCCGTCGACGACGGGGGCGATCCGGCGGCCTCGGCCCGGGTCGCGGCGGAGCTCACCGACGATCCGGCGGTCCTCGCCGTGGTCGGCCCGACCACCGACGACACCGGGCAGGCGGCGCTCGCGACGTACGACGCCGGGCTGCTGCCGGTCGTCGCCGTGTCCCCCGGCACGACCACCCTGTCCATCCAGGGGTTCCGCTCGTTCCTGCACGCACGGCTGCCCGACGCGGTGCTGCCCATCTACGTGAGCAACTACCTGCGCGGCGCCGCGCGATCGCGCAAGGTCGGCATCGTCGTCGACCGCCCGGCCGGCACCTACGGGACGAATCTGGCCAGTTCCCTCAGCAATGTGCTCGGCAGCATCCCGTACCCGTCCGTACCGGAAGTGGTGAGCGCGATGCGCCGCGATTTCGGCACCGCGGTGGACTCGGTTCTCTCGGCCGGCGCCGACTCCGTGTTCTTCGCCGGTCTGCCCGACCGGGGAGCGCTGATCGCCGAGACGCTGCGGGAACGCGCCTTCCAGGGTGCGCGGGTGTCCGGCCCGGCGCTGCTGGACGAACGGTTCCTGACGCAGGCTCAGGAAGGGGCCGAGGGCTGGGTGATGGTGGCCCCGGTCATCGACGCGACGCGCAAACCCGAGGCGCGGAAGTTCGCCGCCGCCTACCGGGAGCGCTTCAAGGAGGCGCCGCCCCGCTACGCGGCCGAGGCCTACGACGTGACCGGGATGCTGCTGAAGGCCCTGGCCGGGCTGCCGTCGAAGAGCCGCACCCGGCGGAACCTGCTCACGGCCGTGCGGGACGGGAAGTACCAGGGCATCACCAAGGCGTTTGCCTTCGAGAAGAACGGCATGATGACCATCGACGGCACCGGCGGTTTCCTGTGGCGGGTGGACCAGGGTGACTTCGTGTACGACGGCCCCGCGCCGCTCACCGCCTGATGGAACCCCTGCGGGCCGGCGACCCGTCCAGGATCGGCCGCTACCGTCTGCTGCGGCGGCTGGGCGCCGGCGGAATGGGCGTGGTCTTCCTGGCCCGTGCGCCGGGCGGGGCGATCGCCGCGGTGAAGACGGTCCGGTCCTCGTACGCCGACGAGAGCGGGTTCCGGGCCCGTTTCCGCCGTGAGGTCGAGGCCGCCCGGCAGGTCGCCAGCCGCTGGGTGGTCCCGCTGTTGGACGCGGACGCCGACGCGGAGACGCCGTGGCTGGCGACCTCTTACGTGCCGGGGCCCTCGCTCGCCGAGGCGGTGGACGCCTTCGGGCCGCTGTCGCTCGCCTCCGTGCGCGTGCTGGGCGTGCGGCTCGCCGAGGCGCTGGAGGCGGTGCACGGGGCCGGTCTCGTGCACCGCGACGTGAAGCCGGGGAACGTCCTGCTGGCCCCGGACGGGCCACGGCTCATCGACTTCGGCATCGCCCGCGCGCCGGAGGCCACCGCGCTCACCTCCAGCGGCGTGATCGTCGGCTCGCCCGGCTTCCTGTCGCCCGAGCAGGCGCGGGCGCGGGGCGGCGAGACCGGCCCGCCCAGCGACGTGTTCTCGCTGGGGTGCGTGCTGGCGTTCGCCGCGACCGGGGTGCGGCCGTTCGGCGGCGGCGCGGCGGCGGGGGTGCTGCTGCGCACGGTCTACGAGGAGCCCGATCCGGCGGCGCTCCCGGACGGCCTGACGCCCCTGCTGAGAGCCTGCCTGCACAAGGACCCGGCCCGCCGCCCGAGCCTCGCGCGCCTCCGTGCGACGCTCGGGGAGGCTATGGCGGCCGACTCCGCCGGACCGTCCGACTGGCTGCCCGCGCCGGTCACTCGGCTGATCAACGACAGGTCCGCCGCCGTGCTCACCATCGGCGCGATCGAGCCGACCCAGGTGTCCGCGTCCACACCGTCGAACACGGCGAGCACGGTGTCGCCGGAGGCCGCGACGCTGACGGCCGTCACCGCCACCCGCCCCACACCGCGGGCGATAGGCCGCCGCGGGTTCCTGCGTGTCGGCTCGACGGCGGGGCTCCTCGCGGCGGGCGGTGGCGGGGCCTGGTGGTGGAGCACCCGGGCGAAGCCGGGAACGTCCACGCCGTCCGGGACCGGCCGTCCGCGCCCCGAACTGGTCGTGGCGTTCCACGGCGATCTGACCGGCGCCCGCAAGGAGAGTGGGAAGGCCCAGCTCAACGGCGCCCGGCTGGCCGTCGAACAGCTCAACGCGCAGCGCGACCGCCCTTTCCGGCTGAAGCTGCGGACGTACGACGACGGCGGCGACACCGGGCGGGCCGGCGCGCTCGCCACCCGGCTGACGAAGGACGCCGAGGTGCTCGCCGTACTGGGCCCCACCACCGACGCCTGCTTCCGTGTCACCGAGAGGACGTACACCGAGGCGGTGATGCCCGTCGTGTCCGTGTCGGTGGGCACCGACACACTGAGTTCGACGTTCGGCACGAGCGTCTTCCACTGCCATGCGGCGCTGCGCGTCACGTACGGGCTTCTCGCCGCCCCGTGCGTCCGCTATCTCAGCAACCACGTCGACTCCCGTCATGTGTTCCTCGTGGACGACCGGGCGCAGGGCGACTTCGCCTGGACCGTGTGCGGTCAGACCGAGCAGGCGCTGCGGCAGAACGGCCGGGACGTCACGGTGACCCGTGTGGCCGCCGGGAGGATCGACTACGCGTCGCTCGCCGCCGAGGTGAGGTCCGCCGGCGCGGACGCGGTCGTCTTCACCGGCGACGCCGTCAGGGCCGCGGGGCTTGCGTCGGCGCTGACCGCCGCCCGGTTCACCGGCGCCCGGATGGCGACGGAACGCGCTCTCGACCCGCGGTTCCTCGCGTCGGCCGGCGCCGCCGCCGCGGGCTGGGTCTTCGTCACCTCCTTCACCGACCCGACGGCCCGCGCCTCCGGCCGCGCGTTCACGGCGGCCTACCGCGCCCGCTTCGGCGCCGACCCCGGCTGGTATGCGGCGGAGGCCCACGACGCCGTGATGTTCCTGGCTCAGGCCTGCGACAAGGACGGCACCACGCTGACGGAACGGGGCGCGATCGCCCGCCGGATGCCCGAGATCACGTACTCCGGTATCACCCGCACGGTCAAGTACGAGCCGGGGTACGGCTACAACCACGACGCGATGTTCGAGTTCCAGGCCGTCGACGGCGCGTTCCGGTACCTGGGGCAGTACCGGGAGGCTGCGGTGTCGTGAAGTGGGACGGCCGCAGTGTGTTCCGGCCGGGTGCGGACCCTTCGTCCGTCGTCAGGGCGAGCTGCGGCGCACGCGATCCGAAGGACTCGTCGGCGGCCTGGTCCTGCCCGTGAGCCGCTCATCGGGCTGCGGTGGCGGCGAAGCCCTGCCAGCGTGTGCTGGCAGGGCTTCGCCGTGGGCCGCGTTCCGTTGGAGGCCGCACGGCCGGGAAGGGATGTACGCCTTCCTGCAAGGCCCCCTGGCGCGCTCCCCCGGGGGTGAGCGGTTCTTCGCGCTGCCCGCTGTTTCCCGAGGGCGGTGCTAGGTCAGCCGGTCATGCCGCTCATCTTCCAGACGGTCATGGACTTGACGGTACTGCCGTCGCCGAAGAGGCGCAGCCCGAGGGAGAGTGGGTCGTCTCCTCGTCCGCCGGGGGTGATCCGGCTGACGGCGGTGCCTGCGGTCGACGCTCCCCCTCCGCCCGAAGCGTCCCGGGGGCGAGTCTGCGGACCTGGGGTGACAGCAAGGCGGCCCCGGTTGCCAGCACGATCAGGGCGGAACAGCCCGCCAGCGCCTGCCGGGTGCCGACAGTGTCGGCAACGGGCCCGGCAACGAGCAGCCCAAGCGGTGCGAAGGCCAGAGAGCCGAACCATTCGTACGAGCTGACGCGGGAGAGTGTCTCTTCGGGAACCTCGCGCTGGATGGTCGTGGACCACAGCACCGCGAAGACGTCCGCGGCGACGCCCGAGCAGAACATGGCCACCGCGGTCAGCCAGACCGGAGCCGAGACGGCGAGCAGAGCGATGGGCAGGGCAGCGGGAAACGTGGCGAGAACCGCTACCAGGACGGGCCGTCTCACCTGGACACGTGCAGCGAGACCGGCGCCGGCGATGGTGCCGAACGCCTGGGCCGTGACGATGAACGACCAGGCCCGGGCCCCGCCCAGGGACTCCTGGGCCAGCAAGGGCCCCAGGACTCCCACGTTGGCGTTGAGGGCCGCGACGACGACCGCGTACTGGGCGACGACGACCCACAGCCATTGCCGGGAGGCGAACTCCCGCCACCCTTCCTTGAGATCGTCCCATCCGGACGACGCCTTGGCCGCCCGATCCGGAACCCGCAGGCGAGCGGTCAGGAGCGCGCTGACGACGAAAGAGGCGGCGTTGAGCGCGAGAGCCCAGCCGGCCCCGATCCACGCGACGGCAAGCCCTGAAAGTGCCAGTCCCAGCAGCAGACTGCTGTTCGTGCCCACCCGCAGCAGTCCGTTGGCCTGCTGCAACTGCTCCGCCGGAACAACCAGCGGCACCAGGCCGTCCATGGCGGGAGAGAACAGCGCAGTCGCGGTGCCGGCCACGACAGCCAGCACGCACATGAGGGCCAATGGCGCATGCCCGGACAGCACGAGCATCGCCAGCCCCGCGTAGGCTGCCGCGCCGACTGTGTCAGCCACCACCATCAGCCGTGCGCGGGACATCCGGTCCGCGATCACTCCGCCCACCAGGATGAACACCAGCTGGGGCAGGGCCTGACACGCCAGGACCAACGACAGCCGCCCCGGCGTCGCCCCCGGCAGGGCGAGCACGGCGAAACCCAGAGCGACGCGGGCAAAGCCATTGCCCAGAACGGAGATCGTCCGAGCTGAACCCAGCAGGAGAAACTGCCGGTCACGCCACAAGTGGGACCGAAGGGGAGAAGCAGGCACGGTGCCGCACTCTAAGCGTCACGGCTACGGCTTCCGTCTGCAATCAGCCATCTGCGAACCCGCGATCGGACACCGACCACGCCCGCGCCCGCGCGGTCATGGCCCCTGCATGGCTCGGTGACATCGTCTCGCGACGAGGGCCCTGAGCGACGCCCAGGCGGGTTGTGTGCGAGTGGAGGGCCTACGGCTCGGTGGCGAAGAGGAGGGCGAGTGGCCCGGCGTGCAGGAGGAACGGGCCTTCGCGGACGGCCTGAAGGAGTTGTCGAGCGGCCACCACATCAGTGTGTAAGCGCGTAGGGCCGTCCGTCGCGTCCAGCGTCGATGAATCGACGCCAAGGGCTGAGCCCCACTCCTGCTCGCACGGGAGTCATCCCGGACTGCCGGGCGCAGGCTGGTGGCTGTCGGCGGTGGGCTCGAACCCGGCCAGCATGTGCTGCAGCGCCGCCTGGTCCGGCCCTACGAACGCTGATTCCCCGGCCGCCGAGCCCAGCGTGTCGATCATCGACTCGGTGATCCCCGAAGCCGGTGGCAGATGTGTGGAGAGGACGAGATCCGGCTTCCTGTCCCGCAGCAGCTGAAAAGTGCCGAGGAACTTCTGGGCATCCACGTTGTGCACCCACGGGCTGTCGACCGTGGCCCACAGCAGCTGCGCGGCCCGCAACTCCTCCACACCGGCCGCACGGACGTCATCGGCGTGTGCCAGTTCGGGGCTGGCCATCGGCCCACCGAAGCAGTCGGAGCTGAAGCAGACCCCCGACTGGTCGTCGAAGAGGGCGACCGTGGCGGGGTTGTCGAACAGCGGCGGCCTGAACCCCGTGAGGGTACGGTCTCCGACGTCCAGGGCCTGCCCCGGATTGAGCAGATACAGACGGTCGAGCGGCAGCGGCCGCTCACAGGACATGATCCCGGCCGACAAGAACGTGGTCACCACGCGCGCCTCGGGCGCCGCCTCCAGCAGGTCGAAGATCCCGCCCGTGTGATCACGGTCCGGGTGCGTCAGCCAGATCCATCGCACATCGGCGGGATCCAGCACGGAACCGACGACCTCCAGGAAATCGCGGTCGGGCAGCCCGAGTCCGGTGTCGATGACGACGGGCTGCGAGGCGAGCAGTACGAAGGCGTTCACCGGGAGGTGCCCGATCCCCGGCACCTCAAGGCTGTCATTCAGGACGCTGATGTCGGGGCGGACCCTGTGAACCGGCATGTCGCATCTCCATGCCCCCAGGATGGTGATCGCGCCGCGGCCTACTCGTCCATCATCGGCCCCTGCCCCAGGTGCCGCATCCCCGCCGGCATCAGCACGCGCGGGTCCAACGGGTCACATGGCAGCACCTGTCGGAGTCCTGGACGCCGGTGCTGCTCGTGCTGGTCGGCGTCGGCGGGTTGGTCGTGATGACGCTCGGCGGCCGCACGCCGCCCGCCAGGGCTCAAAAGCGGCCCCAGCCCGGTCGACCGCGCACGGCCGGGCAGCAAGCGTCACGCCGGGTGGCACGGGCCAGATGAGCCAGGACCGGTGCGGGTCCTCGATGTCCTGCCGGGCGGGGGCAGCGCTTGGCGTCGATGTCGGGGGTGTTCCTGTGGCGCCACATGGCGCGGGTTGTTCGAAGCGTCTTCTGGCGTCCACAAGGTCCGGGGCAGGGCCGCTTTCACAGGCGGAGGCCTTGTGGTCCGGGCGCGTCGAGACGATCCGCACCGGCAGGTCCGGCTTTCGTTCCTCGGCTGGGCGGCCGCGGCCGCTGGCGGCCCGGGCGGCGTGCCCCGTGCTAACGTTGGGCGTTTGCAGCGTCGCTGTGTCGGTGCCCTGTTCGGTGTTCCTGGCTGGTGGCTGCGTCCCCGCCGCGCCTTCCTCGGTACGGTCCCTTCGGAGGAAGGCTCTCTGTGAGCGAATCAGCACGTGCCGATGCCCGGCGGGATGTCTGTGTGTCCGAGGCGTCGGGCGCCGCTTCGGAGCTGGCCACGGCGGTGTCCTTCGCGCAGCTGGGGTTGCCGACCGAGGTTCTGCGGGTGCTCGACGAGCGTGGTGTGACGGTGCCCTTCCCCGTTCAGGCGGCGGCGCTGCCGAACGCGCTCGCGGGACGGGACGTCCTGGCCCGGGGCCGCACAGGATCCGGCAAGACGCTCGCCTTCGGCCTGGGGATGCTCGCCCGCACGGCCGGGCGGCGCGCGCAGCCCAAGGAGCCGCTGGCGCTCGTTCTGGTGCCCACCAGGGAGCTGGCGCAGCAGGTCGGTGAGGCGCTCACGCCGTACGCCGAGGCGCTGCGGCTGCGGCTCGCGACCGTGGTGGGCGGGGTGTCCATCGGGCGGCAGGCCGCCGTGCTGCGGGACGGCGCCGAGATCGTCGTCGCCACGCCCGGTCGGCTGCACGACCTCATCGAGCGCAGGGGCTGCCGGCTGGGGCGGGTGCGCATCACGGTCCTGGACGAGGCGGACCAGATGTGTGATCTGGGGTTCCTGCCGCAGGTCACCGAGATTCTGGACCAGGTGCGTCCCGACGGGCAGCGGATGCTGTTCTCCGCCACCCTCGACCGCGACGTCGACCAGCTGGTGCAGCGCTACCTGCGCGACCCTGCCGTCCACTCCGTGGACCCCTCGTCCAGCGCGGTCTCCGCGATCGAGCACCACGTCTTCGTCGTGCACGGCCCGGACCGGTACGCCGTGACCACGGAGATCGCGGCCCGGGACGGCCGCGTCCTGCTGTTCCTGGACACCAAGCACGGCGTCGACCAGCTCACGCGGCATCTGCGGGCCAGCGGCGTGGCCGCGGCCGCCCTGCACAGCGGGAAGTCACAGCCGCAGCGCACCCGTACCCTGGCCCAGTTCAGGAACGGGCAGGTCACCTCGCTGGTTGCGACGAACGTCGCCGCACGCGGCCTGCATGTCGACGACCTCGACCTCGTGGTCAACGTCGACCCGGCCACCGATCCGAAGGACTATCTGCACCGCGCGGGCCGCACGGCCCGGGCCGGCCGCTCCGGCACCGTCGTCACACTCGTCCTGTCGGGACAGCGCCGAGAGACGAGCCAGGTCATGGCGGACGCCGACGTCGCCCCCAAGGTCACCAAAGTGCGCTCCGGCGAGGCGGAGCTCAGCCGGATCACCGGCGCCAGGGCCCCTTCCGGAAAGCCTCTCGACGGCGGGCCTTCCGTACCGGCCCCCAAGAACCACAACGCCCCGTTCCGCGGCCTGGGCAGCACCAAGGACGCGAAGAGCGGTTCGGGTGGCGGGTCGTCCCGCAAGAGCAGTGAGGCGCGCAAGCTCGCTGAGGCCCGTAAGGCGGCCCGGGTGCGACGCGGCGGCTGAGCCCGGCTTCCTGGCCTGCCGCGCGGTGTCGTCGCTCACGCTCCTGGACGGATACGCGGGACCGGAGACTCGGCGGAGTGCACCGGACGGCGTGTCGTACGGGTGACCGTGCGTCGCCTCCGCCCGGACGAGACGTAGACCATCGTCCACGTCTCCCACGTCCTCGACAGCACCTACCGACGCGTCCCCCCTCCGCAACCCGTTCGACGCCCCCGGCCTCGTCGGCCCGCCCGATGCGAAAGGAAAGTTGCGCAAAATCTGTTGTGCAATTTTTCTTTCGCACCTACGGTCGGCTCATGACGGAGAAGGAGAACCGCCGCATCACCGATCTGGGCACGCTCAAGGCGCTCGCCCATCCGCTGCGTATGAAGCTGTACCGGCTGCTGTTCGTGGCCCGCGCGGCGACCGCCTCACAGCTCGCCGAGCAGGTCGACGAGGCGGTCTCCCTGGTCAGTTACCACCTGCGCAAGCTCGCCGAGCACGGGCTGGTCGAAGAGGCCGAGCCGCGCAGCGGGGACGCGCGGGAGCGCTGGTGGCAGCCCGCCACGGGCGGCGTCACCGTCCGGGACGAGGACTTCCGCGACGCGCCCGAGAAGGTCGCCGCGCATCTGGCGGCCTCCCGGCTCTTCCAGGACCAGCGCTCCGAGATGTACCGCACCTACCTCGACGAGCGCGCCCACTGGGGCCGCGCCTGGAACGAGGCGGCCTCCGACTCGGAGTCCCTGCTACGGCTGACCGCCACCGAACTGGCCGAGCTGAAGAAGGAACTGCTCGACGCGGTCAAGCGGCACGACGACCTGGCGCGCGCCCGGGAGGCCGCCGGCGAGAGCGAAGGCCGCGAGAACGTCGCGCTGCACGTGTACGGATTCCCGTTCCGTGTCTGAGGAAGGCACTGCCTTGAGCATCGTGCCCGCACCCGTCGTACCGCGACCCGCCCCCGGCCGCCCCGCCCACCGGGACCCCGACGTCCTGCGCTGGCTCGGCGCGTACGCGTCCTCGGCCCTCGGCGACAACGTCTACTACCTCGCCCTGTCCTGGGCGGCGGTACAGGCGGGGACGCCCACGCAGGCCGGGCTGGTGATGTCGGTGAGCGCCGTCCCGAGAGCCCTGCTGATGCTCGGCGGGGGAGTGGTCGTCGACCGGCTGGGGCCGCGCCGGCTCGTCATCGGCAGTGGCACGGTGCGCTGTGCTGCCGCGCTGGGCGTGGCCGCGCTGCTGTTCCTGGCCGGGCCCGGCCTGTGGGCGCTCGCCCTGCTGGCCTTCGTCTTCGGATGTGTGGACGCCGTGTTCATGCCCGCCATGGGCGCCCTTCCGGCGCGGATCACCGGCAGGGACCAGCTCGCCCGGGTGCAGGGCATGCGCGGACTCGCCCTGCGCCTCGCGAGTGTGGTCGGCGCCCCGCTCGGCGGCCTCGGCGTGGCCCTGGGAGGCGCGGCGGCCGCGTTCGGCCTGGCCGGGCTGCTGATCGCCGTCTCCGTGCCGCTGCTGATGACCGTACGGGTGCGTGACCTGCCCCCGGACGACAGCGCGGACCTCGCCGACCGCACCCCCTGGCGGGACCTGCGGGACGGGCTGCGCTACATCCGCGGTCACCGTGTCCTCGCCCCGCTCATGGTGGCCATCGCCCTCGGCGACCTCGGTTTCGTCGGCCCCCTCAACGTGGGGCTGACCCTGCTGGCCGAGGAGCGCGGCTGGGGTGCTTCCGGAATGGGCTGGGTGCTAGCGGGGTTCGGCGCCGGCGCCGGCCTCGCCTCACTGCTTCTGACCGTGCGGGGCCGGGTGCCCCATGCCGGCCGGGTCGCAGGGGTCGCCGTTCTCGCCGGGTGCGTGGCTATCGGTGCCCTCGCCTTCGTGCCCCGGCTCGCCGCCGCCGTCGCCGTGGCCCTGCTCGTCGGGCTGCTTGCCGGGCTCAGCGGCGCCCTGTGCGGTGCCCTGCTCCAGACGCAGTCCGATCCGACGTACCTGGGCCGCGTCACCTCCGTCGCGAGCCTGGTCAGCCTCGGCCTCGCCCCGCTGACCATGCCGCTGTCCGCCGCGGCCGTCGGCGCCTGGGGCATCGGCCCCGTGTTCGTGGTCAGCGCGGCTGTGTGCGGCCTCGGAGGGGCCGTCGTGCTGTGCGTCCGCGACCTGCGCCGCGCCGAACTGCCCCGCTGACCTCGGAAGCCGTCTCTCAACCGAGCGTGATCGTTAGGTCTTGCTGGTCAGGCATGGTGCCTCGCCGGGTGAGAGAGGCATGCGGCGTCCCGTCCGGCTCCTCGTACTGACCCTGCTGGGCACGCTGTCCTTCAGTACTCACACCCCCACTCCGGTCCGACGAGGGGAAGGCGCCGCGTTCCAGCGCCTCGTCTGCACGCTCGACCTCTTGATCCCGATCGGTGGTCCAGTCAGACCCACAGGTCGTCCGGCAGGACGCCCGGTTGCGCATTGTTCAGCAGCTGATCGAGGGCGCGGTCGAGCCCCTTCCCGTCGACATGTGCGACCCACGGCACTCCATCGAGTACTACTGCCAGGCGGTGCGTGACGCTTCGATGGACCGCTTGAGCAGGGCGGCGATCCTGGCGTCGGCAGCGCCATCACGGCTACCACCCTCAGCTGCCGGCCTCGGACCTTCCTCCTCCCGGCGCGACCGCTCGGCCCGGATCGGCCGGACGAGTCACATCGGGGGTGAGTCCGCCTGGGCGGGGAACGCGCCCTGCATGAACGAACTCATGCCCCTGGCCGCGTCCGGGTTCCCGTCGCTGTTCCTGATCGTCGTCGGCATCGTGCTCGTCCTGCTGATCCTCGGCGCGTTCTGGTGGGGATCCCGCCGCGCGGCCCGAGGCAAGTCTCCCGGCCCCGGGCCGACCGTCCAGCCCCCGGCCGCAGCGAGGCGCGAGGACTCCTGGGACACCCCGGACGGCGACTCCGGCCGCCGGCGCCCCTGACCACCCCGAATCCGCGCCGTGCACACGCCGCCGACACGACCGGTCGGGTGGGAGTGTGGATTCGTCGTCGGCGGCCACGATGTCCACGACGACAAGTCCCGGCTCCGGGACAAAAGGAGTCCTGTCATAGCGCAGGCGCAGGAGCCCTCCGCTGCGCAGAAGGCGATCGGTGGCATCGCCTCGAAGCCCGCGGACCTCACTGATGAGGTGTTGTTCGGTGGTGAGTGGGAACGCGAGGGGCTGTCGCCTTGAGATCGCAGCCCGGTCTCGGTCACGGCCCTGATCGCCCCCGTACCGCAGCGATCAGCTCGGCTTCCACCTGAAGGTCGCCCTGGAGAACGGGCCGAGCGAACCGGAGCCGGCCGAGGCCATCACGCACCTGGCCTTCTACGCCGGGTGGCCCAACGCCATTGGCGCGGCCGGCCAGCTCAAGGCGATCCTCGCAGACGCCGACCAAACCCCTCCACACGTCCGCCCATGCTGGGGCGGGAAATGGAAGTCCTTCTTCATGAGCAAGGTCATTTTTGTCACCGGGGCCGGGCGTGGCCTGGGCATCGACATCGCCTGCCAGGCCCTGGACGCCGGCCACCAGGTCGTCGCCACGGCCCGCGACCCGCAGACGATCCTCGACGCCCTGGGCGGTGAGCAGGACAGGCTGTTGGCCGTCGCCCTGGACATCACCAGCGCGGACGCCGCCCGCGCCGCGGTCGAGGCCGCCGTGGCGAAGTTCGGCCGGATCGACGTGCTGATCAACAACGCTGCGATGTTCCAGGCCGGCTACTTTCGAGGAGATCGCCGGTTACTTCGAGGAGATCTCCGACGCCCAGATGCGGGCGCAGATCGAGACGAACCTCTTCGGTCCGATGAACGTCATCCGCGCCGTCCTGCCCGTCATGCGCAAGCAGCGGGCCGGACACGTCGTCACCATTTCCTCGCTCGCCGGGATGATCGGCCAGGAGTTCTGCGTCGCCTATGCCGCGTCCAAGTTCGGCGTCGAGGGATGGATGGAGTCCCTGCGCTTCGACGTGGAGCCCCTCGGGATCCGGACCACGATCGTGGAGCCGGGCTTCTTCCGCACCGAGCTGCTGGTCGATGCCTCCACCAGCTGGGCGGAGGGCTCCATCGACGACTACGCCGAGCGCACCGCCGAGACGAAGAAGGTGTGGCAGTCGATGAACGGGCAGCAGGCCGGCGACCCGGCCAAGCTCGCCGACGCCCTGCTGACGGTGATCGGCCTGGACACCCCGCCGCTGCGGTTCGTCGCCGGTGACGACGCCGTGCCCGCTGTCGAGGCCAAGGGCAAGGAGATCTCCGACCAGGCCGCGGCCTCGCGTTCTCTGGGCACCGGCCTCTCGTACAACGACGCAGTCTGAGCCCGGCGGTCGGGACAGGTGCCGCCGAGGCCGATCCCGGCGAGTACCCGGCCGTGGACGCCGCCTACCGGGAGAAGTACGGGGTACTCGGGAGCCCGGGAAGGGAGCGTGCACGATGACGACTCCCGAACCCGACCCGAGGCGGCCCCCGGACTTGAACCGGGCGGCGGGCGGTGCCCGGCGAGACGCCACCCCAGGTGGCGGTCGGACTGATCGCCATGGTGGTGGCCCTGATCGCGTGACGCGCACCGCTGAGATGCCTCCGACATCTACAACAGCACGGCAGATTCCGCCCATGGAGCGGTGCGCGGACACCGCTCCGTAGAAGAGACAGGTGAACCCATGACGAAGAAGCCACGCCCGTCCGAGCCGACCCACGGCAGGGGCACCAGCCGAGACCAGGGCACCGGCCATCACGGCTGGGCCTCCGACGTGGACGAGACCCGACAGCAGGACAACCCAAGCGCGCATCGCTCCTTCCACACCGAGGAGTACGGCGGCGAGAAGGGGCCGGGCCGTACGAAGTCCAAGGAGGAGACCCGGCCGGTACCGGGTGACGCGGTGAAGAGCGACAGCACACGCGGCGAGGAGTACGCGAGCGGAGACGAGGAAGGCCGCCGGTCGACAGGACGCAGGGGCCGTTCCCAGCGTCCCAGCGGCACCAAGGACGCCTCCGCGGTGACCGGAGTGGATCCCCAGGAGCCGCGGTCCGGGCCTCGACCGGGCTGACGGCCTGTTTCGGCAGCCGCGGGGAGCGTCGATTCTGGAGGGAGGCGTTCGCGTAGGGTGTGCGGCAGCCGAAGGCGGCCAACGGCCGAGGGAGCCATGTATGACGGTATGACGCGGTACCTGATCTCGTTCGATGACGGCGCGATGAGCTTTCCCGAGGAGGAGTTGGCCGAGGTGGCCGAGGCCTCGCACCAAGTGGTGCGGGAGGCTCAGGACGCCGCTGTGTGGGTCTTCGGTGGTGGACTGGAAAGGCAGCAGGCGAGCGTCGTGGCCACCGACGGGACCGTCACCGACGGCCCGTATCCGGAGACCAAGGCGGTCCTCGGCGGGTTCTCGATCATCGATCGGCGGGTTCTCGATCTTCGATGTGCCCTCACGTGAGGACGCGCTGATGTGCCCTCACGTGAGGACGCGCTGAAGTGGGCTGCCAAGATCGCCGCCGCGTGCCGGTGCGCGCAGGAGGTCCGGGAGATCATGCCCGACCGGACCGTCTGATCGAAGACGGGCCGCCGCGGCTGGGGCCTGGTTCGGAAGCGGCTTGGGATGATGCTGTTCTCGAATCCGGGGGTGGCCTCAGCCGGAGGTGTCCATCAGCCGGAGGTGTCATCGCCGGGCGGTCGCGTTTCGTCGAGGCGGCGCCGGTCCTGCTCGTCCCATTTGCGGGTGTCCCGGGGCTGGGTGTAGGGCTCGGCGTCGGGCGGATAGCCGCCCGCGATGGCCCGCTGCCGGGCGGTCTCGGCGTCGAACTCCAGGCCCAGAAGAATCGCGATGTTGGTGATCCACAGCCAGATCAGGAAGACGATGACGCCGGCCATGGTGCCATACGTCTTGTTGTACGAGGCGAAGTTGGCGACGTACAACGCGAATCCGGCGGAGGCGATCATCCAGATCACCAGCGCCAGGAAGCTACCGGGAGTGATCCAGCGGAAGCCCTTCACCTTCGCGTTGGGACTCGCCCAGTAGAGGATCGCGATCATGATCGTGACCAGCACGACCAGGACGGGCCACTTGGCGATCGACCACACGGTCAGCGCCGTGTCTCCGACGCCGAGTACCTCCCCCACCTCGCGCGCCAGACCGCCGGTGAACACTACGATCACCGCGCTGGCCACGGCCAGCACCATCAGCACGATCGTCACCCCGAGACGCACTGGCAGGATTTTCCAGGCCGGCCGCCCCTCGGGCATGTCGTAGACGGCGTTCGCGGAACGGATGAACGCCGCCACATACCCGGACGCCGACCACACCGCGAGCACCAGGCCCACGATCGCCATCAACGAGCCTATGCCGGCATTGCCCTGCAGCTGTTCCACGGCCCCGGTGATGATGTCGCGCGCCGATCCGGGGGCGAGCTGCTGGATGTTCTCCAGCACCTTGTCCGTGGTCGACTTTCCGGTGATGCCCAATAGGGAGACCAGCACCAGCAGCGCGGGGAAGAGTGACAGCACCCCGTAGTAGGTCAACGCCGCCGCACGGTCGGTCAGCTCGTCGTCCTTGAACTCCCGCATGCTGCCCTTGAGCACCGCGCTCCAGGCGCCCTTCGGCAGCTTGCTCGGCGTATCCGGCTCTCTGCGTTCCACCTCCGGTCCCGGCCCGGCCTCCACCGGTGCCTCGTCGTTGGTGTGGTGGTTACTACGACCTGGAAGATGCAGTTTCGCCATGTGCGCCGTGTACCCACGCTTTGCGCGAGTATCAGGGCTTCCTTTCCGGCGTTCAGGTCCGCGGATCTTCGGCTTGCTGCGATCGCGGGCCCGGCTGGGCAGCGCCCGCCGCCGACTTGCGGTGGGGTGCTCGGCTGACGACTGGCTCGCGCCGGCTCATCAAGCGAAGGAGGGCCGGGACCATTCGCTCGTCGACCGGGCCGCCGACTGCTCACTGAGTGCTTCACGAGTTTGGATGGGAAACCCGGGTAATCGTGCTTGAGTGAGGCTTTTGCATAATTTGGGTGACGTGGATCGATCGCTGACACAGCGTGCGGCCTCCCGCACTCCGCCCAACGTCGGCAAGCTGCTCTCCTGGGTGGAGGAAACCGCCGAGAGTGCAAAGCTGTGGTGCGGCGCCGCCGCCACCATGGCCTGGGCGGGCGGGTGGCGCGGCCGCAGGGCGGCGATGGCCGGCCTGTCCGCCCTGGCGGTTGCCCAGCTCATCTCGAACGGTATGGGCAAGCAACTGGCCCAGCGGCCCCGGCCCCCGAAGGAGTGGTTCCCCCACGACGAGGTCGACGACCGTCCCGATTCCTCCTCCTTCCCTTCAGGACATACCGCCGCCGCGGTGGCCTTCACCGCTGCCGTCGCACCCGCCTGGCCGGCCGTCGGCGCCGCGTGCGCACTACCCGCCGCCATGGTGGTGCTTGAGCGGGTGCAGAGCGGCGCTCACTATGCAAGCGATGTAGCCACCGGCGCCGCCATCGGTCTGGCCAGTGCCTGGCTCACCCGCCGCGCGCCGAGCCTGATCACGCGCCACTGGCCCTGATGGCGCGGGTGACAGTGCGCGCCGAGTCCCCCATCGTGTCGGCCGAGGGCGAAGGCCGGGTCGTTCTCGCGCAGCGTCTTCAGCAGACCCGGGGCCCGGTCGGCGAGCAGGTTCGTCACGGTGGTGACGTAGGCGTGCGCGGTGCCGACGCATATGCCGAAACCGGCCGCGATCCTCGTGAGGCTGTCGTGGCGGCGCAGGTGCACCAGAGCGACAAGTGAGGCGGCGCCGTCACCGTCCTTGCCCACGGTGACCCACAAGTGGCTGTTCGGGTACCAGGAGTTGAGGGCATCAGTGCAGGTGGCGTCCGCCACACAATGCCCCTCACCTGACATCGCGGCGGCGCGTCAGGTCCGCCGCCTGTGCTGGCTCTCCGAGTCCTGCCGGTCGGGCCGCACGTCCCCCGGCAGGGCTGCCGCCGGCACTCATCCCAGGATCGTGACGACACCAGAGGTTTCGTCGCAAAGCGTCAACCCATCGCGGTGAACGGCGAATTCTCGACCGAGTACACCTCGAACGTGGGTGTCCCGTCGATATTCGAGAGAGGAGAACCCTGTGCGATCGCTGGTGCCTCCGTGACCAGGAGCGGGGCGATGCGCCTGGTCCCCGGTTCACCGTTCCCCTCCGGGCTTCTCCCCGACGCACGGCGCGGTCGTCCTGGTCATACGTCCGTGCGCACGATCACCACCAGAGTGCGCGGGCCGTGTACGCCCTCCACACGCTCCAGTTCGATGTCCGATGTCGCCGACGGCCCGCTGATCAGCGTCGTCGGCCGTTCGGGGACGAGTCGGGTCAGCGCCTCGGGGACACCTACGGTTACCGAGGAGAGGTCGACCACGCAGAGGTGCACGTCGGGAACGAGGGACAGCGCGCGGCGGCCCTGGTCGGCCGAGCCGTCGAGGAAGATCGTCCCGGTCTCGGCGCAGCTCACCGCCGAGGCCGTCACCACCGCGTCGAGCGTGGCCAGGCTCTGCGCGGGCACGTCGGCGCGGTCCTCCACGACGGTGCCGGCCCAGCCTGCGAGCCAGGACCGGTCGAGGCCGGCGGGCACCCCGATCCGGCGGGCGCCGAGACCGTCGAGAACATCCGCGAGGACCCGCGCCGCATCGCCGGCCGTACAGGTCCTCACCTGCGCCTTGTAGTCGACCAGCCGGTCCGTGAACAGCTCGAGCCGCTCGGCGTCCGAGAGGCTGCGACCCCGCCGGTAGGCACGTTCCACCGTGACGGGCGGTCGCGGGGCGAGCGCCAGCGCGTCTCGTACGCGGCCGAGGACGATCTCGCGTGCGGTCATCGGTTCTCCTCGTGGACGTCGTCGCTGCCTCTTGGGGCGGCGTCGGCGAGGACGCGCCGACCTTCCTCGGAGGCGTACCAGTCGCGGAAGGTCTGCCGGGGCGGTGCGGGGGTGTCGCGGCTTTCGCTCCACCCTTGCAGGGGTGGCGGGAGGTGGGTGATCTTCCCGTCCCGCCCGGCGGCGATCCGGCCGAGCCGGGCGGCCTTCTGTGCGGCCGTGTACAGCTTCGGCCGGCCCATGACGGCGGCCGCGGCCTTCATGGCGAGCTGTTCGGCGCTCCGGCCGGTCTGCTCGGTGTTCTGGTGGCGCAGCTCCACCAGCAGCGACGGGATGTCGATCTTCACGGGGCAGGCGTCGTAGCAGGCACCGCAGAGGGTGGAGGCGTAGGGCAGTGAGGAGTTGGGGTCGTTCTTCGCGGCGTGCATGCCGGCGAGCTGCGGAGTGAGCACGGCGCCGATCGGGCCGGGGTAGGTCGAGCCGTAGGCATGGCCGCCGACCTGCTCGTACACCGGGCAGACATTCAGGCAGGCCGAGCAGCGGATGCAGCTCAGGGCCTCGCGGCCGACGGCGTCGGCGAGGGCGGCGGTGCGTCCGTTGTCCAGCAGCACCAGGTGGAACTCCTGAGGGCCGTCGCCGGGCGTCACGCCGGTCCACAGGGAGGTGTAGGGATTCATCCGCTCGCCGGTGGAGGAACGCGGCAGCAGCTGGAAGAAGACCTCCAGGTCGGCGTAGCGCGGCAGGACCTTCTCGATGCCCATGACGGTGATCAGGGTGCGCGGCAGCGTCAGACACATCCGGCCGTTCCCCTCGGACTCGACGACGGAGAGGGTGCCGGTCTCGGCGATGCCGAAGTTGGCCCCGGAGACGGCGACCGGGACGGTCATGAACTTCGCGCGCAGATAGGCGCGGGCGGCGGCGGCCAGTTCCGAGGGCACGGAGGTCAGGTCCGGGTCGACGCCCGGGATCGCCTTGAGGAAGATCCGTCGGATCTCCTCCCGGTTGCGGTGGATCGCCGGCACCAGGATGTGGGAGGGCCGGTCATCCGCGAGCTGCACGATCAGTTCGGCGAGATCGGTCTCGTGGGCGGTGACCCCGTGGCTCTCCAGGTGCTCGTTGAGGCCGATCTCCTGCGTCGCCATCGACTTGACCTTGATGACCTCGTCGCTGCCGGTGGCGGCGACGAGCCCGGCGACGATGGCGTTCGCCTCCGCCGCGTCCCGGGCCCAGTGCACCGTGCCGCCGGCCTCGGTGACCTTCGCCTCCAGTTGCTCGAGCAGTTCGGGCAGCCGGTTCATGGTGTCGGCCTTGATCGCGGCTCCGGCGGAACGCAACTCCTCCCAGTCGGGCACCTCCGTGGTGACGGCCAGGCGCTTGGCGCGGATGGTGCGCGTCGCCTTTCGGAGGTTGGAGCGGAGCTGACCGTTGTCCAGCGCGGTCGCGGCCGCCTCCGGGAACGCTCGCTCGCCTCTCAGGTTGCCCTCGCCGTGCGGGGAACGGGGCGGCGCGGCGGGCATGCCGAGGAAGGTGCTGTTCATCGAGCGGCCTCCGTCACAGGGTGCGGCGCGGTGCGGGTGGCGGCGAGGATCTGGGCGAGGTGGAGCGTGCGGGGCCCGGACCGGATGCGCGACAGGCCGCCGCCGATGTGCATCAGACACGAGGAGTCACCGGCGGTGCACACGGCGGCTCCCGTGGACGTCACATGCCTCAGCTTGTCGGCGAGCATGGCCGAGGAGGTACCGGCGTTCTTGACGGCGAAGGTGCCGCCGAAGCCGCAGCAGGTGTCCGCCTCCGGCAGCTCGACCAGGTCGATCCCCTCGACGGCCCGCAGCAGCCGCAGCGGTTTGTCGCCCACGTGGAGCATCCGCAGCGAGTGGCAGGTCGGGTGGTACGTGACACGGTGCGGGAAGTACGCGCCGACATCGACGGTCCCGACGACGTCGACCAAGAACTCGGAGAGCTCGTACGTCTTGACCTTCACCGCGGCGACACCAGCGCGCAGGGCGGGGTCGCCGTACCGCTCGGCGACGATCTCGTGCTGGTGACGCACGCATCCCGCGCACGAGCCGGACGGCATGACGACGGCATCGATGGCCCGGTCGCCGAACTGATCGACGAAGTTCCGCACGAGGGGCACCGGCTCGCGCTGGTAGCCGGTGTTCACATGCATCTGGCCGCAGCAGGTCTGGCCGGGCGGGAAGACCAGCTCGTGGCCGAGGCGGCTGAGCAGCAGCGCCGTCGCCTTCACCGCGTCGGGGAACAGGGTGTCTCCCAAACACGTGGCGAAGAGTCCGATGCGCATGAGGGACCTCCACGGTCGAAGTATGGTCCGACCTTAGTCGCGGCCGAACCGTGGACAAAGAACTGACCGCATTGTGGTCGGACCTTAAGTGCCCGACGCTGCGCCTGACGAGGCAGTCAGTCCGCGGATGCGTCGGCCTCCCGCTTGCCGACGACCGCGCCGTGGAACCCGCGGATGTGTCGCTCGACCAGGTCTGCCGCCGCGGCACCCTCACCGGCCCGCAGCAGGCGGAGCAACTCGCCATGTTCGGCGTTCAGCCCCTCCGCGGTCACAGCCCAGTCCTCGGCCGCTTCCTCCGCCTGAAGGATCAACGTGCGCACGGACTCCCGGACGGCGGAGGTCAGGGTCGAGACGAGGTGGTTGCCAGAGCTACGGGCGATCAGCACATGGAAGGCGGTGTCCAGGTCGTTGTACGCGACGACGTTCGGTCCCGCCTCCCGCATCCGGTCGAGCAACGCCTCCGCCTCGGCCAGGTCGTCCTCCGACGCCGACCGTGAGGCCGCCTCGAAACTGGACCGCTCCAACACGACACGGGCCTCAAGCACATCCTCAAGGTCGTAGCTGCCGAGGGCGAGGTGAAGTCGCAGCACCCGGCCGAGCGCATCGTCCGGATTACGCACGATCCGCGCACCCGCGTCAGGACCGCGCCCCACATTCGCCACCAGCGCACCGATGGTCTCAAGGACCCGCAGGGCCTCACGCAGCGCGGACCGGCTGACGCCCAACGCCAGGGCCAACTCACGCTCGGGCGGCAGGTGGTCACCCGCCTTCAGCTCGCCGGCGAACACCTGCTGCTCGATGCTCTCCAGCACGAGTTCATGCGTCCGCGACTGCCGCACGGGTCGCCACTGGGCCGTCACGGGCGCCTCCCTGTCGATCAGCGGGCACGAACAGACCGCGCCCCGATCCCGCCATCGTAACTATGGTCCGACCTCAGTCATCGGAGTGCGACATCTGGTGAGCTCCACCCCGAGTTGAGCTGTGCCGTAGAACGGTGGCCGACATCGGCATCGACCTCTCCGCACAGTGGTTGAGGCGAGGCGAGGCGAGGCGAGGCGAGGCGAGGCGGGGGCCGGTGGGCCCCTCCGGAACCGCGACCCGGATTCACCGCGCTGCCCGCGACACGGCAATGACCGTCCCGCGCGAGAACCGTGGCCGCTCGGCGGGCGGTCAGCCCTTCAGATCCTGGGTGAGCTGTCTCTGAAGACTGTGGGTCAGGTGGTCCGCCATGGCTTCGGCGGCGCGATCGGCCTTGCCCCGCAGGACCGCGCGGAGGATGCGGTCGTGCTCCTCAAGCGTCGGGTCCTCCGTGGCATTGGCGCTTGTCAGCCGGAAGATGTGCAGATGCGAGTGGAGCCGCTCCACCGCGTCGGCGAGCAGGGGACGGTGCGAGGCGAGCGCGATCGCGTCGTGGAACCGCTGGTCCAGCGCGGCGAAGTCCCGATAGTCCGCATAGCGTCCGGTGGGCCCGGGGTGCGCCCGCATCTCCTCCACTATGCGCTCGATGGCGTCGAGTTGGTCCTCGTTGGCATTGACCGCGGCAAGCGCCGCCGCCCTCGGCTCAAGGAGGAGGCGCATCTCGAAGAGCTCTTCGAGGCCCTTGCGGGTCAGCAACTCGGTCGCCCGGTATCCCGAGAGCGACCGCTTCACCACCAGGCCGTCGGCCTCCAGCCGGGCCAGCGCCTCGCGTACTGGCGTGGGCGATACGCCGAGGGTGCGCGACAGGGCCTCGATGCCGACCCGGGCACCCGGGGCGATGCCGTGGTCCATGACCATGGCCTTGATGTCCTCGTAGACACTGTCTGAGAGGGCCTGCCGTGCGGGGGGCGCTTCCTGCGGCTTCCCCTCCGGCTGCCCAGCCCCCTCCATGGCCCCCTCCGCGGCCCCGCTCGTGGCCGCGGAGTCGTTCTGCGGGGGCATCCGTTCTCCTGCAGCTCGGGCCTTTTCGGGACGTCGGTAGTTTAGCGAGACGGCACCGGGGCTGTGACTCCCCTCCGATGCCACGCGGTCCGCGACGCCGGGGGGCCGGGTCGGATCCCGCCGGACGCCCGACATCGTCAGGCCTGCCCGAACGTCTGGCGCTGCGAGCCGAGACCGTCGATCTCAAGTTCCACGACGTCCCCCGCGCGGAGGTACGGGGTGCCGGGGAGCCCCAGTGCGACCCCCGCCGGAGTGCCGGTGTTCACGACGTCACCGGGTTCGAGGACCATGTACTGGCTGAGGTACCAGACGATGTGGGCGACGCCGAAGATCATGTTCTTAGTGGTGCCGTCCTGGCGCCGAACGCCGTTGACGCTCAGACGCAGCCCCAGGCCCTGCGGGTCGTCGACCTGGTCGCGGGTGACCAGCCACGGGCCCATCGGGTTGAACGTCTCGCAGGACTTGCCCAGGTCCCACTGCGGGGAGAGCTCCAGCTGGAAGGCGCGTTCCGAGACGTCGTTGCTGATCGTGTAGCCCGCGACGGCGGCGAGGGCGTCGTCGGGACCGTCGAGGTATCGTGCCCGCTTGCCGATGACCACGGCCAGCTCCACCTCCCAGTCGGTCTTCTCCGATTCCCGCGGGACGAGGACGGTGTCGTACGGCCCCACGACGGTGTCGGGCGCCTTCATGAAGACGACGGGCCGTTCGGGGATCCTCGCGCCCGTCTCCTCGGCGTGGTCGCGGTAGTTGAGCCCGATGCAGACGACTTTGCCGGGCCGGGCGACCGGTGCGCCGACGCGCAGCCCCTCGCCGTCGAACGGCGGCAGCTCGCCGGCGGCCAGCGCGTGCGCGGCGCGCGCGAGTCCGTCGGAGGCCAGGAACGCGCCGTCGATGTCGGTGGTCAGCGGCGAGATGTCGTACAGTCGGCCGTCGTCCGCGAGGACCGCGGGGCGTTCGGCGCCGATGGGGCCGAGGCGCATGAGCTTCATGGGGTGGTTCCTTTCTCGGGTCGCGCTCCTGTCGAGCGCCCTGATGATGGGTGGAGGGCCGCTACGGCAGGGTCAGTCGATAGACGGTCAGGGCCGTGTCCCCGAGGACGCGGGCCTGTTCGTGAGGGTCGAGTCGGGTGGTCAGCCGGCGTGTGGTGTCCAGCACCGTGGCGTAGTCGGCGGCCAGGGTGCACACGGGCCAGTCCGATCCGAACATCACGCGTTCCGGGCCGAAGGCATCGAGGACCGTGTCGGCGTACGGGCGGAGGTCCTCGACAGACCAGTGCGGCCAGTCGGCCTCGGTCACCAGGCCCGACAACTTGCAGTAGACGTTCGGTTCGGCGGCGAGGTCGCGGAGGTCGGTGGCCCACGGTTCGAGTTCCGCCGTCGCGACGGCCGGCTTGCCGGCGTGGTCGAGGACGAAGGTGAGGCCGGGCAGACGGCGGGCCGCGGCGGTGGCCGACGGCAGTTGGTGCGGCAGGACGACCAAGTCGTAGGCGAGACCCGCGTCGGCGACGGCGGCCAGGCCCCGCAGGACGTCCTCACGGAGCAGCCATCGGGAATCGGACTCGGCCTGGACCTGGTGTCGCAGGCCCACGAGACGTTCGCCTCCGGGCATCCCGCGCAGTTCCGCGAGGGTGTCCGCGATGTCGGGGGCGGTCAGGTCGGTCCAGCCGACCACTCCGGCGACGAGTGGGTCCGACGCGGCCTGGGCCAGCATCTCCGGCGTCTCCTCGGGGACCGTCACGGTCTGCACGAGGACGCTCGCGCGGACTCCGGCCCGCTCGGCCAGCGGACGCAGATCCCGAAGCGAGAAGTCGCGGCGGAGCGGTGCGAGGGCGGGTCCTGTGATCCAGGTCTGGTCGCGTACGGCCAGGTCCCACACGTGGTGGTGCGCGTCGACGACGATCGGTGCGGTCATGCCCTGCCCCCTTCGCGCGGTGTGCCGCCGGTCCGGTCGGACGGCGGGGCCGACGGCACCGGGACGTCCGCGGGGAGCAGCCCGGCGGTGCGGAGATCGCTCCACAGTTCGTCCGGGACGGGTCGGTGGAACTGTGCGACCGCGTCCTCCACCTCCGCCGCGCTGCGCAGGCCGAGCAGTACGGAGGCGACCGCGGGGTGGCCGAGGGGGAAGCGTGCCGCCGCGGCCCGCAGCGGCACGCCGTGGTCCGCGCAGACCCGTTGTATCGCCAGCGCGCGCTCCAGCACGTCCGGGTCGGCCTGCCGGTACCCGTAGGTGGCACCGGGCCCCGGAGCCGCGAGGAGGCCCGAGTTGAAGACGCCGCCGGCCACCACCGAGACGCCTCGCTCGGCGGCGAGCGGCAGGAGCTCGTCGAGACCGCTCTGTTCGAGGAGGGTGTAGCAGCCGGCGAGCAGGACGACGTCGATGTCGGTGTCCCGCACGAAGCGCGCCGGCAGAGCCGGCTGGTTCATGCCCACTCCGATGGCCTTCACGACGCCTTCCGCGCGGAGGCGTTCGAGGGCGGGGTAGGCCTCGTCGAGAGCCTGCGGTCCGTGGTCGTCGGGGTCATGGAGGTAGACGATGTCGATGTGGTCCAGGCCGAGCCGGTGCAGGCTGTCGTCCAGGCTGCGGCGCACGCCGTCGGCGGTGAAGTCCCAGACACGCCGGTGGGTGGTGGGCACGGCGAAGCCGTTGGCGAGGTCGTCCCCGGAGCGGTCGGCGAGGGGTTGGAGGCGGCGGCCGACCTTGGTGGAGAGGGTGTACTCGCTCCGCGGGCGGGCGCGCAGCGAAGCGCCGAGGCGACGCTCGGAAAGCCCGAGGCCGTAGTGCGGGGCCGTGTCGAAGGAGCGAATGCCCTTGTCCCAGGCCGTGTCGAGGGCGGCGGCGGCCTGCTCCTCGGTCGTCTCGGTGAAGAGGTTGCCGAGGGCCGCGGCGCCGAAGGCGAGGGTCGATGTCCAGGTGGCGCCGCCGCCCAGCGGCGCTCTCCTCAGCGGCCCGTTCATGCGCCGACCGGCCTCAGTCGCAGCCCGGCCATCCCGCCGTCGACGGCGAGCGCGGTTCCGGTGACGGAGCCGGCCGCCGGCCCGGCGAGGTACACGATCGCCGCGGCGACCTCCTCGGCGGTGACGAGGCGTCCGTGCGGCTGGCGGGCGCCGAGCGCTGCCCGTTCCGCGGCCGGGTCCTCGGCTGCGTCGAGCAGCCTGCCCACCCAGGGGGTGTCGACCGTACCCGGGTTGACGCAGTTGACGCGTACGCCTTCCCGGACGTGGTCGGCGGCCATGGCCAGGGTGAGGGAGAGGACGGCTCCCTTGGTCGCGGAGTAGAGGGCGCGCTGGGGAAGCCCGGCCGTCGCCGCGATCGAGCAGGTGTTGACGATCGCGGCGTGTGACGAGCGGCGCAGGTGGGGGAGTGCGGCGCGGGTGACGCGTACGACGCCGAGGACGTTGATGTCGAACACCTTGCGCCACTGCTCGTCCGGGTTGTCCGCGACGGTGCCGGTGGCGCCGATGCCCGCATTGTTGACGAGGATGTCGATCCCGTTGAGGGCGGCCGCCGCCTCCTCCACCGCCGCCCTGACGGACGCGTCGTCTCCGACGTCGGCCTTCAGACCTGTCAGCGGCGGCAGGCAGCCGGACGGGTCGAGGTCGAGGGCGGCGACACGGGCCCCCCGCTCGGCAAGCAGCCGGGAGGTGGCAAGGCCGATGCCCGAGGCGCCGCCCGTGACGACGGCGCGCAGCCCGGTGAGTTCTGCCGTCATGCGGCCACCTCTTCCGCGGTCGGGTCGACGCCACCGGGCCGCGCTGCGAGGTCCGTGGCCCAGAACTCCCCGTGCGGGTAGGCGTACGTCGTGAGGGAGCGGGTGAGCATCGTGGCGCTGAACCCGGGTGCGGTCGGCGCGGTGTAGTGGCCGTTCCGGATGACGACGGGGTCGACGAAGTGCTCGTGGAGATGATCGACGTACTCGATGACGCGGTCCTCTGTGGTGCCGGACAGGGCCACGTAGTCGAACATCGACAGGTGCTGGACCAGTTCGCACAGTCCGACGCCGCCGGCGTGGGGGCACACGGGGACGCCGAACTTCGCCGCGAGCAGCAGGATCGCCAGGTTCTCGTTGACGCCGCCCACGCGGGCGGCGTCGAGCTGGAGTACGTCGATGGCGCCGGCCTGGAGCAGCTGCTTGAAGACGATGCGGTTCTGTACGTGCTCGCCGGTGGCGACCTTGACGGGTGCCACCGCGGTGCGGATGGCGGCGTGGCCGAGGATGTCGTCAGGGCTGGTGGGCTCCTCGATCCAGTACGGGTCGAACTCGGCGAGCGCGTTGGTCCATCGGACGGCCTCGTCGACGTTCCAGCGCTGGTTGGCGTCGATGGCCATGCGGACCCCGGGTCCGATCGCCGCCCGGGCGGCGCGGCAGCGCCGGATGTCTTCGTCCAGGTCGGCGCCGACCTTCAGCTTGATCTGTGCGAAGCCGTCGGCGACCGCTGACTTGGCGAGCCGGGTGAGTTTCTCCTCCGAGTAGCCCAGCCAGCCGGGGGAGGTCGTGTAGGCCGGGTATCCGGTGGCGAAGAGCTGTCGCCGGCGTGCCTGTCGTCCGTCCCGGCCGTGCCGCAGCAGGGCGAGCGCGTCCTGCTCGCTGAGGGCGTCGGCGATGTACCGGAAGTCGACCTGGCCGACGAGCCATTCGGGTTCCGCGTCGGCGAGCAGCTGCCACAGCGGCTTGCCCTGTCGCTTGGCCGCCAGGTCCCAGACGGCGTTGACGACGGCCCCGACGGCCATGTGCATGACGCCCTTCTCGGGGCCGAGCCAGCGCAGTTGGCTGTCACCTGTCAGGTCGCGGCTGACGGCGCCGGGGTCGGCGCACAGCTCGTCGACGGTACGGCCGACGATGTGCGGGCGGAGCGCTTCGATCGCCGTGACCTGCACCTCGTTGCCACGACCGATGGTGAAGACGAAGCCGTGGCCTGCCAGGTCGTCGGCGGCGTCGGTGCGCAGGATCAGATACGCGGCGGAGTAGTCGGGGTCGGGGTTCATCGCGTCGGAACCGTCCAGCTCCCGGGAGGTCGGGAAGCGGATGTCGTAGGTGTCCAGGGCGACGACCCGCGCGGCGGTGGTGTCGATGGGCAAGGGGGTTCCTTGTCGGTAGGGCGTACGTGGGGCGAGGCAGACCGGGCCCTGGTGGTCACTCCATGAGGAACACCTGCTCCAGCGATGCCCACCTGTCCTCCGGGCCCGCCTCCTTGACGCGTTCCTGGCAAGAGTCGGTGAGGTGCCACCAGGCCTGCGTCGCCTCGTCATCGGCAAGTCGTGCAAGGTCGGCGACCAGATCGTCGCCGTGGTACTCGAAGTAGGCGAACAGCAGGTCGCCGTAGAGGTGGATCGAGTAGTTCGCGATGTGGCGGGACCGCAGTCGGTCGAGCACCGGCCGCGGGACGTCGCGGTGCAGCTCGCGGTACTCGTCGGCTTTGTCCGGGCGGACCCGGATCACCTGGGCCACGCGCCTCATCGGGCGCTCTCCCGGGGGGTCACGGCCGAGCTCGCCCGGTGGTGGATGACGCGGATGATGCGGCCGCTCATCCGGTCGTAGTCGCGGTCGTTGTCGACCTCGCCGCGGATGCGGTGGTCGGCCATCACGAGGACCCGGTCGGCCAGGGTGATCATCTCGGCGAGGTCGCTGGTGATGAGGAGGATGGGCAGGCCCTGTCGGGCCAGTTCCCACAGGAGTTCGTGGAAGGCGTGCTTGGTGCGGACGTCGACGCCCACGGTCGGTTCGTCGACGATGAGCAGGCGGGTGTCGGTGGCGAGCCACTTCGCCAGGCTCACCTTCTGCTGGTTTCCGCCGGAGAGTTCTCCGGCGTTCTGCCCGAGCCCGGAGACGCGGATACCGAGGCGGTCGACGAGGTCCTGCGCCGTGTCCCGTTCTTGGCGGGCGGAGACGAATCCGAGGACCTTGGCGAGCTTCCGCCACACCGTCACGGTGATGTTCCGGTGGATGGGCTGTTCGAGGAAGACGCCTTCCTCCTTGCGGTTCTCGGTCAGGTAGCCGATGCCGTACTCGTGGAGTGCCTGGCGCGGCGAACTGATCCGGGCCGGCCTTCCGTGTACCCGGATCTCGCCTCCGGTCACCCGGTCGAGACCGAGCACCGCCTTGACGAGTTCGCTGCGCCCGGCGCCGACCAGACCGTACAGACCGACGATCTCGCCGGGGCGCACGTCGAGGGAGATGTTCTCGTGTCCGTCGGCCGTGGAGAGCCGGTCGAGTGACAGCACCGGCGCGGCGGTGGTGTCGACGGGGCGGGGCTCCATGGCGGTCGCGGCGTGGGCACGGCCCACCATCAGGGAGACGACGTCGTCGTGGCTGTGGTCGGCCAGGGGCGAGGATTCGAGCACGGACTTCCCGTCGCGGAGCACGGTGACGGTGTCGCAGATGGCGAAGACCTCTTCGAGCTTGTGGCTGACGAAGACGACGCAGGTGCCTCGGGCCTTCAGCCGTCGGACGACCTCGAAGAGCCTCTCCGCTTCTTCGGGGGACAGGGACGCGGTCGGCTCGTCGAGGAGCAGTACCTTGCTCTCGGTGTAGAGGGCCTTGGCGATCTCGACCAACTGCTGCTGTGCCACCGACAGTTCACGGACCGGCCGGTGGGGATCGATGTCCAGGCCCAGCTCCGCGAGGCAGGCGCGCGCGGGAGCCGTCATGGCGTCCCGGTCGACGAGACCGCGGCGGGCGGGGGGAGCCTGGAGTGTGATGTTCTCCGCCACCGAGAAGGCGGGGATGAGGTTGCGTTCCTGATGGACGACGCCGATCCCGGTCCGGGCGGCCTCCAGCGGAGAGCGCAGGTGCACCTCGTCGCCGAGCCAGGTCAGGCGCCCGCCGTCGGGCGTGTGCACGCCGGTCAGAACCTTGATCAGGGTGGACTTGCCGGCGCCGTTCTCGCCGAGCAGGGCGTGCACGGAGCCCGCCGTGAGGCGCAGTCCGACGCAGTCCAGGGCCCGTATGCCGGGGAAGACCTTGACGATCTCCGTGCAGTCGAGAAGGACGGTGCTGCTCATCGGGCGCCTCCCGCGTTCGGCAGGGCGGTGTCCGTCGGCCGGCCGGCGTCCACCGGGGCGGTCAGCGGACGTCCCTGCGCCTTGCCCTTCTTCTCCAGGCGGCTCTGGTGCACGCGGCCGCCGACCACGGTGCCCAGGACGACCACCCCGATAAGGAAGTTGACCCAGCTGGGGTCGAGTGAGAACTGGGCGCGGGCCGCGTCGATGAGCCGCATCACGAAGGCCGCGAGGACCGTGCCGAAGACGGCCACGGCACCTCCGGTGAGGGCGACGCCACCGATGATCGGTGCCGCGAAGCTCGGCAGCAGCCAGTCGCCGCCGACGCTGCGGTTGACGCCCGGCAGCGAGGCTGTCGCGACCACGGCGGCCACGCCGACGAGGAGGCCCGAGACGGTGTGGGCGAGCACGATCTGGCGGTTGGTGGAGATGCCGGAAAGGCGGGCTGCGAGCGGGTTGCCACCTGCCGCCAGCAGACGGCGGCCCGCGGTGGTGCGGTACATGAACGCGGCGAGCAGGGCGGCCGTGGCGAGCGCGACGAGGAACACCAGGGGGATGTTCAGCGGGGCCGCCCGGCCGAGGTCCCGGAGGGTCTCGGAGTAGCCGTCGATGGTGCGGGTGCCCGAGAGACGGTGCTGCGCCCCGAGCAGGATCGTCATCGTGCCGAGGGTGACGATGAAGCCGTTGATCTGGGTCGCCACGATGAACAGGCCCGTCACCAGGCCGACCAGGGTCGCCGTGGCCACGCCCGCCAGCACGGCGAGCGGCGCAGGAACGCCGCTGTCGGCCATCAGGACGCCCATCAGACAGGCGCTGAAGCCGCCGAGGGCGCCGACCGCGAGATTGAGCTGCCCGACGCAGAGGGCGACCATCTGGGCGAGGCCGATGAGGATGGGTGTGGCCAGGTACTGGAGGAAGGTGCGCACGGAGGGACCGCTGAAGAACGTGCCCGACGAGGTGACGCCCAGGGCGATGTACCCGACCAGGGCGACGACGAGGAGCGTCATCGTCGTCGAGCGGGTGAATGTGCGCAGCACCGAGCCGGCCCTCGCGCTCCGGTCGTTGAGCGTGATCATGTGGAGCGCACCACCTTGCGATAGGACACGACGGTACGGACGCGGTCGGCCGACAGGGCGAACAGCAGCACGCAGCCGAGGTAGATGTTCAGGCTCTCGAGGCCGACGCCCAGCAGGTCGAGACCCTTGCGGATGACGCCGACGAGGGACGTGCCGAGCAGGGCGCCGATCACGGAGACGACACCGCCGGTGAGCAGGGTCCCGCCGAGCACCGCGCCGAGGAACGAGGGGAGCATGAAGTCGTCGCCGATGGACGCGCGGAACGTTCCGGTGCCGACGGCGGCCATGAATCCGGCGAGCGCGGCAAGCAGGCCCGACAGGGCGTGCGCGAGGATGACGCGGCGGCCCGTGGGGATGCCGGACAGTTCGGCCGCCGCCTGGTTCGCGCCGGTGAGGAGCAGTTCCCGTCCGACCCGGGTGCAGGTGTAAAGGAAGCCCAGGGCGAGCAGCGCCAGCAGGGTGAACTGGATCATCTGCGGTACGGCGGCCGATCCGCATACGGGGCCGAGGCAGATGTCGGCCAGCGAGGAGGACCGCAGTTCGGCGAGGCCGGCCGGCCGGGTGGTGAAGGCGGCGTTCTCGGTGAGCGCCGAGTACAGCAGGGACACCAGTCCGAGGAGCGCGAAGTCCATGGCCAGGGTCACCACGAACGAACTCACGCCGGTACGGGCGATGATCCAGCCGGTCACCCCGCCGATCGCCGCGCCGGCGCACAGGCAGAGTAGGAGCCCGAGCGGCAGCGGCAGGCCCAGCCGGTCGTAGCCGAATCCCGCGAACATCGCGCCGAAGGCGGCCATCCGGCCGACGGCCAGGTTCATGTGCCCGATGGACAGGACCACCATCTGCGCGAGAGCCACGACGGTGAGGGTCGCGATGTCGCGGAGCAGCGGGAACAGCACGAGCCGCTCGTCGAAGAAGGCGGGGCGCAGGAAGCCGAAGACGGCGCACAGGGCGACGATGAGCACGAGCAGTCCGAGCCGCTGGTTCACCCAGAACGGCGTCTTGTGCGTCTTGCGGGGGGTGGTCGGCGGTGCGGCGGTTTCCGAGGGGGCCTCGGGGGGTGAGACGGGTGCGGTCACGACACCCTCCGGTCGTCGATGGCGTCCATGTCCCAGTCGATGCCGATGCCTGGCTCGTCGGGGGCGACGGCCATGCCGTCGCGTACCGTCATCTCGCTCCGGGTCACCGCGCGCAGCTGCGGGATGTGCTCGACGAACTTCCCGTTGGGGACGGCGGCGACGAGGCTGACGTGGAGTTCCATCAGGAAGTGCGGGCAGACCATCACGTTGTGGGCCTCCGCCAGGTGGGCGACCTTCAGCCAGGGGGTGATGCCGCCGACGCGTGCGGCGTCCACCTGCACGATGGACGCGGCGCCCGCCTCCAGGTAGTTGCGGAACTGCGTGATCGAGTACATCGACTCGCCGACGGCCACGGGGATGTTCGTCGCCCTGGCCAGCCGGGCGTGGCCGCTGAGGTCGTCGGCCGGCATGGGCTCCTCGAGCCAGTACGGGTCGTAGGGCTCCAGGGCGGCCGCCAGTTGGAGAGCCGAGGAGATCGTCTGCGACTGGTTGGCGTCGGTCATGATATGGAGCGACGGACCGACGGCCTCGCGGACGGCGCGCAGCCGCTCGGCGTCCTCGTTCAGGTGCGGCTTGCCCACCTTGATCTTGACGCCGGCCCAGCCGGCCTCCTTCGCCACGAGCGCCGACTTGACCAGTTCGTCGGTGCCGAGGTGGAGCCAGCCGCCCTCGGTGTCGTACACCGGGACCTCGCGACGGTGACCGCCGGCCAGCCGCCACAGCGGTTCGCCCGCACGCTTGCAGCGCAGGTCCCACAGGGCGGTGTCCACAGCGGCGAGGGCGAGGGAGGTGATGGCGCCGGTGGTGGTCGCCCGGGTGGTGGCGAACAGGCGCTGCCACAGCGCCTCGATGTTGCGTGCGTCCTCGCCGACGAGGAGGGGCAGCAGATGGTCCTGGAGCAGGGAGAGGACGGAGGTTCCCCCGGTACCGATCGTGTAGGCGTAGCCGGTTCCCCGGAGGCCGTCCGTCGTGGCGAGCTCGACCAAAATCGTCTCCTGCTTGACGAAGGCCTGCACCGCGTCGGTGCGGTCCGTCTCCACCGCGATGCCGGCCAGCAGGGCCGTGGCGGTCGTGATGATGCTCATCGTGCGAGGTCCGATTTCTGTAGTGCCGGACGGCCGTGTCAGTTGCAGGCGAGGAGCTCGTCGGCGAACTGCTTCTTGAGCTGTTCGGTCTTCGCCTTCCGGTCGGCGTCGTAGGTGGCCACGTCGGCCTTGGTGACGACGAAGGAGCCGGAGTCCACGATCACGCCGGGCTCGCGCATGGTGCACTGCTTCGACTGCAGGAGCGCGAGCACCCACGCGCCCACCTCGGCCTGGCCCACGGGGTTCTGCACGACGGTCGCGGCGACCGAGCCCTTGGTGATGGAGTCGAGGATCTTGGCGTCGTCGTCGATGGCGACGACCTTCGCCGACGAACCGGTGCTCGTGACCGCGTCGGCGGCGGCGACCGCAGGGTTGTAGGCGGTGGCGACGATGCCCTGGATCTGGTCGCCCTTCGCGGCGAGCAGGTCGGAGACGGCCTTCTGGGCGGTCTGGAGGTCCTTGTCGATGTCGGTGATGTTCTGGAGCAGCTTGACTTTGCCGCCGCTCTCGCTCACGGCCTTGTCGACGCCCTGGATCCGCAGCTGGGTGTTCGCGTCGACGTTGTTCCCGGTGAGGTGTACCAGGGTGCCCTTGCCGCCCATGGCCTCGATGGCGGCCTTGGTCGCCTTGTACGCGGCGACCTCGACGTTCGTCGACAGACAGAAGTCCGCCTCGTTGTTGCCGCCGGCCGGACAGGACGCCAGCGAGGCCACGGCGAACCCCTGGGACTTCAGGTCCGCGAACGTGGTGTTGATGTCGGTCGGAGACACCCCGAAGACGCCGAACGCGTTGTAGCCCCTCGCGGCGAGGGTGGAGATCAGGTTGTTCTGCTTCTGCTGGTCCCACTCCGCGGTCTCGTCGAACGTCACGTCGCCGAGGCCGTGCGCCTTCTTGGCCGCGGCTCCGGCCGTCTTCCAGGGCTGGAAGTACGGGTGGGCGCCACCGGGCACGAGCGCCACCTTGGTCCCGGATCCGTCGGCCAGGTCCGCCGTTCCGTCACCGGTCTTGGCCGATGCCTTGGTGGCGTTGCCCGCCGGCTCGTCGGAGGACTTCACGGTGCAGGCCGAGGAACCTGCCATCAGCACGGCCACGGTGAAGATCCCCGACAGAGCGGCTCTGGTCCGGATGCGCATCTCGACCACTTTCTGAAGAATCAGATAGGAAATTGATGAGGTGATCGTTGATTCGAGGAAGGGGTCTCGTCAAGAGGCGTGCACGGCTATTTCGGCTTCACCTACGTCGCCCCACCCCGCTCGGCGCCGACCTTGGCATCTGAACAGGCAAAACATGGGCTGCGACGTGCACCCGAAGCGTCGTACGCCTAACCGGGAGTTGGTGGTGCACTCTTGTCCGGCCGAAGAAGATCATATAGGAAACTGACGTCAGGTCATTGACACCAGTGCCCCGGGCCCGTGCACTTCTGCACTGATCGCCGTCGTGGCGCGGGCCGGAAGGCCGAGGTACGCCTTGGCCGGCATGCCGAAGGTGCCGAAGTCGGAGGCAGGGTACGGGAACTGTCCGTCGGACTGGAGGGTCGCGTGGGCGTGCCCGGTCCACAGGGTCGCGTCCGCGAGGACCGTGGCGTCGTGGGAGGGGTCGCCGGTGATCAGGGCGCCGACCCGGCCGTTCCCGATCGGCAGACCCTCCTGATGACAGTGGCGAGCGGCTCCTTGCGAGGGCGGTCCCAGGGTGCAGGCGGCCCGTAGGGTTGCGGGCCGGCCGGGGATGAAGCTCTCAGCGACAATGGTGTCCGGCCCTGCCCCCACCGGGGCGAACTCCGGACATTGAGGGCTACGGCCGTGATCTGTCGGTGTCGCGGGGGCCATCGCCCGGACCGGTGACAGCCGTACGTCCGCTGAAGGCCGGCCGCGGCGCCGGGGACGCCTCTCAGGCGTCGTGGGTCACGGCGATCGCGGTGAGGATCAGCCCGTCCTGGACCAGCCAGCGGCCGCTGAACCCCCGAAGGCGGGAGCCCGACACCACGGGACCCGGAACGAGCAGCCGCGCGGTGAACGTGCCGGCGTCCGGATCGACGTCGACCACGGCATCCTCGAACTCCAGCCAGCGGCCGGTGATCGGGAACCAGGCCTTGTAGACGCTCTCCTTGGCACTGAACAGCAGCCGGTCCCAGCAGATTCCTGGCCGCTGGGCGGCCAACTCCGTGAGCCGGGAACGTTCCTCGGGGACCGTCACCAGTCGGCGCACTCCGTCGTTCTTCAGCGGCAGGTTGACCTCCGCGTCGATGCCGATGGTGAGCAGGTCCGTGCCGCGGGCCACGGCGGCTGCCCGATAACCGACGCAGTGCGTCATGCTGCCCACGACCGAGGCGGGCCAGCGCGGCGCTCCGCGCTCCCCGGGGAGTATCGGACCGGCGGGGACGCCGAGCCGGGCGAGCGCGGAGCGGGCGCAGGCCCGGACGGTGGCGAACTCCAGGCGGCGCGTTTCCACCGAGCGCGCCACCACTTGTGCCTCCTCGGGGAACAGCGGCGGCGGGTCGGCCGGGTCGTGGAAGGCTTCGGCGGCCGCGATCGGCCGGTGCAGTAGCTTCTCGATCACCGGGCCTCCTCGCCGGCATGCGCGGCCGGGAGGATCTGCACCGGCCGGCCCGGCCTGGCCGGGCGCCGCCGCCACTCTCTCGGGTAGCCCAGGGAGACCTCCTGGTGCGGTACGCCGTCCTGATGGATCAGCCGGGGAATGTGCAGATGGCCGTACACGACCGCGGCGGCGCGGAACCGCCGGTGCCAGTCCGCGGTGGCCTCGGTGCCGCACCACAGCGCGAACTCCGGGTGCCACAGCACGCGGGTCGGTTCGCGTACCAGCGGGAAGTGGTTGACCAGGACGGTCGGCAGCTCGTCGGGTACCTCGGTGAGCCGTTTCTCGGTGATCTCCAGCCGGGCCCGGCACCAGGCCTCCCGGCTGGGGTACGGGTCGGGGTGGAGCAGGAACTCGTCCGTGCACACCACGCCCGCCCGCTCCGCCATGTCCAGCGCATGTCGCCGGGAAGCGGCGCCCGCGGGCCGGAAGGTGTAGTCGTACAGCACGAACAGCGGGGCGATCACCGCCGGTCCGCCCTGGCCCTCCCAGACCGGGTAGGGGTCCTCGGGGGTGTGGACGCCGAGCCGCCGGCACAGGTCCACCAGGTGCCGGTACCGCTGTTCGCCGCGCAGTTGGACCGGGTCGTCGGGCGGAGTCCACAACTCGTGGTTGCCGGGCGCCCACACCACGGTCGCGAACCGGTTCGCCAGGACGCCCAGCGCCCATTCGATCTCCGCCACGGTCTCGCTGACGTCGCCGGCGACCAGCAGCCAGTCCTGGTCCGACTCGGGCCGGAGTGCCTCGACGATCCGCCGGTTCTCGGCGTGGCGGACGTGCAGATCGCTGATGGCGACGAGCTTCCCCGGCCGGGTGCCGCCGGGCGGCGCGGGGCGGCGCGGGGACGCTCCGCGCACCTCGTACGCCGCTGCGGTGCTGGCGCTCATGGCGGTCCTTCAGTGCTGGGCGAGACGGCCGCTGCCCGCGAGTTGCTCGCGGATGCGGGCGATGACCGCGGCGGCGTGGTCGTTGAGGTAGAAGTGCCCACCGCTGTACTCGTGCAGGGAGAACGGTTCCTTCGTGTGCTCCGCCCAGGCGAGGGCCTCCTCCGTGGTGACCTCCGAGTCGCGGTCCCCGGTCAGCACGGTGACCGGGCAGGCGAGTTGGGGTCCGGGCTGGTAGCGGTAGGTCTCGGCGGCCTTGTAGTCGCTGCGGACCGCGGGGAGCACCATCCGGAGCAGCTCCTCGTCCCGCAGTATCTGCGGATCGGTTCCGCTCATCCGCTTGATGGAGTCGATCAGTCGCGCGTCGTCGCCGAGGTGCAGGCGCTCGTCACGATGCCGTGACGGCGCCCGGCGGCCGGAGGCGAACAGGACCACCGGGACGATCCCGTCGGCCTGGAGTCTCAGGGCCACCTCGAACGCTATGGTGGCGCCCAGGCTGTGCCCGAACAGCGCGAGCGGCCGGTCGGTCCACGGCCTCAGCGCGGCGGTCACGAGGTCCGCGAACTCCCGTACGTCGTCTATGCAGCGTTCGGTGCGCCGGTCCTGGCGGCCGGGGTACTGGACGGCCAGCACGTCGACGGTGGGCGACAGGGCCCGGGAGACCGGGAAGTAGTAGGACGCCGAGCCGCCTGCGTGCGGGAAGCAGACCAGTCGCGTCGCCGCCGCGTCCGAAGGGTGGAACCGCCGTACCCAACTGTCCGTCGCCGCAGACACGTTCGTCATGGTCTCCCCGTTCCCTTCTGAGGCGTCTGCCGGACCCACGGTCGGCCCGCGGGCGGCGGCCAGGTCCCGGCCCATTGAATCCGCAGCGCGGTCGTCGGGGCCCCGGGAGCACCCCCTGAATCGCCGGGCCGTACCCCTATGCCGGGGTCCGGCCCCCGAGGGTGAGCCGCGTCCGCACCTGGCCGCCCCCGGTGGACGCGCGGGTCCACGGGCCGTGTGGGGGCCGGGGGAACACCCGGGTCCGTAGGGGTGCCGCCACGGTTTTTCCCGGTCGTAGCGTGCGAGCCGAGCTGTGGGCGGCTGCCCCGCACGAGCGACGCCGAACTTGGAGTGTGCAGATGGCCAGGTCCCAAGGCTTCGTCCCTGACGCGGATCAGGCGCGCGGTGCGGGTGAGGAGCCGGCCCTCCGGCAGCGGCTCGCGGGCCTGCCGTCCTCCGAGCAGACCCGGTTGCTGCTCGACCTGGTGTGCGGTCACACCCTCCAGGTGGTGCGGAAGGTCCAGCCCGAGACGACGGCCATCACCGGCGTCCGGCGGCCCTTCAGGGAGCTGGGACTGGACTCCATGGGCCTGGTCGAGCTGCACGCCAGGCTCGGCGCTCTGACCGGACTGGCACTGCCGGTCACCGTCGCCTTCGACCATCCGACCCCGGAGCTTCTGGCCGCCGCCCTGCGGGCCGAGCTGCTCGGCCTGACCGAGGAACCCGAGGAGGCCGTACGGCACGAGGGTGCCGACGACGATCCGGTCGCCATCGTCGGTTTCTCGGGCCGCTTCCCCGGCGGCGTGCGCACGGCGCGGGACCTGTGGGACGTCGTGTCCCAGGGCCGCACCACCGTGGGCCCGTTCCCCACCGACCGGGACTGGGATCTGGACGCCCTCTTCGGCACGGGCTCGGGCTCGGCCGGTGCCAGCACCACCAGGATCGGCGGATTCATCGACGACGTCGCCGGCTTCGACGCCGAGTTCTTCGGCATCAGCCCGCGCGAGGCGCTGGCGATGGACCCTCAGCAGCGGCTGTTGCTGGAGACCGCCTGGGAGGCCCTGGAGGACACCGGGATCGATCCCCTCTCCCTGCGCGGCAGCCGAACCGGCGTGTTCGTGGCCGCGGGCGCCACCGAGTACGGCGTGCGGATGCACGAGGCACCGGAGAACCTGGCCGGCTACCTCGTCACCGGTGGCGCGCTCAGCGTCGCCTCCGGCCGGGTCGCCTACACCCTGGGACTGGAGGGCCCCGCGCTGACGATCGACACGGCGTGTTCCGGCTCGCTGGTCTCGCTGCACCTGGCCGCCCAGTCGCTGCGCCGAGGCGAGTGCTCCCTGGCGCTGGCCGGCGGTGTCACGGTGCTGGGCAGCCCGGGTCTGTTCATGGAGTTCAGCCGACAGCGCGGGCTCGCCCCGGACGGACTGGTGAAGGCGTTCGCCGCCGCGGCCGACGGCACCGGATTCGCCGAAGGCGCCGGCCTGCTGGTGATCGAACGGCTCTCCGACGCGCGGCGAAGGGGCCACCCGGTGCTGGCCGTGCTGCGCGGCTCGTCGATCAACCAGGACGGCGCGAGCAACGGCCTGACGGCCCCGAGCGGCCTCGCGCAGCAGCGGGTGATCCGGCAGGCGCTGGCGACCGCCGGGCTCGGCGCCGCCGACGTGGACGCGGTCGAGGCGCACGGCACGGGCACCACACTCGGCGATCCGATCGAGGCACAGGCCCTCATCGCCACCTACGGCCGGGACCGCTCGGCGCGGCGGCCGCTGTGGCTGGGCTCGGTCAAGTCCAACCTCGGCCACACGCAGGCCGCGGCCGGTGTGGCCGCCATCATGAAGATGATCATGGCGATGCGGCATGGCGTGCTGCCCAGGACGCTGCACGTGGACGCGCCCTCGCCGAACGTGGACTGGTCGGGTGGCACCGTCCGGCTGCTGACCGAGCAGGTGCCCTGGGAGACTGACGGGCAGCCGCGGCGGGCGGGTGTCTCCGGCTTCGGCATCAGCGGCACCAACGCGCACATCATCCTGGAGGAGCCACCGCACGAGGACCGCGCGCCCGGCACGGGGCACACGGCGCCGGCAGCGGGCGAGTCGGCCCCCGGGGCCCCGGCCCTGCTGATGGTCTCCGGGCGCACCGAGGCCGGGCTGCGCGGCCAGGCCGAACGGCTGCTGTCCTACGTCGAGTCGATCGATTCCGTCGATTCCGTCGAGTTCGCCGATGCGGTCGGGTCCGCCGAGTCCGACGAGTGCGCCCGTTCAGTCGGGTTCGGCGAGTGTGCCGATGCGGTCGGGTCCGCCGAGTCCGCCGAATCCGTCGCGTCCGCCGAGTTCGCCGAATCCGTCGAGTTCGCGGAGTCCGTCGAGTCCGTCGAGTCCGTCGAGTCCGTCGAGTTCGCGGAGTCCGCCGAGGACCCAGACGTGTCCCTCGCCGACCTCGGCTATTCCCTGGCGACCACCCGCGCCTCGCTGGAGCACCGCGCCGTCGTACTCGCCGGCGACCGCGCCGAGCTGCTGCGGGGACTGCGTGCCGTCGCCGCCGGCGAGAGCGCCCCGGGCCTGCACACCGGGAACACCGACGGCGGCCGGCTCGCGTTCCTGTTCACCGGCCAGGGCAGCCAACGCCTGGCGATGGGACGCGAACTCTACGACGAGTTCCCGGTCTTCGCCGCCGCGCTGGAGGCGGCCATCGGCCACCTCGATCTGCAACTGGACGTCTCCCTGTGGGACGTCCTGTTCGCCGAGGAGGGCTCCGCCGAGGCGGCCCTGCTCGACCGGACGATGTACGCCCAGACCGCGCTTTTCGCGGTCGAGGTGGCGTTGTTCCGGCTGGTGGAGTCCTGGGGCCTGATCCCGGACTTCCTGGCCGGGCACTCGATCGGCGAGCTGGCCGCCGCGCATGTCGCCGGGGTGTTCACCCTGGAGGACGCCGCCATCCTGGTCGCCGCCCGCGGCAGGCTGATGCAGGAGCTGCCCGCCGACGGCGCCATGGTCGCCGTAGAGGCAACCGAGGCGGAGGTGCTGTCTCTCCTCACCGACGAGGTGGGCATCGCCGCGGTCAACGGACCCGGCTCGGTGGTGGTCTCCGGCGTGCTGGAGCCCACCCTGGCGCTCGCCGAGCACTTCGCGGCGCGGGGCCGCAGAACCCGGCGACTGCGGGTGAGCCACGCCTTCCACTCGCCGCTGATGGAGCCGATGCTCGACGGCTTCCACCGGGTCGCCCGGGTCCTGGCCTACTCCCCGCCCCTGATCCCCGTGGTGTCGAACGTGACCGGGCGCCTGGCCACCACCGAGGAGCTGTGCTCCCCGGAGTACTGGGTCCGCCACGTCCGCGACGCCGTGCGATTCGCCGACGGCGTCAACGCGCTGGCCGGGCACGGCGTAGGCACATTCCTGGAGCTGGGGCCGGACCCGGTGCTCAGCACGATGGGTCCGGACTGCCTCCCGGAGACGGTCGCCGACGCCGTGTTCGCGCCGCTGCTGCGCTCCGGGCGGGCGGAGGCCGCCGAGACGCTGTCCGCGGTCGCGCTGGCCGCCGCGCGCGGGGCCGACCTGGACTGGGAGGCGCTGTACGCCGGTCGCGGGGCACGCCGGGTCCCGCTGCCTCCCTACGCCTTCCAGCGGCGCCGGTACTGGCTGAACGCCCCGCAGGCCGGCGGTGACCCGTCCGGTCTCGGCCAGCTCACCGCCGGGCACCCCCTGCTGGGAGCGGTGGTGGGTCTGGCGGGCTCCGACGGGACGCTGCTGACCGGACGGGTGTCGCTGCGCTCCCATCCGTGGCTGGCTGACCATGTGATCTCCGGTACGACGTTGCTGCCCGGTACGGCGTTCGTCGAGATGGCCGTACGGGCCGGCGACCAGGTCGGCTGCCCCCGGGTGGAGGAACTCACCCTGGAGGAGCCGCTGGTGCTGCCGTCGGCGGCCGGTGCCGCTCTCCAGGTCGTGGTCGGTCCGGCGGACGGCTCCGGCCGCCGCACGGTCGAGTTCTACGGGCGCCCCGACGACGCCCCGGAGGAGGACGCCTGGGTGCGGCATGCCGGCGGCGTGCTGGCACCAGGTGACGCGCTCTCGCCCGCCGCCCGGGAGGCGCTGTCCTCGCTGGGCGGCGCCTGGCCGCCCGCCGGTGCCGAACCGATCGACGTCAGCGGTCTCTACCCGGACATGGAGGCCGACGGATACGGCTACGGACCCGCTTTCCGCGGCGTGCGAGCGGCCTGGCGGCGCGGCACCGAGGTCTTCGCCGAGGTCGCGCTGCCCGACGGCGCCGGGGCCGACGCCGCCGGCTTCGGTCTGCACCCGGCGCTGCTGGACGCCGCGCTGCACACCTCGGACCACGCCGAGGAGCGGTCCGCGGCGGGCGGGGCACGGGTCCCGTTCTCCTGGAACGGGTTCACACTGCACTCCACGGGCGCCGCCGCGGCGCGCGTGCGCCTGGTGATGGCCGGTCGGGACGAGATCTCGCTGGCCCTGGCCGACGCCACGGGCGCCCCGGTGGCCTCGGTGGACTCCCTCGTGGTGCGCGCCGTCCCGGCCGGGCGGCTGAGGGCGGCGCGACACCGGTCCCTGTTCCGCGTGCGCTGGCAACCCCTGTCCGTGCCCGCCCCGACGCCGGATGACGTCGCGGTAGTGCCCCGACAGGCAACGTTCGCCCCGTCGCAAACGCTGCCTGCCGGGACACTGGTCGTCCACCGGGTGCCTCGGGGTTCCGGCGCCGACGTGCCGGCCGACGTCCGTACGGTCGCGGACGATGTGCTCACCGCCGTGCGGTCCTGGCTCGCCGACGAGCGGTTCTCCGCCTCGCGGCTGGTCGTGGTGACCGAAGGCGCGGTGGCCACCGAGGACGGTGCCCGCGCCGATCTGGCCCAGGCGCCGGTGTGGGGCCTGGTGCGGTCCGCCCAGGCCGAGAACCCGGGGCGTTTCCTGCTGCTCGATCTCGACGGCACGCCCGCCTCCGAGGACGCGCTCGCCTCGGCCGCGTCCGCGGCCGTCGCCGCCGACCAGCCGGAACTGGCCCTGCGGGACGGGCGGGTGTACGTGCCCCTGATGGCGCCGGTGCCGCTGTCCGAGGCGGAGCGGCCCTCGCCGTGGGACGCCACCGGTACCGTACTGATCACCGGCGGCACCGGCGGCCTGGGCGCCGCGCTGGCCCGTCATCTGGTCACCGAACACGGCGTACGTCACCTTCTGCTCACCAGCCGGAGCGGCGCCGCCGCCCCCGGCGCGTCGGAACTCCGCGCCGAACTGACCGCACTGGGCGCCCGGGTGACGGTGGCGGCCTGTGACGTGGCCGATCGGGCGGAGCTGGCCGCCCTGCTCGCCCGGATTCCGGCCGAGCACCCGCTGACCGGCCTGGTGCACACCGCAGGAGTGATCGACGACGGCCTGGTCGGCTCGCTGACGCCGGACCGGCTGGACCGCGTGATGCGGCCCAAGGTGGACGCCGCGTGGGCCCTGCACGAACTCACCCGCGAACTGGATCTCTCCGCGTTCGTCATGTACTCGTCGGCCGCGACCCTCATCGACGGCGCGGGCCAGGGCAACTACGCCGCCGCCAACCTCTTCCTGGACGCGCTCGCCACGCACCGCGCGGCCGCGGGCCAGGTGGTGACCTCGCTGGCCTGGGGCCTGTGGGCCGGTGGCGCCGGTATGGGGCAGCGTCTGGACGACGCCGCCCTCCAGCGGATCCGGCGCCTGGGACTGGAACCGCTGTCGTTCGAGGAGAACCTGCGGCTCCTGGACGACGCGCTGGCCAGTGACGAGCCGGCGGTACTGCCGCTGCGGGTGAACGGGCGGGCCCTGCTGGACCGCCCCGACGGAGTGCCCGCCCTCATGCGCGGCCTGGTACGCCGGACCGCACGCCCCGCGGCGGCGGGCGGCCAGGCGCAGACCGCGCTTGCCCCGACGGGGCGACTCGCCCAGCTCGGCGAGGCGGAACGGGCGGAGGCCCTGCTCGACCTGGTCCGCACCCACGCGGCCGAGATCCTTGGCCATGACAGCGCCGACCAGGTCGGCGCCGCCAGGGCGTTCAACGAGATCGGCTTCGACTCCCTGGCGGCCGTCGAACTGCGCAACCGCCTCAGCACCGCCACCGGGACGCGCCTGAGCGCGACCCTCACGTTCGACTACCCGACCCCCGCCGCGCTCGCCGGACACCTGGCGGACAAGCTGACCGCCACCGCCCCCGCGCCGCAGGCCACCACCGTCCCGGCACGGGTCGCGGCCGACGAACCGATCGCCATCGTCGGCATGGCCTGCCGCTACCCGGGAGACGTCGGCTCGCCGGAGGACCTGTGGCGGCTGGTGTCCGAGGGCGCCGACGTGATCTCCGCCTTCCCCACCGACCGGGGCTGGGCCGACGACCTGTACGACCCGGAGATCGGCAAGCCGGGCAGGACGTACTCCACCGAGGGCGGCTTCCTGTACGACGCCGCCCAGTTCGACCCCGACTTCTTCGGCATCAGCCCGCGCGAGGCCCACGCCATGGACCCGCAGCAGCGACTGCTGCTGGAGGTCGCCTGGGAGGCCCTGGAACGGGCCGGGATCGATCCGGTCTCCCTCAAGGGCAGCCGCACCGGCGTCTTCGCCGGAGTCATGTACCACGACTGGGGGCTGAAGCTCGGGCCGCTGCCGCAGGACGTGGCGGCGTACCACGGCACCGGCAGCCTGGCGAGCATGGCGTCCGGCCGGGTCGCCTACACACTGGGCCTGGAGGGCCCCGCCGTCACGGTGGACACCGCCTGTTCGTCGTCACTCGTCGCGATGCACTGGGCGAGCCAGGCCCTGCGCCGCGGCGAGTGCACGCTGGCGCTGGCCGGCGGCGCGACCGTGATGTCCACTCCGGACACGTTCCTGGACATGAGCAGGCAGCGCGGGCTGGCCGCCGACGGGCGCTGCAAGTCCTTCGGCGCGGGCGCCGACGGCACCGGCTGGAGCGAGGGCGCCGGTCTGCTCCTGCTGGAGCGGCTGTCCGACGCGCGGCGCAACGGGCACCGGGTGCTGGCGGTGCTGCGCGGCTCGGCGGTCAACTCCGACGGCGCGTCCAACGGCCTGACCGCTCCCAACGGCCCCGCGCAGCAGCGGGTGATCCGCCAGGCCCTGGCCGACGCGCGACTCACCCCGGCGGACATCGACGCGGTCGAGGGGCACGGCACCGGGACCCGGCTGGGCGACCCGATCGAGGCGCAGGCCCTGCTGGAGACCTACGGCCAGGACCGCCCGGACGGCGGTGAGCCGCTGCTGCTGGGCTCGGTCAAGTCCAACATGGGCCACACCCAGGCAGCCTCCGGTGTGGCCGGAGTGATCAAGATGGTGCAGGCGATGCGGCACGGCCTGCTGCCCGCCACCCTGCACGCCGAGCAGCCCTCCGACCAGGTGGACTGGTCGGCCGGCGCGGTGCGGCTGCTCACCGAGGCGGTGTCCTGGCCGGACAGCGGGCATCCGCGCCGCGCGGGCGTCTCCTCGTTCGGCATCAGCGGCACCAACGCCCATGTGATCATCGAGCAGGCGCCGCGGACGCCGGAGGAGCCGACCCCGACGGAGCCCGGTGCGCCTCGGCCCGTCGGCGCGGTGGTGCCCTGGATGATCTCCGCCCGGACACCGCAGGCGCTGCGAGCCCAGGCGGACCGGCTCGGCGCCTTCGCGCGGGCCCTGGGTGACGACCGACTCCCCGACGCCGCACGGGCCCTGGCCACCACGCGGGCGTCACTGGAGCACCGCGCGGTGGTGCTCGGCTCCGACACCGAGGAGCTGGCCGCCGCCCTGGACGGCCCGCTCGCCGCCGGGCAGGTCCGGGAGGGCAAGCTGGCCCTCCTGTTCACCGGGCAGGGCGCCCAGCGCCTGGGCATGGGCCGTGAACTGCACGCTGCTTTCCCCGTCTTCGCCGAGGCGTTCGACACGGTCGTCGCGGAAGTGGACGCCCACCTGGACCGCCCGCTGCGCGAGGTGATGTGGGGTCAGGACCGGCGGCTGCTCGACCGCACCGAGTTCGCGCAGCCCGCGCTGTTCGCGGTGGAGGTGGCGCTGTTCCGCCTGGTGGAGTCCTGGGGGCTGCGCCCCGACCTTCTCGCCGGGCACTCCATCGGCGAGATCGCCGCGGCACAGGTGGCCGGCGTGCTGACCCTGGCCGACGCCGCCCGGCTGGTCGCCGCCCGCGGACGCCTGATGCAGGCGCTGCCCTCCGACGGCGCCATGGTCGCCGTAGAGGCGAACGAGGACGAGGTGCGTCCGCTGCTCTCCGGTGAGGTGGGCATCGCCGCGGTCAACGGCCCGCGGGCGGTCGTCGTCTCCGGAGCCGAGGACGCGGTGGCCGAGGTGGCGGCACACTTCGAGGCGCGGGGACGCAGGACCACCCGGCTGAAGGTGTCCCACGCCTTCCACTCACCGCTCATGGAGCCGATGCTCGCCGCCTTCCGCGCGGTCGCCGAGCAGCTCGAATACCGGCCGCCGACGCTGCCGATCGTCTCCACCGTGACCGGCGCCCCCGCGGACGGCGACGACCTCGTCTCAGCGGAGTACTGGGTGCGACACGTGCGCGAGACGGTGCGCTTCGCCGACGCGGTACGGGCCGCCGAGAGCGCCGGAGCGGTCACCTTCGCGGAGATCGGGCCCGACGCCGTGCTCAGCGCGCTCACCCGGGATTGCGTCGACGCCGACGGGGACGCGGCCTGCGTGCCGCTGCTGCGCCGCGACCGCGACGAGGAGCGCGGGGTGCTCGCCGCCGTCGGCGCGCTGTGGGCCCGTGGGGCGGATGTGGCCTGGGAGTCCTTCCTCGGCGACCGCGGTCGCGGCCACGTGGACCTGCCCACCTACGCCTTCCAGCGGCAGCGCTACTGGCTGCCCCAGGCCGCCGGCGCGGGCGATGTCGGTTCCGCCGGCCTGGATCCGGTCGACCACCCGATCCTCAGCGCCGCCGCCTCCTCCCCGGAGTCCGGCGCAGTCGTCCTGTCCGGCCGCCTCTCCACGGCCCGGCAGCCCTGGGTCGCCGACCACGACGTGCTCGGCTCCGTCCTGCTCCCCGGCACCGGATTCGTCGAACTCGCGGTGCGCGTCGGCGAACAGGTCGGCTGCCAGCTGCTAGAGGAACTCACCCTGGAAGCACCGCTGGTTCTGCCCGGGCAGGGCGGCGTCGCGCTGCGCGCGGTGGCCGGGCCGCCGGACGAGTCCGGGCGCCGCACCCTGCACATCCACTCGCGCCACGACGGCGCTCCGGACGAGGCGTGGACCCGCCACGCCACCGGCTTCCTGGCCCCCGGACCGTCCCCGGCACTGTCGGTGGACCTCACCCAGTGGCCGCCGCCCGGCGCCACCGCCGTCGACGTGAGTGGCGCCTACGACCGTCTGCGCCACCGCGGATACCACTACGGCCCCGCCTTCCAGGGCATGAAGGCCGTCTGGCGGCGCGGCGACGAACTGTTCGCCGAGGTCGCGCTGCCCGACGGCGAGCAGGCCGGCGCGGTGCGCGGCGAGGCCGCCCGCTACGGCCTGCACCCGGCGCTGCTCGACACCGCCATGCACGCGGACGTCCTGGTGGACCAGCAGGAGGGCGGCGACGCGGCCCTGCTGCCGTTCGCGTGGAGCGGTGTCACCCTGCACGCCACCGGCGCCGCCGCCCTGCGCGTATGGGTCCGCCGCATCCGCGGCGCCGAGGAGTCGGCGATGATCGTGGCCGACGAGACCGGACAGCCGGTCATGACCGTCGAGTCGCTGGTCTCCCGGCCGGTCTCCGAGGAGCAACTGCACGCGGCGCAGGGCACACTCTCCGAGGCGCTGCTGCGGATCGAGTGGACCCCGGCCGCCCATACCCAGGCCGCGCCGGGGCGGCACGCCGTGGTGGGCGCCGACCGGCTGGGCCTGGACGCGGCGGAGGCCTTCGCCGACCTGGGGGCGCTCGCCGCCACCGGTGTGCCGCTGCCCGACGTCGTCCTCGCGGCCTGCCCCGAGCCGGTCGCGGACCATCTGCCCGACGCGGTGCGCGAGACCGCAGCCCAGGTGCTGGCCCTCGTCCAGCAGTGGCTGGCCGACGAGCGGTTCGCCGACGCCAGGCTGGCCGTCGTCACCCGGGGCGCGGTCGCGGCCACCGGCGACGCCGATCTCACTCACCTCGCCCAGGCGCCCGTGTGGGGTCTGGTCCGCGCCGCCCAGGCGGAGCATCCCGGCCGCCTCGTACTGATCGACACCGACGGCACCGAGGAGTCCCGTCGGCTCCTGCCCGGCGCGGCGCTCCTCGGGGAGCCCGAACTGGCCCTGCGCGCGGGGCAGTACCTGCTGCCCCGGCTCACCAGGACGGTCGTACCCCCCGCCGACGTGCCCTGGGACACCGGCGGGACCGTGCTGATCACCGGTGGCACCGGTGGCCTCGGTGCGCTGACCGCCCGCCATCTGGTCACCGAACACGGCGTACGCTCCCTGCTGCTGACCAGCCGACGCGGCATGGACGCCCCCACGGCGCACGAGGTCCGCGCCGAACTGCGCGCCCTCGGCGCCGACGTCACTGTCGCCGCCTGCGACGCCGCCGACCGCGACGCACTGGCCGCCGTGCTGGCCGCCGTCCCCGGCGACCGGCCGCTGACCGCGGTGGTGCACGCCGCGGGGGTCGTCGACCCCGGACTGATCGGCACCATGTCTCCCGAGCGGCTGGACGCCGTACTGCGTCCCAAACTGGACGCCGCCTGGAACCTGCATGAGCTGACGCAGGACCAGAACCTCGCCGCCTTCGTGCTGTTCTCCTCGGCGGGCGGCCTGGTCCTGCCCGCCGGGCAGGCCAACTACGCCGCCGCCAACGTCAGTCTCGACGCGCTCGCCCACCACCGCAGGGCCGGCGGACTGCCCGCGACCGCGCTCGCCTTCGGCCTGTGGGCCGTGGCCACCGGCCTGGGCGGCGAACTCGGCGACAGCGACCTGGAGCGGATGGCCCGGCTCGGCATGCCCGCGCTGCCCGCCGCCGAGGCCCTCGCCCTCCTCGACGACGCCCTGCGCACCCCTCACGCGCTGCTGGCTCCGCTGAAGGTCGACCCCGCCGCCCTGCACGAGCGCGGCGAGGACGTCCCGGCCCTGCTGCGCGCCGTCGCCCGCCCCGCGGCCCGCCGCACCGCGCGCACCACGCCCGCACCCGCCGCGGGCGGCGACCTCGAACGCCGGCTCGCCACGATGACCGGGACCGAGCGTGAACGCGCCCTGCTGGAGATGGTCGGCACCCATGTCGCCGCCGTCCTCGGCCACTCCGGCGCGGGCGCGATCGGTCCCGACCGTGCCTTCAAGGAACTGGGCTTCGACTCACTGGCCGCGGTGGAGCTGCGCAACGCGCTCAACGCGGCGACCGGGCTGCGGCTGCCGGCCACCCTCGTCTTCGACCACCCGACCGCGCGCTCCGTGGCCGCCTTCCTCGGCACCCGGCTCGGAGCCGCTCCGGCCGCCGGGAAACCGGCACCCGCGCCGGAGCCGGTGGCCGTCGCCCATGACGAGCCGATCGCGATCATCGGCATCAGCTGCCGCTTCCCCGGCGGCGTACGCAGCGCCGAGGACCTGTGGGGCCTGGTCGCCGACGGCCGCGACGCCGTGGCTGGCTTCCCCACCGACCGAGGCTGGGACACCGAGGGCGTCTACGACCCGGAGCCCGGCCTGCCCGGACGCACCTACGCCCGCGACGGCGGATTCCTCTACGACGCCGCCGACTTCGACCCGGCGTTCTTCGGCATCTCGCCGCGCGAGGCGGTGGCCATGGACCCGCAGCAGCGCCTGCTGCTGGAGACCTCCTGGGAGGTCTTCGAACGCGCCGGAATCGACCCGTCGAGCATGCGCGGCACCCAGACCGGCGTCTACGCGGGCGTCATGTACCACGACTACGGCACCCGTCTGCGCGAGATCCCCGACGACGTCGCCGGCTACCTCGGCAACGGCACCGCGGCCAGCATCCTCACCGGCCGGATCGCCTACACCCTCGGCCTCGAAGGCCCCGCGGTGAGCGTCGACACGGCCTGCTCGTCCTCGCTGGTCGCCCTGCACACCGCCTGCCAGGCGCTGCGCGCGGGCGAGGTCGGCATGGCCCTGGCCGGCGGCGTGACCGTGATGTCGACCCCGGAGATCTTCGTCGAGTTCAGCCAGCAGCGCGGACTGTCCGCCGACGGCCGCTGCAAGGCGTTCGCCGCCTCCGCGGACGGCACCGGATGGTCCGAGGGCATCGGTGTGCTGCTGTTGGAGAGGCTGTCCGAGGCCCGGCGCCACGGGCACGAGGTGCTCGCCGTCATCCGCGGCTCCGCCGTCAACCAGGACGGCGCGAGCAACGGCCTCACCGCGCCCAACGGCCCCTCCCAGCAGCGGGTGATCCACCGCGCCCTCGCCTCCGCCGGCCTCGGTGCCGCCGACGTCGACCTGGTGGAGGGCCACGGCACCGGCACCCGGCTCGGAGACCCCATCGAGGCCCAGGCCCTGCTCGCCACCTACGGCCAGGGCCGCCCCGCCGACGACCCGGTGTGGCTCGGCTCGATCAAGTCGAACATGGGCCACGCCCAGGCCGCGGCCGGCGTCAGCGGCGTCATCAAGGCGGTGATGGCGATCCGCAACGGCGTCATGCCGAAGACGCTCCACGTCGACGAGCCCTCGCCCGAGGTGGACTGGACGTCCGGCGCGGTCGAACTGCTGACCCGGGCCCGACCCTGGCCCGAACGGACCCGGCCGCGCCGCGCGGCGGTGTCGTCGTTCGGACTGAGCGGCACCAACGCCCACGTGATCGTCGAGCAGGCCCCCGACGCGCCGGCCTCCGCCGCCCCGGCCCTCCCGGTGGTCTCCTCCGCCCCGGCCGTCCCAGTCTCCGCCGCCCCGGCCGTCCCGGTCTCCGGCACCCCGGCCGCGCCGTCCTCGGCCTCCGCCGCCGGGTCCTCCGGCGCCCCGGCCGCGCCGTCCGCCCCGGCCGCGCCGTCCGCGGCCGACGACGCCGGGTCCTCCGGCGCCCCGGATGCCACCGAACCGGCGCGGCAGGACCCCGGTGGCGCGGCCGTCACCGGACCGGCCCGCTCCACGCCACCCGTGGTGCCGCTGGTGCTGTCCGCCGCCGCGGAGGCCGCGCTGCCCGCCCAGGCCGAGCGGCTACGGGAGTACCTCGCCGCCCGTCCCGGACTGGACCTGACCGACGTGGGCTTCTCGCTGGCGACCACCCGCGCGGTACTGGAGCACCGGGCGGTCGTCCTCGCCAAGGACCGTGACAGCGCCCTGCGGGAGCTCGCGGTCCTCGCCTCCGGCGAACCGTCCCCGGCCGTCCTGCGCGGCGCAGCCGTCCCCGGCGGACAGACCGCGTTCCTCTTCTCCGGACAGGGCGCCCAGCGTCCCGGCATGGGCCGTCGGCTCTACGACGCCTTCCCCGCGTTCGCCGCCGCGCTCGACGACGTGTGCGCCCACCTCGACCCCAGGCTGGACCGCCCGTTGCGCGAGCTGATGTTCGCCCGGCCCGACACTCCCGAAGCGGCCCTGCTGGACCAGACGCAGTTCACCCAGAGCGCCCTGTTCGCCTTCGAGGTGGCGCTGTTCAGACTGCTGGAATCGTGGGGGCTGCGCCCCGACTGGGTCATGGGCCACTCGATCGGCGAACTCGCCGCCGCACATGCCGCCGGGGTGCTCACCCTGCCGGACGCCGCCGAACTGGTGGCCGCCCGCGGCCGGCTGATGCAGGCCCTGCCCGCCGGCGGCGCCATGGTCGCGGTGCAGGCCACGGAGGAGGAGGTCCTGCCGCTGCTCACCGGCCAGGTGGGCATCGCCGCCGTCAACGCCCCCGGCTCGGTGGTCGTCTCCGGGCCCGAGGACGCGGTCCTCGGCATCGCCGAGGCGCTGCGCGCCCAGGGACGCAGGACCAACCGGCTGCGCGTCTCGCACGCCTTCCACTCACCGCTCATGGAGCCGATGCTCGCCGACTTCCGCAAGGTCGCCGAGAGCCTCGACTACGCCGAGCCGACCCTCAGAGTGGTCTCCAACGTCACGGGCACGGCCGTCACCGCCGCGGAACTCGGTTCGCCCGACCACTGGGTGCGCCATGTGCGCGAGGCGGTGCGCTTCGCCGACGGCGTGCGCTTCCTGGAGGCCGAGGGCACCACCCGGTTCGTGGAACTGGGCCCCGACAGCGTCCTCTGCGCGCTCACCGAGGCGTCCCTCACCGAGGCGGCGGACGGCAAGGTCGTGGTGCCCGTACAGCGGCGGGACCGCGACGACAGCGAGTCGCCGGCGGCGGCGCTGGCCCGGCTGCACCTGTCGGACATGCGCCCGGACTGGGCCGCGTACTTCGCCCCCCAGGGCGCACGCCGTGTCGATCTGCCCACGTACGCCTTCCACCGACGCAGGTACTGGCTGGACGCACCCGCCGCCGTGAGCGACGCCGCGGGCCTCGGCCAGGTCGCGGCCGGGCACCCGCTGCTGAGCGCCGTGGTGGTGTCACCCGAGACCAATGCCCCGATGCTGACCGGCCGCCTGTCCCTGGACACCCACCCGTGGCTGGCCGACCACGCCGTCCTCGGTACCGTCCTGCTCCCCGGCACCGCCTTCGTCGAGATGGCGCTGCGCGCCGGCCGGGAAGCCGGGTGCGAGGTGCTGGAGGAGCTGACCCAGGAGGCACCGCTGCCCCTGCCCGACCGCGGCGGCGTCGCCGTGCAGGTCGTGGTCGGCCCCGAGGGAGAGATCCCGGGGCCGGACGGTACGCCGGGCAGGCGCGCCGTCGCCGTCTACTCGCGGCCCGAGGACCCGCGCGGCGACGCGCCTTGGACCCGTCACGTCCGCGGCGTTCTCGCCCCCTCGGCCGCACCCGTCGCCGTGGAGCCCGCGCTCTGGCCCCCGGCGGACGCCCACCCGGTGGACGTCGCCGGCCTGTACGCCGACCTCGCCGACCTGGGCTACGGCTACGGTCCCGTCTTCCAGGGCCTCAAGGCGGCCTGGCGGCGCGGGGACGAACTGTTCGCCGAGATCACCCTGCCCGAGAGCAACCGCCCCGACGCGGCCCCGTACGGCCTGCACCCCGCCCTGCTGGACGCGGCCCTGCACGTGGAGCGCGTCCTCGACGAGGGCAGGGCCGACGCCGACCGCACCGCGCTGCCCTTCGCCTGGACCGGCGTGGCGCTGCACTCCACCGGAGCGGCGATGCTGCGTGTACGGCTCACCAAGCCCGGCCCGGACGCGGTGGCGCTGCACATCACCGACCCGACCGGCGCCCCCGTCGCCACCGTCGAGTCGCTGGTCGTCCGGGAGGTCACCGCGGCGCAGCTGACCGCGGGCGCCGCACCGCACGAGTCGCTGTTCCGGATCGACTGGCAGCATGTCGAGCAGGCGGCACCGCAGCCCGGACACGGGCTCGCCGGGCTCGCCGTCATCGGCGCGGTCCCCGCCGGACTGGCCGACGACGACGGCACGTATCCCTCGTACGCCTCCGTCGCGGCCCTGCGTACCGCCCTCGACGAGGGTGCCGCGCTGCCGCGCACCGTCCTGCTCACCTGCGCCGGCCTGCCCGGTCCGGACGGCCCGCTGCCCACCCGGGTCCGCGAGGCGACGGAGCGGCTCCTCGCCGTCCTCGGCGAGTGGCTGGCCGACGACCGGTTCAGCGCGGTCAGGCTCGCGGTACTCACCGGCGACGCCGTGGTGGTGGACCGCTCCGAGGACTCCGTGGACCTCGTCCAGGCCCCGTTGTGGGGCGTGGTGCGCGCCGCGCAGGCCGAGAATCCCGGTCGTCTCGTGGTGATCGACATCGACGCCGCCGCCGAGTCCGCACGCGCCCTGCCGACGGCCCTCGCCTCGGACGAACCCGAACTCGCCGTCCGCCGCGGCACGGTACGAGCCCCCCGCCTGCGCCCGCTGCCCCCGGCAGGCACGGACACCGCCCCCGCCTGGGACGCCGAGGGCACGGTGCTCATCACCGGCGGCACCGGACTGCTCGGCGCCCTCGCCGCCCGCCACCTCGTGACCGAGCACGGCGTACGCCACCTCGTCCTGGCCGGCCGCCGGGGCCCCGAGGCCCCCGGGGCACAGGCCCTGAGCGAGGAACTGGCCGCACTCGGCGCCCAGGTGCACCTCCCGGCCGTCGACGTGGCCGACCGCGAGGCGCTGGCCGACCTCGTCGCCCGGATTCCCGCCGAGCACCCGCTGACCGGTGTCGTCCACGCCGCCGGTGTCATGGACAACGGCCTCGTCGGCTCGCTGACGCCCGATCAGGTGGCGCGTGTTCTGCGACCGAAGGTGGACGCCGCGTGGCATCTGCACGAGCTGACCCGGGACCTCGGCCTGACCGCGTTCGTCCTGTACTCGTCCGCCGGCGGCCTGGTCCTGGCCGCCGGGCAGGCCAACTACGCCGCCGCCAACGTCTTCCTCGACGCCCTAGCCGAGCACCGCGCGGCCCAGGGACTGCCCGCGCACTCCCTGGCCTGGGGCCTGTGGGAGGGCACCGTCGACGCGGGCGAGGAACTGGACGCGGCCGACCTGGCACGGATCAACCGCTCCGGCGTCGCCGAACTGTCCTTCACCGACGGCATCGCCCTGCTCGACGCGGCCGTACGGGCACCGCATCCGGTGCTGGCACCGATCCGCCTGGACCGCCCGGTGCTGGGCCGTCGAACCGACGAACTCCCGGCGCTGCTGCGAGGGCTGGCACCGCGGGCCCGTACCGGGCCCGGTGCGCGGACGGGCGGCGAGGCGGTCGACACGGCCGCGACGCAACGCAGGCTCGCGGCCCTGAGCGAAGCCGAACGCGACCGCTACCTGCTGGACCTCGTACGCGGCCACGTGGCCGCCGTCCTCGGCGACGACCCCCAGGCGATCCCGCCCGGACAGGGTTTCACCGAGCTGGGGCTCGATTCCCTCGGCGCGATCGAGCTGCGCAACCGCCTCCAGGGGGCAACCGGACTGCGGCTCCCGGCGACCCTGATGTTCGACCACCCCAACTCCGACGCACTGGCCCGATTCCTCCGCGGCGAACTGCTTCCCGACCCCGCCACGGGCGCGGCGGACGACCTGAACGACGACGCGATCCGGCGCGCCCTGGGGTCGATCCCGCTCGCCCGGCTCCGCGACGTCGGACTGCTGGACACGCTGCTGGAACTCGCCCGGTCGGACGGCGGCCGCACCGACGACGGCGGCGGCTCGTCGGAGAACGGCGCCGTTGCCGGTGCGGCCGGCAGCGAGACCGAGGACCGGACCGAAGAGATCAAGAACATGGACATCGAGGACCTGATACGCGCGGCCATGGAGGCCGACGACTCCGACTGACGGCCTTCGACGGCCTGCCTGGGCCGTCGGCGACCGGCACAGGGCCGGGACGCGTGCGGCACGCATGGAACGGCACTACGCGCGGGACCTGAGGGGACGTCGTGCGGGATCGAACCGGATCCCACCACGACGATCGCGGCCGATCCCGTGCTGGATCTCGTGGTGGATCGAGCGGATTCGAGGGTGAAGTGAACACATCTGTTGAGCAGGTCGCCGAAGCACTGCGCCGGTCCCTGCTGGAGAACCAGCGGCTGCGCAAGGAGAACAGCAGCCTGACCGCCGCCGCCACCGAGCCGATCGCCGTCGTCGCCATGGGATGCCGGTTCCCCGGCGGGGTGGCCGCTCCCGAGGACCTGTGGCGGCTCGTCGCCGACGGCGTCGACGTGGTGTCCGGCTTCCCCGACGACCGCGGCTGGGACCCGGGCGTGTACGACCCGGAACCCGGCAGGCCCGGCAAGAGCTACGCCCGCGAGGGCGGCTTCCTCCACGACGCCGCCGACTTCGACGCCGCGTTCTTCGGGATCTCGCCGCGCGAGGCACTGGTGATGGACCCGCAGCAGCGCCTGCTGCTGGAGGTCTGCTGGGAGGCCCTGGAGCGGGCCGGGATCGTCCCCGGCACGCTGCGCGGCAGCCGCACCGGGGTCTACGCCGGTGTGATGTACCACGACTACGACGGCGGCAGCGCCGGCAGCTTCGTCTCCGGCCGCGTCGCCTACACCCTGGGCCTGGAAGGCCCGGCCGTCAGCGTGGACACCGCCTGCTCGTCCTCCCTCGTCTCCCTGCATCTGGCCGCGCAGGCACTGCGGGCGGGGGAGTGCGAACTCGCACTCGCGGGCGGTGTGACCGTCATGGCCACGCCGGAGATGCTGCTCTACTTCAGCGAGCAGCGGGGCCTCGCCCCCGACGGGCGCTGCAAGTCCTTCGCCGCTGCCGCGGACGGCACCGGCTGGGCCGAGGGCGCGGGCGTCCTGGTCCTGGAACGACTGTCGGACGCCCGGCGCAACGGGCACCCGGTGCTCGCCGTGATCCGCGGCTCCGCGGTCAACCAGGACGGCGCCTCCAGTGGCATGACCGCCCCCAACGGCCCGGCCCAGCAGCGCGTCATCCGGCAGGCGCTGTCCTCGGCGGGCCTGACCGCCACCGACGTCGACGTGGTGGAGGCCCACGGCACGGGCACGCGGCTGGGCGACCCGATCGAGGCGCAGGCGCTCCTGGCCACCTACGGCAAGGACCGCCCGGAGGACCGGCCCCTGTGGCTCGGCTCCGTCAAGTCGAACATGGGCCACGCTCAGGCCGCCGCCGGTGTGGCCGGCGTCATCAAGATGGTGATGGCGATGCGGCACGGGGTGCTGCCGCGTACCCTCCACGTGGACGAGCCCACCCCGCAGGTCGACTGGTCGGCCGGGAACGTACGCCTCCTCACCCGCAACCGCGACTGGGAGCGGCCGGCCGGCGACAAACCCCGTCGGGCCGCGGTCTCCTCGTTCGGCCTCAGCGGCACGAACGCCCACGTGATCGTGGAACAGGCGCCGGAGGCCGGCGAATCCGGGGCCCCGGCGACCGAGGTGCGGCTGCCGATCGTTCCGTGGGTGCTGTCGGGCAGGACGGCGGCCGCGCTGACCGCTCAGGCGGAGCGTCTGCTGCCGGTTTCCGGTGAGCACCGCGCGCTGGATATGGCGTACTCGCTGGCCGCGTCGCGGGCGCGCTTCGAGCAGCGCGCGGTGGTGGTGGGAGCCGACGCGGACGCCCTGCGACGTGGGCTGGCCGCCCTGGCGGAGGGTGCCACCGACCCGGCCGTGGTGCTGGGTACGGCGCGTGGGGCGGGTCGCTCGGCGTTCCTGTTCACGGGGCAGGGGGCGCAGCGTCTGGGCATGGGGCGTGAACTGCACGCGGCTTTCCCGGTCTTCGCTGGGGCGTTCGACGCGGTGGTGGCGGAGTTGGACGCGCATCTGGACCGTCCGTTGCGGGAGGTCGTGTGGGGTGAGGACGAGGAGCTGCTGAACCGGACGGGCTATGCGCAACCGGCGCTTTTTGCGCATGAGGTGGCGTTGTTCCGGTTGGTGGAGTCGTGGGGTGTGCGGCCGGACTTCGTGGCCGGGCACTCCATCGGGGAGCTGGCCGCCGCGCATGTCGCCGGGGTGCTGTCGCTGGGTGATGCGGCGAGGTTGGTGGCGGCGCGGGGCCGGCTGATGCAGGCGCTGCCCGCCGGTGGTGCGATGGTGGCGGTGCAGGCGGGCGAGGACGAGGTACGGCCGCTGCTCACCGACGGGGTGGGTGTCGCCGCGGTCAACGGCCCGCAGGCGGTGGTGATCTCCGGTGCCGAGGACGCGGTGGCGGGTATAGCCGCGCAGTTCGAGGCCCGGGGCCGGAAGACGACGCGGCTGGCGGTGTCGCACGCCTTCCACTCGCCTTTGATGGAGCCGATGCTGGCGGAGTTCCGCGAGGTCGCCGGCCGGCTCACCTACGACCAGCCGCGGATTCCGGTGGTGTCGACGGTGACGGGCGCCCCGGCCACGGAACTGACGGAGCCGGGGTACTGGGTGCGCCAGGTCCGTGAGGCGGTCCGGTTCGCGGACGCGGTGCGCGCGCTGGAGGCCGAAGGGGTCAGCGGCTTCCTGGAGTTGGGCCCCGATGGGGTACTGACGGCCATGGGACGACAGAGCGTCGGGTCCGAGGACGCGGTGCTGGTGGCGGCGTGCCGTCGTCACCACCCGGAGACCGAGACGCTGGTGACCGCGGTGGCTCAACTGCACGCCTGTGGCGTGCCGGTGGACTGGGAGGCGTTCTTCGCCGGGACCGGGGCCCGCCGGGTCGGCCTGCCGACGTACGCCTTCCAGCGTGAACGCTTCTGGCTCGACGTCCCGCAGGCCACCGGGGACGTGGCCTCGGCGGGGCTCGTGCCGACGGGCCACCCCTTGCTCGCCGCCACCGTGATGCTCGCGGACTCTGACGGTGTGGTGCTCACCGGCCGCCTGTCCCCGTCCGTTCAGCCGTGGCTGGTCGACCACCGGGTGGGCGAATCGATCCTCTTCCCCGGCACCGGCTTTGTGGAGCTGGCGAGCAGAGCCGGCGACCAGGTCGGCTGTGGGGTGCTGGAGGAACTGGCCATGCACGCTCCCCTGGTCCTGGCCGAGTCGGGTGGTGCGCAGGTCCAGGTGGTGGTGGGTGCCGCGGACGGGTCGGGTCGGCGGACGGTGAGCGTGCATGCGCGTGCGGAGGACCGGTCGGACGGTCTGTGGGTGTTGCACGCGGAGGGTGTGCTGGCGCCGGGCGGGTCGGTGGCGTCGTTCGAGTTGTCGCAGTGGCCGCCGGCGGGTGCGGACGTACTCGACCTTGAGGGTGCGTACGAGGGCTTGTCGGAGCTGGGTTACCGCTATGGGCCGGTGTTCCGGGGGCTTGAGCGGGCGTGGCGGCGTGGGGATGAGCTGTTCGCCGAGGTCGCGCTTCCGGAGCAGGCGGCTGGTGACGCGGCGCGGTTCGGGGTTCATCCGGCGCTGTTGGACGCGGCGATGCATGTGGCGCTGGTCGGTGGCACTGAGGGCGGTGAGCCGGTGCTGCCGTTCGTGTGGAACGACGTGCGGCTGCATGCGGTGGGGGCTTACAGGGTGCGGGTGCGGTTGACGCGTCCGACGTCGGAGAGTCTGACGCTGGAGGTGGCGGATGCGGTGGGTCGGCCGGTGGTGTCGGTCGGCTCGGTCGTGGGGCGTCCGGTGTCGGCCGGGCAGCTGAACGCGCCGGGTGAGGAGTCGCTGTACCGCGTCGGGTGGAATGCGTTGCCGGGTGGTGTCTCCGCCGGGGCGGAGTGGAGGGCCTGGGATCAACTGCCCGCCGAGGGGCCGGTGTCGGGGACAGTGGTCCTTGAGTGGGCCGTCCCGGGTGGCGAGGTGCTGTCCGCCGTTCGCGAGGCGACCCTGCGCGTGCTGAGAGTCGTACAGGAGTGGCTGGCCGATGAGCGGTTCGCGGGTGCGACGCTGGTGGTGGTGACGCGGGGCGCGGTGGCCGTGTCGGACGGTGCGCCGGTGGATGTGGTGCAGGCTCCGGTGTGGGGTCTGGTGCGGGCGGCGCAGGCGGAGAATCCGGGCCGTTTGGTGCTGCTGGACTGCGACGGTCCGGTGGGGTCGTTCACCGGTCTGGGTGTGGCGCTGGCGTCCGGTGAGCCCGAGCTGGCGGTCCGTGCCGGGCAGGTTTTCGTGCCCCGGCTGACGCGGGTCTCGGCGGAGGAGTCCTCGTCGCAGCTTTGGGACACCGACGGCACCGTGCTGATCACCGGCGGCACGGGTGGTCTGGGCGCCCTGGTGGCCCGGCACCTGGTGACGGAGCAAGGAGTGCGGCATCTGGTGCTGGCCAGCCGTCGCGGCCTGGATGCTCCGGGAGCGGCGGAACTGCGTGCCGAGCTGGCCGAGTTGGGCGCGAAGGTGGCGGTGGTGGCGTGTGACGTCGCTGATCGTGAGGCGCTGGCGGGGCTGCTTGCGGGTGTCTCGTCCGTGCATCCGTTGCGGGGTGTGGTGCATGCGGCTGGTGTGCTGCGGGATGGTCTGGTGTCGTCGCTGGGTTCTGATGAGATGGATGCGGTGCTGGCGCCGAAGGCGGATGCGGCGTGGCATCTGCACGAGCTGACGCGTGACCTCGATCTGGGTACTTTCGTGCTGTTCTCGTCGCTGGCGGGGACGTTGGGGTCGACGGGGCAGGCGAACTATGCGGCGGCGAACGCGTTCCTGGACGCGTTGGCGCTTGAGCGTCAGGCGCTGGGGTTGCCTGCGACGTCGATGGCGTTCGGGTTGTGGGCGGTGGATGCGGGGCTTGGTGCGGGGTTGTCCGCTGTGGACGGTGAGCGGATGCGGCGGGCGGGGATGCCTGCGTTGTCGGCTTCGGAGGGTCTGGGTCTGTTCGATGCCGGGGTGGGGTCCGGTCTTGCGGCGGTGGTGCCGGTGCGGGTGGATGTGTCGGTGCTGGGCGAGCGTGGTGAGGGGGTCCCGGCGCTGTTGCGGGGGCTGGTGCCCGGCCGACGCCTCGCGCGAGCCGGGGCAGTGAATGCGCCGGTGTTGCGGGCTCGACTGGCCGGGTTGTCGGAGGGCGAGCGCGGCCGAGCGGTGCTGGAGTTGGTGCGGGGCCAAGTGGCCGCGGTGCTCGGACACGCCTCCGCCGATGCCATCGAGCCGGATCGGGCGTTCGAGGAGCTGGGGTTCGACTCGCTGGCCGCGGTGGAGTTGCGGAACGCGTTGAACACGGCGACCGGGCTGCGCCTGCCGGCGACGCTGATATTCGATCAGCCGACGGCCCAGGCGGTCACCGACCACATCCTCGCCCTTCTCGACGGCGCCGAGGACACCAGCGCCGCACCCGCCGACCGACGAGCCGACGTCGACGCCGACCCCATCGTCATCGTCTCGATGGCCTGCCGCTTCCCGGGCGGGGTGGCCACGCCGGAGGACCTGTGGCGGCTGGTCGCCGACGGCGTCGACGCCGTTACGGAGCTTCCCGGAAACCGGGGCTGGGACCCCGGCATCTACGACCCCCAGCCCGGCACGCCGGGCAAGAGCTACAGCCGTGAGGGCGGTTTCCTCCACGACGCCGACGAGTTCGACAACGACTTCTTCGCGATCTCGCCACGTGAGGCGCTGGTGATGGACCCGCAGCAGCGGCTGCTGCTGGAGACGTCGTGGGAGGCCCTGGAGCGGGCCGGGATCGATCCCGCCTCGCTGAAGGGCAGCTCGACGGGTGTCTTCGCGGGCGTGATGTACCACGACTACGGCGGTGGCAGCGCGGGCAGCTTCGTCTCCGGCCGGGTGGCCTACACGCTGGGCCTGGAAGGTCCCGCCCTGACGGTGGACACCGCGTGCTCGTCGTCGCTCGTCTCGCTCCACCTTGCGGCGCAGGCGCTGCGTTCGGGAGAGTGCTCGCTCGCCCTGGCCGGTGGCGTGACCGTGATGGGAACCCCCGACACCCTCGTGTACTTCAGCGAGCAGCGCGGACTCGCCGCCGACGGCCGCTGCAAGTCGTTCGCGGATGCCGCGGACGGGGTTGCGTGGGGCGAGGGTGCTGGTGTGCTGTTGCTGGAGCGTTTGTCGGATGCGCGGCGTCATGGGCATCCGGTGCTTGCGGTGGTGCGGGGCAGCGCGGTGAATCAGGACGGTGCGTCGAATGGTCTGACGGCTCCGAACGGTCCGTCGCAGCGTCGGGTGATCCGGCAGGCGTTGGCGAACGCGGGTCTGTCGAGTGCCGATGTGGACGCGGTCGAGGCGCACGGTACGGGTACGCGGCTGGGTGATCCGATCGAGGCGCAGGCGCTGCTCGCGACGTACGGCCAGGACCGGCCCGAGGACGAGCCGCTGTGGCTGGGGTCGATCAAGTCGAACATGGGTCACACCCAGGCGGCGGCCGGTGCGGCGGGGATCATCAAGATGGTGATGGCGATGCGGCACGGTGTGCTGCCGCGGACGCTGCATGTCGACGAGCCGAGCGCGCAGGTGGACTGGAGCGAGGGCAATGTAGCGCTGCTGACCGAGGCTGTCGTCTGGCCGGAGCGTGACCGTCCGCGCCGGGCGGGCATCTCCTCGTTCGGCCTGAGCGGCACCAACGCCCATGTGATCGTCGAGGCGGTCCTGGCGGAGGCTGAGGCCGTGGCCGAGGAACCGGTGCCGGTGTCGGTGCCGGTCGTTCCCTGGGTGCTTTCGGGCAGGACACCGGCCGCGCTGACCGCTCAGGCCCGGAGCCTGCTTCCGGTCACTGCTGAGCACGATGTGCTGGACGTGGCCTACTCGCTGGCGACCTCCCGCGCGGGCTTCGAGAACCGCGCGGTGGTCGTCGGCAGGGACCTTGACGATTTGCGGCGTGGGTTGACGGCACTCTCGTCCGGTGAGTCGGACCCGGGTGTGGTGCTGGGTACGGCGCGTCGTACGGGCAGGTCGGCGTTCCTGTTCACCGGACAGGGGGCGCAGCGACTGGGGATGGGGCGTGAACTGCACGCCGCGTACCCGGCGTTCGCCGCCGCCTACGACGCCGTGGCCGGGGAACTGGACAGACACCTGGACCGTCCGCTGTCCGAGGTGGTCTGGGGCGAGGACGAGGAACTGCTGAACCGGACCGGGTACGCGCAGCCCGCGTTGTTCGCGTTCGAGGTGGCGTTGTTCCGGTTGGTGGAGTCGTGGGGTGTGCGGCCGGACTTCGTGGCCGGGCACTCCATCGGTGAACTCGCCGCCGCGCACGTGGCCGGGGTGCTGTCCCTGTCTGACGCGGCGATGCTGGTGGCGGCGCGGGGCCGGCTGATGCAGGCGCTGCCCGCCGGCGGTGCGATGGTCGCGGTGCAGGCGAGTGAGGAGGAGGTACGGCCGCTGCTCACCGACGAGGTGGGTGTCGCGGCGGTCAACGGCCCTCAGGCGGTGGTGATCTCCGGAGCCGAGGACGCGGTCATGCGGATCGCGGCCCATCTGGAGGCCGAGGGACGGAAGGCGACGCGACTCGCGGTCTCGCACGCCTTCCACTCGCCTCTGATGGAGCCGATGCTCGCGGAGTTCCGTGAGGTGGCCGGGCAACTCGCCTACGAGCAGCCGCGCATACCGGTTGTGTCCACGGTGACTGGCGTCGCGGCCACGGAGTGGGCGGACCCGGAGTACTGGGTGCGCCAGGTCCGGGAGGCGGTCCGGTTCGCGGACGCGGTGCGCACGCTGGAGGCCGAAGGAGTCAGCCAGTTCCTGGAGTTGGGCCCGGACGGGGTGCTGACCGGGATGGCCCGCCAGAGCGTGAAGTCCGAGGACGCGGTGCTGTTCGCGGCGTCGCGGCGTAACCGTTCGGAGCCGGACACCCTCCTCACCGCGCTGGCGGGCCTGTACGCGCAGGGTGCGGCAGTGGACTGGGAGGCGTTCTTCGCCGGGACCGGGGCCCGCCGCGTCGAACTGCCGACCTATGCCTTCCAGCGGCAGCGTTTCTGGATGAACGCGCCCTCTGCCGGGGGCGAAGCGGAGGGCGTCGGCCTGGTGTCTGCCGGGCATCCGTTGTTGGGTGCTGTGGTGCCCTCGCCGGATTCGGACGGTGTGACGTTCACGGGCCGGGTGGCGGTGGGCGCGCAGGGGTGGATCGCCGATCACGCGGTGCTGGGGCGTGTGCTGCTGCCGGGTACGGGATTTGTGGAGCTGGCGGCCTGGGCGGGAGACCGGGTGGGCTGTGGGGTGCTGGAGGAGCTGGCGCTGCGGGCTCCCTTGCTGCTGCCGGAGTCGGGTGGTGTGCAGGTCCAGGTGGTGGTGGGTGCCGCGGACGGGTCGGGTCGGCGGACGGTGAGCGTGCATGCGCGTGCGGAGGACCGGTCGGACGGTCTGTGGGTGTTGCACGCGGAGGGTGTGCTGGCGCCGGGCGGGTCGGTGGCGTCGTTCGAGTTGTCGCAGTGGCCGCCGGTGGGTGCGGAGCCGGTGGTTGTGGAGGGGGCCTACGAGGGTCTGGCCGGACTGGGTTACCGCTATGGGCCGGTGTTCCAGGGGCTTGAGCGGGCGTGGCGGCGTGGGGATGAGCTGTTCGCCGAGGTCGCGCTTCCGGAGTCGGAGCACGGGGAGGCGCAGGGGTTCGGCATTCATCCGGCGCTGTTGGACGCGGCGATGCATGTGGCGCTGGTCGGTGGCACGGAGGGCGGTGAACCCGTACTGCCGTTCGCCTGGAACAGAGTGGTGATGCACGCGACAGGGGCTTCGGCCTTGCGGGTGCGTGTCTCGCCTGGCGCGCAGCAAGGCAGTCTGACACTGGAAGCGGCGGACGGTATGGGTCGGCCGGTGGTGTCGGTCGGCTCGGTGGTCGGCCGTCCGGTGTCGGCCGGGCAGCTGAACGCGCCGGGTGAGGAGTCGTTGTTCCGTATCGCGTGGAATGCGTTGCCGGGCGAGGATTCTGGCGCGGCGGAGTGGAGCGGGTGGGATCAACTGCCTGCCCAGGGAGCGGCGTCGGGGACGGTGGTCTTTGAGTGCAACCCCGGTGCGGTGGAGGACGTTCCGGCTGCGGTACGCGGCATGACGCATCGGGTCCTGGGAGTGGTGCGGGAGTGGCTGGCTGACGAGCGGTTCGCGGGTGCGACGCTGGTGGTGGTGACGCGGGGCGCGGTGGCTGTGTCGGACGGTGCGCCGGTGGATGTGGTGCAGGCTCCGGTGTGGGGTCTGGTGCGGGCGGCGCAGGCGGAGAATCCGGGCCGTTTCGTGCTGCTGGACAGCGACGGACCGGCGGGGTCGTTCACCGGTCTGGGTGCGGCGCTGGCGTCCGGTGAGCCCGAGCTGGCGGTCCGTGAGGGGCGGGTGTTCGTGCCCCGGCTGGTGCGCGTCGGGGCTGCGGCACCGGAGACGGAGCTGTGGGACACCGACGGCACCGTGCTGATCACCGGCGGCACGGGTGGTCTGGGCGCGCTGGTGGCCCGGCACCTGGTGACGGAGCACGGAGTGCGGCACCTGGTGCTGACCAGCCGTCGCGGTCCGGACGCTCCGGGCGCAGCCGAACTACGGGCCGAACTTGCCGAGTTGGGTGCCGAGGTCACGGTCGCGGCGTGTGACGTCGCCGATCGTGAGGCGCTGGCCGGGCTGCTTGCGGGTGTCTCGTCCGTGCATCCGTTGCGGGGTGTGGTGCATGCGGCTGGTGTGCTGCGGGATGGTCTGGTGTCGTCGCTGGGTTCTGATGAGATGGATGCGGTGCTGACGCCGAAGGCGGATGCGGCGTGGCATCTGCATGAGCTGACGCGTGATCTCGATCTGGGTGCTTTCGTGCTGTTCTCTTCGCTGGCGGGGACGTTGGGGTCGACGGGGCAGGCGAACTATGCGGCGGCGAACGCGTTCCTGGACGCGTTGGCGCTTGAGCGTCAGGCGCTGGGGTTGCCTGCGACGTCGATGGCGTTCGGGTTGTGGGCGGTTGATGCGGGGCTTGGTGCGGGGTTGTCCGTGGTGGACGGGGAGCGGATGCGGCGGGCGGGGATGCCTGCGTTGTCGGCTTCGGAGGGTCTGGGTCTGTTCGATGCCGGGGTGGGGTCCGGTCTTGCGGCGGTGGTGCCGGTGCGGGTGGATGTGTCGGTGCTGGGTGAGCGTGGTGGGGAGGTCCCGGCGCTGTTGCGGGGGCTGGTGCCCGGCCGACGCCTCGCGCGAGCCGCGGCGAGTGGGGGAGGGAGCGGGCTGGGCCGGGAGCTGGCAGGCCTGGACATGGCCGAACGCGGCCGCCTCGTGCTCGATCTCGTACGCCGCCAAGTGGCCGCGGTGCTCGGACACGCCTCCGCCGATGCCATCGAGCCGGATCGGGCGTTCGAGGAGCTGGGGTTCGACTCGCTGGCCGCGGTGGAGTTGCGGAACGCGTTGAACACGGCGACCGGGCTGCGCCTGCCAGCGACGCTCGTGTTCGATCAGCCCACGGCCCAGGCTGTCGCCGACCACGTTCTTGTACTCCTGGACGGCGCCGAGGACATCATCGCCGCACCCGTCGCACGGAACGCGGTACGAGATGACTGGGAGGCCGACCCGATCGCGATCGTCGCCATGGCGTGCCGCTATCCCGGTGGGGTGGCCACGCCTGAGGACCTGTGGCGGCTGGTCGCCGACGGCGTCGACGCGATCTCGGACCTCCCCGCCGACCGCGGCTGGGACGAGAACGTGTACGACCCGGAGTTCGGCAAGCCCGGCAAGACGTACACCCGGGCGGGCGGCTTCCTCCACGACGCCGCTGAGTTCGACAGCGACTTCTTCGGGATCGCACCGCGTGAGGCGCTGGTGATGGACCCGCAGCAGCGGCTGCTGCTGGAGACGTCCTGGGAGGCGTTCGAGCGGGCCGGTATCGATCTGGCCTCGCTGAAGGGCAGCTCGACGGGTGTTTTCGCGGGCGTGATGTACCACGACTACGGCGGTGGCGGCAGCGCGGGCAGCTTCGTCTCCGGCCGCGTCGCCTACACCCTGGGCCTGGAAGGACCAGCGCTCACGGTCGATACGGCGTGCTCGTCGTCGCTCGTCTCGCTCCACCTTGCGGCGCAGGCGCTGCGGTCGGGCGAGTGCTCGCTCGCCCTGGCCGGTGGCGTGACCGTGATGGGAACCCCCGACACCCTGGTGTACTTCAGCGAGCAGCGGGGCCTTGCCCCCGATGGCCGCTGCAGGTCGTTCGCCACGTCCGCGAGTGGCACCGGCTGGGGCGAGGGTGCCGGTGTGCTGCTGCTGGAGCGGCTGTCCGACGCCCGGCGCAACGGGCACCCGGTGCTGGCGGTCGTACCGGGCAGCGCCGTGAACCAGGACGGCGCGTCGAACGGCCTCACGGCCCCGAACGGCCCCGCCCAGCGACGGGTGATCCGGCAGGCGCTGGCCAACGCGGGTCTCTCCAGCGCCGACGTGGACGCGGTCGAGGCGCATGGCACCGGGACGGTCCTGGGCGATCCGATCGAGGCGCAGGCGCTGCTCGCGACGTACGGCCAGGACCGGCCGGACGATCAGCCGCTGTGGCTGGGGTCGATCAAGTCGAACATGGGTCACACCCAGGCGGCGGCCGGTGTGGCGGGGATCATCAAGATGGTGATGGCGATGCGGCATGGTGTGTTGCCGCGGACGCTGCACGTCGACGAGCCGAGCGCGCAGGTGGACTGGAGTGAGGGCAATGTCGCGCTGCTGACGGAGGCGGTCGTCTGGCCGGAGCGTGACCGTCCGCGCCGGGCGGGCATCTCCTCGTTCGGTCTGAGCGGCACCAACGCGCATGTGATCGTCGAGGCGGTCCCGGCCGAGGTCGAGGCCCCGGCAGCCGAAGTCCGGCTGCCCGTGATTCCCTGGGTGCTGTCGGGCAGGACGCCGGCCGCGCTGGCGGATCAGGCCCGGAAGCTGCTGCTCCAGTCCGAGCACGACATGCTGGACGTGGCGTACTCGCTGGCGACCTCCCGCGCGGGCTTCGAGTATCGCGCCGCGGTCGTCGGCACCGACCTGGACGAACTGCGGCGTGGGTTGGACGCGTTGGCGGCCGGTGAGTCGAACCGGGGGTTGGTGCTGGGCACGGCGCGTCGTACGGGCCGGTCGGCGTTCCTGTTCACGGGGCAGGGGGCGCAGCGACTGGGGATGGGGCGTGAACTGCACGCGGCCTTCCCGGTCTTCGCTGCGGCTTTCGATGCCGTGGTGGCGGAGCTGGACGCCCACCTCGACCGTCCGCTGCGGGATGTCGTGTGGGGTGAGGACCAGGAGCTGCTGAACCGGACCGGGTACGCGCAGCCTGCGTTGTTCGCGTTCGAGGTGGCGTTGTTCCGGCTGGTGGAGTCGTGGGGTGTGCGGCCGGACTTCGTGACCGGGCACTCCATCGGGGAGCTGGCTGCCGCGCATGTCGCCGGGGTGCTGTCCCTGTCTGACGCCGCGATGCTGGTGGCGGCGCGGTGCCGGCTGATGCAGGCGCTGCCCGCCGGTGGTGCGATGGTGGCGGTGCAGGCGACCGAGGACGAGGTGCGTCCCCTGCTCACCGACGGGGTGGGTGTCGCGGCGGTCAACGGCCCCCGGGCGGTGGTGGTCTCAGGGGCCGAGGACGCGGTCATGCGGATCGCTGCCCGCCTCGATGGCGAGGGGCGGAGGACGACCCGACTCGCGGTCTCCCACGCCTTCCACTCGCCTCTGATGGAGCCGATGCTCGCGGACTTCCGCAAGGTGGCCGGGCAACTCGCCTACGAGCAGCCGCGCATACCGGTCGTGTCGACGGTGACGGGCGCCCCGGCCACGGAGTTGACGGACCCGGAGTACTGGGTGCGCCAGGTCCGGGACGCTGTTCGCTTCTCGGACGCGGTCAGCTCCCTGGAGGCCGAAGGAGTCAGCAGGTTCCTGGAGTTGGGCCCGGACGCCGTGCTGACGGGACTGGCTCAGCAGTCGGTCACCGGCGAGCAGGCGATGCTGGCGGCGGCGTCGCGCCGTAGCCGACCGGAGCCGGAATCCCTGGTCACCGCTCTGGCTCAGCTGCACTCGCACGGCGTGGCCGTCGACTGGGCGGCGTTCTTCGCCGGAACCGGCGCCCGCCGCGTCGAACTGCCCACGTACGCCTTCCAGCGGGAGCGCTATTGGGTGGAGCCGGTCAAGCCGATTACGGACGCCTCGGCGGTCGGCCAGATGGCCCTGGATCACCCGGTGCTGGCCGCTGCGGTGCCGGTGATGGACTCGGATGCGGTGACGTTCACCGCGCGACTGTCGCTGGCAGGGCACGCCTGGATCGGTGATCATGAAGTGCTGGGCAGTGTGCTGCTCCCCGGGACGGGCTTTGTGGAGCTGGCGGTCCATGCGGGGGACCAGGTGGGGTGTGACGTACTGGAGGAGCTGACCCTGCGGGCCCCGCTGGTGCTGGCCCGGCACGGCGGCGCGCAGGTGCAGGTCGTCGTCGGGGCCGCGGACGAGTCCGGGCGCCGCACGGTGACGGTGCACTCGCGAGCGGAGGGTCAGCCGGACAGCGCCTGGACGCTGCATGCGGAGGGCGTGCTCACATCGGGGCCGCGGACCCCCGCCACGGCGACCGCCGATGTCGGTGAGTGGCCGCCGGCGGGTGCGGATGTGGTGGATGTGGAAGGTGCCTACGAGCGGCTGGCCGGGCTGGGGTACGTGTACGGGCCCGTCTTCCAGGGTCTGCAGCGGGTCTGGCGGCGCGGCGACGAGCTCTTCGCCGAGGTCGCGCTACCGGAGTCGGCGCATGAGGAGGCGGGCCGGTTCGGGATGCACCCTGCTCTGCTCGACGCCGCCCTGCACGCCGTTCTGCTGGGCGTTCCCGAGCGGGACAGCGGCGGCAAGACGATGCTGCCGTTCGCGTGGAACGGAGTCGAACTGCACGCCTCAGGCGCCTCGGCGGTACGGGTCCATATCGCTCCGGCGGCCCAGTCGGACGGAATCGCGCTGCTCGTCTCCGACCGGAACGGCGACCCGGTGCTGTCCGTGGAGACCCTGGTCTCGCGTCCGGTGTCCGCGGAGCAGTTGAGTCGGGACGCGGATGACTCGCTGTTCCGCGTCGAGTGGAATGTTCCGCAGGTGAGCGGCGCGGCGACGGAGTGGACCGCGTGGGATCAACTGCCCGCCGAGGGAGCGGTGTCGGGGACCGTGGTCTTCGAGTGTGCCGATGATTCCGGCGGCACGAACGACGTCCCGGTTACGGTTCGCGAGACCATCCGGCGTGTGCTCGATGCGGTGCAGGACTGGCTGGCCGATGAGCGGTTCGCGGACGCGACGCTCGCGGTGGTGACGCGGGCCGCCGTGGCCGTCGCGGACGGGGAGTCGGTGGACGTGGCACAGGCTCCGGTGTGGGGTCTGGTGCGGGCGGCGCAGGCGGAGAACCCGGGCCGGTTCGTCCTGGTGGACAGTGACGAGCCGACGGCCACCTGCACCGGTCTCGGCGCGGCGCTGGCGTCGGGTGAGCCCGAGTTGGCGGTCCGTGCCGGGCAGGTGTTCGTGCCGCGGCTGGTGCGCGTCGGCGCTGCGGCACCGGAGACGGAGCTGTGGGACGCCGGCGGCACGGTGCTGGTCACGGGCGGTACCGGTGGTCTCGGCGCGCTGGTGGCCCGGCATCTGGTGGCGGAGCACGGAGTGCGTCATCTGGTGCTGACCAGCCGTCGTGGCCCGGACGCGCCGGGCGCCGCGGAACTGCGGGACGAACTGGCCGCGCTGGGCGCCGAGGTCACGGTCGCGGCGTGCGACGTGTCGGACCGTGTGGCTCTGGAAGCTGTGCTGGCCAGGGTCCCGGCGGAGCATCCTCTGCGGGGTGTGGTGCATGTGGCGGGTGTGGCGGACAACGGCCTGGTGGGGGCGCTGACGCCGGAGCGGTTCGGTGCCGTGCTGGCACCGAAGGCGGACGCGGCGTGGCATCTTCACGAGCTGACGCGCGATCTCGATCTGACGGCTTTCGTGATGTTCTCCTCGGCCGGTGGTCTGGTGATGGCGGCGGGCCAGGGCAGTTACGCCGCGGCGAACGTCTTCCTGGACGCGCTGGCGCAGCAACGCCGGGCCTCGGGGTTGCCCGCGACGTCGATGGCGTACGGCCTGTGGGACGTGAACACCGGCCTGGCCGCTGAACTGGGCGAGGCCGACCTGGAACGTCTGCGGCGTTCGGGCACCCCGGCGCTCTCGGAGCAGGAGGCCCTGCGCTTGTTCGACACCTCCCTCTCGGCGGGGCCGGCGGCTCTCGTTCCCTTGCGGGTGGACACCGCGGCCCTGCGTGACCGTACCGACGAAGTGCCCGCCCTGTTGCGGGGGTTGGTGCCCGCGATGCGGAGAAGGGCGGCGGACACCGGGCGGGCGGAGGCCGAGGCGTTGCGGCAGCGGCTCGCCGGGCTCGGAGACGACGAGCGCGCCCGAGTCGTGCTGGACACCGTCCGTGCACACGTCGCGGGCGTCCTGGGGCATGCGTCCGGGGACGACGTCGAACCCGACCGCGCCTTCGGCGAGTTGGGCTTCGACTCGCTGTCGGCCATCGAACTGCGCAATCAGCTCAACCAGGTCACCGGGCTGCGGCTGCCCGCGACACTCGTGTTCGACTATCCGTTCGCCGGTGCCGTCGCCGACCATATTCACGGGTTGCTGGGTCCGGCCGACAGTACGTCGATCTCTCTCACGGCGGTCGATACCGAACTTGCCGCACTGGAGTCGCTGCTGACGAGAGCGAACCCCGACGCAAAGGAGCGCGACCGGATCGCGAACAGACTGCGGGCGTTGACGGCGACCTGGGTCAGCAGTCACCGTGAGCCGGACGGCATCGCCGACGGGATCGCGGAAAATGCCACCGGAACCGACCTGAGCGAGATGACGGCGGACGAACTGTTCGACGTCCTGGACGGTGAACTGGAGACCCCCGCCCAGTGAGCGGGCGGCGAGCCCGCCGGTGCCGGACACATCGCTTTTGACCAGCTGTTTCTCCGGACCCCAGCAGTCCGACTAGGGGTGACTGGGGTCCGATAAGGGTTGGCCCTCCCAGGGGTGGTCAGTAGCCTCCTGAAAGGGCTGAGGTCTCTGCCCTCCGGGCGCCGGTCCAGTGAAACTTCGACTGGAGGGGCTCGACGCCGAGAAATCCATTCCCGAACTCTCCGACCTTCCGCGGCCGCCGGCCGTCACAGATCCTTGACCGTGAGGAGTGGACCTCGGTGAACAACGAGCAGAGGCTTCTCGAATACCTGAAAAGAGCCACTGCCGATTTGCGTGACGCTCGGAAACGGCTCGCCGAGCATGAGCGGCAGGCCGGCGAACCGATTGCCGTCATCGGAATGGCATGCCGGTATCCGGGCGGTGTGAATTCACCGGAGGATCTGTGGCGTCTCGTCGCGGACGGCGTGGACGCCATCTCGGAGTTCCCGTCCGACCGCGGCTGGGACGAGGGCGTGTACGACCCGGAGCCGGGCAAGCCCGGCAGGACATACGCGCGTCAGGGCGGCTTCCTCCAGGGCGCCGCGGACTTCGACGGCGACTTCTTCGGCATCGCCCCGAACGAATCGCTGGGGATGGACCCGCAGCAGAGGCTCCTCCTGGAGGTCTCCTGGGAGGCGTTCGAGCGGGCCGGGATCGATCCGGCGTCGCTGAAGGGCAGCCCGACCGGTGTCTTCGCCGGAGTGATGTACCACGATTACGCGATGGGCCGTGCCGCCGCAAGCTCCAGCGGCGGCAGCCTCGTCTCCGGCAGAGTCGCGTACACGCTGGGTCTGGAGGGCCCGGCCGTCAGCGTCGACACGGCCTGCTCGTCGTCACTCGTGGCGCTTCACTGGGCCGCCCAGGCACTGCGTCGCGGCGACTGCGGCCTCGCGCTCGCCGGCGGTGTGACGGTCATGTCCACCCCCGACATGTTCGTGTACTTCAGCGAGCAGCGCGGGCTCGCCTCCGACGGCAGGTCGAGGTCGTTCGCGGCGGCCGCGGACGGAGTCGCGTGCTCCGAGGGCTCCGCGATGCTGCTGCTGGAGCGGCTGTCGGACGCCCGGCGCAACGGGCACCGGGTGCTCGCCGTGATCCGCGGCTCCGCCGTGAACCAGGACGGCGCGTCCAGCAGTCTCACGGCCCCCAACGGACCGTCACAGCAGCGGGTCATCCGCCAGGCGCTGGCCGACGCGGGTCTGTCCACCGCCGAGGTGGACGCGGTGGAGGCGCACGGTACGGGAACGCGGCTGGGTGACCCGATCGAGGCGCAGGCCCTGCTCGCCACCTACGGCCAGGACCGCCCCGAGGGCCATCCGCTGTGGCTCGGCTCGGTCAAGTCCAACATCGGCCACGCGCAGGCCGCGGCGGGCACCGCGGGCATCATCAAGATGGTCAAGGCCATCGAGCACGGCCGGCTGCCCAAGACACTGCACATCGACGAGCCCTCACCGCACGTCGACTGGTCGGAGGGCGCCGTCGAGCTGCTCACCGAACCGGTCGCCTGGCCGGACCGGGGGCGTCCGCGCCGGGCGGGCGTCTCCTCGTTCGGCATGAGCGGGACCAACGCGCATGTGATCGTGGAGGAGGCTCCGGCGGGCGATCAGGGCGATCGGAGCGACCAGGACGGGGCAGCCGACGACGAGCCGGTCTCGCTGCCGGTCGTTCCGTGGGTGCTGTCCGGGAAGACGCCGACAGCGCTGACCGCTCAGGCCCGGAACCTGTTCCCGCTCGCCGCCGAGCACGAGGTGCTGGACGTGGCCTACTCGCTGGCGACCTCCCGGGCGGGATTCGAGCACCGTGCCGTGGTCGTCGGCGCCGACCTGGCTGAACTGCGGCGTGGGCTGACCGCGCTGGCCGAGGGCGCCTCCGACCCGTCCGTCGTGCTGGGCACCGCGCGTCGTACCGGCCGCTCGGCGTTCCTGTTCACCGGCCAGGGTGCCCAGCTTCTGGGGATGGGACGTGAACTGCACGCCGCGTACCCGGCGTTCGCCGCCGCGTTCGACGCGGTGGCCGCGGAGCTGGACGCCCACCTGGACCGTCCACTGCGGGATGTCATGTGGGGCGAGGACCAGGAGCTGCTGAACCGGACCGGGTACGCGCAGCCCGCGTTGTTCGCGTACGAGGTGGCGCTGTTCCGGCTGGTGGAGTCCTGGGGGCTCAGCCCTGACTTCCTGGCCGGCCACTCCGTGGGCGAACTCGCCGCTGCCCACGTCGGCGGGGTGCTGTCCCTGCCCGATGCCGCCCAACTCGTCGCGGCAAGAGGCCGGTTGATGCAATGCCTGCCCGCCGGTGGTGCGATGGTCGCGGTGCGGGCGAGCGAGGACGAGGTACGTCCGCTGCTCTCCGACGAGGTGGGCATCGCCTCGGTCAACGGCCCGCAGGCGGTGGTGATCTCCGGGGCCGAGGACGCGGTCATGCCGATCGCGGCCCGTCTGGACGCCGAGGGCCGCAGGACGACGCGACTGGCTGTGTCCCACGCCTTCCACTCGCCGCTGATGGAGCCGATGCTCGCGGACTTCCGCAAGATCGCCGAGCAGCTCACCTACGAACAGCCGCGTCTCGCGGTCGTTTCCACGGTGACCGGTGAACCGGCCACGGAGTGGACGGACCCGGAGTACTGGGTGCGCCAGGTCCGCGAAGCCGTCCGGTTCGCCGACGCCGTGCGGTTCCTGGACACGCAGGGCGTCACCCGATACCTGGAGCTGGGCCCGGACGCGGTGCTGACCGGGGCCGCGCGGCAGAGCGTCGACGCCGAGCACGTCGTACTCGCGGCGGCCGGACGCCGCAACCGCCCCGAGCCGGTCACCGTGGTCACCGCCGTCGCCCAACTGCACGCCAGCGGTGCGGCCGTGGACTGGGCGGCCTTCTACGCCGGTACGGGCGCATGCCGCGTCGACCTGCCCACGTACGCCTTCCAGCGGCGGCGCTACTGGCTGAACGCGCCCACGTCCGACGGAGTGGTGTCCGGTGCCGGGCTGGACACGGTCGCCCACCCGTTCCTGCGCGCGTCCGTACCGAGCCCCGACAGCGCGGAGATCCTGCTCACCGGACGGCTGTCCCGCGAGCTGCGGCCCTGGCTGGGGGAGCACGAGCTGCTCGACAGCACGGTGTTCCCCGGTGCCGGTCTCGTCGAGCTGGCGCTCGCGGCGGGCGAGCAGGCGGGCTGCCCGCTCCTGCTCGACCTGTCGGCCCAGGAGCCGCTGGTTCTACCCGGACAAGGAGGGCTCGCCCTCCGGCTGCGGCTGGGCGCACCGGACGACGACGGGCGGCGGACGCTGACGATCCACTCCCGGCCCGACGACCCCGAGCAGCCGTGGACCAGCCACGCGACGGGGGTGCTCGCCGCCGGCCCCGTCGAACCGCCGGCTGAGACGGGCGCCTGGCCGCCGCCGGGTGCGCAGCCCCTCGACATCGAGGAGGGGTACGACCGCCTGCTGAGCCGTGGTCACGGCTACGGTCCCCTCCACCAGGGCGTCACGGCCGCCTGGCGCCGCGGTGAGGAGCTGTTCGCCGAGGTGGCCCTGGACGAGGCCACCGCGGGCGAGGGCGAGGAGTTCGTGCTCCATCCGGCGCTGTTGGACGCCGCCCTGCACCTGGACCTGATGGAACGGCCCGGACAGGAGCCGATGCTGCCCGCGGCCTGGAAGGGTGTGTGCGCCCACACCACCGGTGCCCGCGCGGTGCGGGTGCGGATCGCGCCCGCACCGGGAAACGGCTCGACGCTGATCCTCGCGGACGCGGACGGCCTGCCGGTGCTCTCCGTGGACGCCGTCACCTGGGAGCGGGTCCCCGCCGACCGCCTCGCCGCGAGCCGGGGCCGCGACGGGCTGTTGCGGCTCGACTGGGTGCCGGGACCGGCTCCGGCCGCCGCACCCGGTCAACTGGCCGTGCTCGGCCGGGACCTGCTCGGCCTCGGTGACGACGTCCCGGCCTACGTAAGGCCCGCGGACGGCCTCGCAATCCCGGCCCACCCCAAGTCCGTGGACGGCGCCGGTATCCCGGCCCACCCCAAGTCCGCGGACGGCACCGGCATCCCGGCCCACCCCAAGTCCGTGGACGGCGCCGGTATCCCGGCCCACCCCAAGTCCGCGGACGGCACCGGCATCCCGGCCCACCCCAAGTCCGTG